>NZ_BAAILN010000096.1:62654-85069 GCF_054589155.1 Burkholderia sp. 3C
CTTGACGACCTGCGGCCCGAAGCTGCGCGGCGCCTTCGACGACACCCGCCCGGCGATCTCGGCCAGCGATTGCGAGGCCAGCGATTCGCGCATCTTCTTTTCCGCCTGCTGCATGACCGAGTGGATCGCGCACACGCCGCTCGTCGCCCACGCCGGCTTGGCGCCCTCGAACACGGCGCAGCGGTCGCGAATCTCGCGGCATTCGAACAGCGCTTTATCGCCGTCGATCGCGCTGACCACGTCGAGCACGGAAATCTGCTCGGCCGGCCGCGCCAGCGCGAAGCCGCCTTTCGCGCCTTCGGTGGCGATCACCAGCCCGGCCTTGTGCAGCTTGGTGAACAGCTTGGCGAGAAAATCCACCGGCACGCCCTGCAATTCCGCGAGATCGCGCACGCTGGCCTCGCGCATGCCCGGCGCCGGCTCGATCAGATAAAGCAGGCAATGCAGCCCGTATTCGACCCCTGTACTGATATGTGCCATGTCCACTCCGACTTTCTGAATCGGAGTTAGGGTAGCGTGGTTCGCGGTGCCGTGCAATCGGCCGCCGCGCCGCCGTTCACGACCCGGGTGAAATGTCCTTGTAATCCTCGGCGGGCGGGCCGCTTTCGGTACGTCCATGTCCGCCGGCGAAAGATTGTTAAAGTTCTTGGCATGGCGTCCACCGGCCCGCAAGCCCCCCTACAATCACGTCGCGTCGTCTGCGATCGTGCCGACGATGCCGGGTTTCGCTCCGACCAGGCGGGATGCGCACACCGTTGCACGCGCATCGAATCCGATTGCCGTGACCGCGCGTATCGACCGCGCCGGCCGGCCGAAGCCATTCACAAGACAACAGACCGAGAGAATCACATGGGTGTCCGGGGCGCGTCAGAGCCATTGCATGTCGTTTGCCGAAAGCGGGTTCGCCGAGCGCGAGCCGCCGGCCGGCCTCAGCCCCGTCGCGCCTGATCCGCCGCTACCCGAATGTCAGATCCTGTCCCGCCTTTCCTCGTTTTCGCCGCCTCGATCGGTATCGTCGCGCTGGTGCTGCACGCCTCGTTGTGGCGCGCCCGGCTGCCCGGCGTGCGTGAATGGGCCGCCTGCGCCGCGCTGATCAGCGTTTCGGTGCTGCTGCCGTTGCCGCATCGGCAGGTGGCCGCGCCGTTCGCATTGGTGCTGGCCGGGCTGGCCGGCGCCGCGTCGCTTGCCTGCTTTTACGCCGGCTGCCAGCGGCTGGCCGGCGTGCAGCCGAATCGGCCGGTGCTGGCCGGCGCGGTGGTCGCACTTGGGCTGGTGCTGGGCGGCGTGGCGGTGGCCGGAGGCGGGCAGCCCGCGATGGCGCTTGCGAACAGCGTGTTCGCCGTGGTGTTCGGCGCGTCGATCGCGTGGCGTCTGCTGCGTCCCGCGCCGACGGCGGACATCGTGCGCCCGCGTCGCGTCACGGCCGGGCTGGCGTTGTTGATGGGCTTGTGCGCGGTGTTCGACGGAGCGGCGTGCACCGCGCACGTCAGGGTGCCGATGTTGTTTTGTATCGCCGAGGTGGCGGCCGCGATGCTGCCGCTCGCGGCGCTGATGCTGGTGCACGACACGCTGCTGCGCCGCGCCAGCGACAGCACCGACGGCGACGCGCTGACCGGCCTGCCGTCGCGCAAGCAGTTCGAGGCGGCGGTGCGCGACTGCCTGGCGGACCCGCGCACGGTGCACCCGGTCGCGTTGCTGGTGCTCGAACTCGACCGCTTCGATCGCATCAACGACACCGTCGGCAGCGCCGGCGGCGATGCGGTGCTGCGCGATTTCGCGCAACTGGCCGGGGCGCAACTGCGTGCCGATACGCTGGTCGGCCGGATCGGCAGTGAAACGTTCGGCGTGCTGTTGCCCGGCACCGCGGCGCGCGCGGCCTGGCAGGCCGGCGAGCGGCTGCGCGCGGCCGCCGCGTCACGCACCGTCGTGACGCCGGGCGGCGATTGCGTCTACACCGTCAGCGGCGGCATTGCCGCGGCCGAGGATGGCGATACCTTCGAGCGCCTTTACGTGCGCGCCGATCTCGCGCTGTACGAGGCCCGGCAAACCGGCCGCGACGTGATCCGCGTGGCGCATTCGGCGCTGGCCGGCAGCGCGCCGGGCGCGTGAAATGAGCGGTGGCGTGTACGAGCGGGGCAGGCGTGTGCGCGGCGCGGATCTTCAGCGCGCCGGGGCAGCGTATCCGCGGGATGCCGTAATTGCCGCGAAGCTGTTGGGGACCGCAGGCGCGGGACACATTGCCAGGCGAGCGAGGCCGGGCAGGCGATCCATCGGGACGGCAGGCCGAAGCGGTCAAGCGGATCAAGCAGGTGAGCGAGTAACGAAGCGGGAAGGCGGGGAAGGCTGAAGCGGGCAAGCCAAAAGGCGGTGGATTGGGACCCAAGCCGGTCGAGCGCTCAGGCGCGACGAACTTCCGCCGCGCCGTGAAACGGCCACCGCATGCCGCCGGGCTGGCGCCCGTGACGCGCGGCCGCCGTGCCGTGGCTCAGTGGGCCGCGAGCCACTCGTCGATCGAATCCTTGGCGCGCTGCTCGATCATGCTGATGACCATCAGCACGTCGATTTTCAGGCGCGAGATCGTCAGTTCGACGTTCGGCAATTCGACGTCGCGATGCGCGTCGTCGATGCCGTGGATCTTCGCGATGCATTGCCACTGCGTGCCGGTATCGTCCGGCAAGGTATCCGTGGTCACGCGAAATCCACGATGCTCGAAAGACATAGCTCCTCCTGGTTCCCTACGGTATGCAAGCGTATCGAAAGCCCGTGGCGACATGCTCGCCATGCTGCGCGATGCCTCGGGTTGCGCCATGCTAGCACCTTCGCCGTGCACGCGGCGCGCCGGCCGGCTCCCCCCGGGCGCGGCCATGCCGGCACCCCGTTCCCTTCGCCACGACCAGGAGACTCGCAGATGGAACCCACCGCCAATCACGCGGCCACGCCGCGCATCGCACTCGTGACCGGCGCCGGCAGCGGCATCGGGCGCGCCACGGCCAACCGCCTGCTCGACGACGGCTTCACGGTGGTGGCGGCCGGCCGCCGGCCCGAGCCGCTGGCCGAATTCGTCGAGGCGGCGAAGGCGCGTGGCCGCGAGGCGCTGGCCGTCAGCGTGGACGTGCGCGACGCGGGCAGCGTCGATGCGCTCTACGCCGAGATCGAGCGCACCTACGGCCGGCTCGATCTGCTGTTCAACAACGCCGGCATCAACGCGCCGGCCGTGCCGATCGACGAACTGAGCGTGGAGCGCTGGCGCGACGTGATCGACACCAACCTGACGGGCGTGTTCCTGTGCGCGCGCGGCGCGTTCGCGCTGATGCGCCGCCAGTCGCCGCGCGGCGGGCGCATCATCAACAACGGCTCGATCTCGGCGCACACGCCTCGGCCGTTCACCTCGCCCTACACGGCCAGCAAGCACGCCGTGCTCGGCCTGACCCGCAGCATCGCGCTCGACGGCCGCGCGTTCGACATCGTCTGCAGCCAGATCGATATCGGCAATGCGTTGACGGAATTGTCGGAGCGCATGCAGCGCGGGGTTCTGCAAGCGAACGGCACGATGGCGACCGAGCCGATGTTCGACGTGGCGCATGTGGCCGATGCGGTGGGCTATATGGCGAGCCTGCCGTTGTCGGCCAATGTGCTGAACATGACGGTGATGGCCAGCAATATGCCGTTTGTGGGGCGCGGTTGAGTGTGGCTGACACAAGCCGGAAAGCTTTAACGGAAAACTTCGCGACGCGTTGCTGAACCGGGAATGGTTTCGCAGCCACGCGGAGGCCGAGGTGCCGATTGGGCCGTGGCATGGGTTTTACGACGAACAGTGCCTATGCAGCCAGTCATGCCGAAAAGCGCCGCCATAGCCTGATGATCGCCACATAGGCAGTCGCTGCCACGATCAATTCAACGGTGATCCATAGACCGATATACAGGTCTTCCGGGTCACGGATGCCCAGCACTTCCGACGCGTGCATCCATGCGCGCATTTCGGACTGCGTCCATTCATCGTCGTATGGGCGGACAAAACGGAACGACAAAAGAAACAGAACGATAAACAGCAGGGCTTTAAGCGCCCTACGGATGGTGCCGTGTGATGTGGCCATGCATCATTGAACGAAGTTCTAGGGGGCTTCGAAACAATGAGGGAAAACGCGACGCAGCACCATGACGCTGAACAAGGCGGTGTTTGATTGCAGCTTCCCTGGCAAATGGCGAGCGCCTATTCCAAAGAATCGCGCCGATTGGCGGCCATGATCGAGATATCTGAAATTTGAATTGGCACTAATTCAGAAAAAATGCCTCGGTAAAAAGATCCGCGCCGCCGGCGGCGCGGATCGTCAAGGCACTGGATAATTTCGGCGGAATACGGGCCGACGAAACTTCCTTGCGACACATAGGTAGCATCGCGACGGCGATAATCGCACGACGCAATGAAAAAAACCACGAAAGTTTAAAATTTTACGCGGCCGGTTATGCGCAAACGATTGCGGGTCGAGTGCGAGATGCGGCGGCCTAATAACCGGTCAATGCAATAAGCAAACGGGATAATCGAATCGAGTTTTTATTCCAGTCGGATGCTGTCGGAATTGACGGGTTTGAATGACTGGTTTTTGTTTAGTCGATATTCCGCAATAACAAAATGAAGCAATAAGCACGCACCCGGCGCAATCACCCCGCACCGGGCCGCTCGACACCTTCACGGCATCATCTTCACCACCACGGTTTCGCCGGGGCAGGTTTGCGTGTTCGCTTCGGCGATGGTCTTGGGCAAGCGGCCGCGATCGGCCGGCACGTTGGTGTAATAGCGCATCGATGTGGGCGCGGGCGGCATGCCGGCATCCCACACGGCGGCCCACAGGTGGCCGCGGTCGTCGCTCATCAGCACCGATTTCGTGTCGCACGCCACGCCCTGCACGAACATCGCGGCCACGCGCGCGCCGTTGTGGTCGAGGTTGTCGGCGCTGGTATCCACCACGCCGGCGGTGCCGACCATGGTCTGGTAGTCGTGGCCGAGCAACTGGTGCAGCGCGGCATCTTCGGCCACGCTGCGCGCGATGCCGAGCGACAGCAGGTTCGGCGCGGCGTTCGGGTCCTTCGCGGCGGCGACGTAATCGCCGTTGTAATAGACCCCGACGCCCGCGCCGCAGGCGAACGGGTCGCCCTTCTGGTCCACGCTCAGGCGGTTCAGCACGCGCCGGAACGTCAGCACGCAGCCCTGGGTATCCATCTTCTGGTTGCCGACGTATTGGGCCGTGCCCGGCGCGGAGAACGTGGCGGTTTCGGACAGCGCGCCCGAGTTCGCGCCGGCCGCCGCGTCGAAGCTGAACAGGAAATGCTGGTCGTTCACGTGCGTGATGTCGATCGATGCGCCGTGCTGGCCGCTCGAATCGACGCGCTGCCAGCGCGTGCCCCAGTGGAACGGCGTGTTGGCGTGGCGCAGCACGACCAGGCGGTCGGCGTAGGCGTTGCGCAGGCAGGCGTCGTCGGCGCAGGCGTCGCGGGTGGCGAGCCAGGCGCGCTGGTCGGCGCGCCAGTCGGGGGTGGCCGGCGCGCGGGCGTAGAGGTCGCGCAGCGTTTCGTCCTGCCTGGAAAGTTGCGGATCGGCGCAGATGCGCTTTTCGGTCGGCGTGGCCGCCTGGGCGCAATCGAAGCTGGCCGCCCGCGCGGTGCAAGGCAGGGCGGCGGCGGTGAAAAGGGCGGCGATCAGCAGGGCGCCGAGCCACGACGCCCGGTTGGTCGAAGTGTTCATACGTCTCCGTGGGGTAGGCGGCGCAGGCCGGCGCCGCGGGTCCGCTCGCGGACCGCCGGCTATCCTACGCGAAGCCGCCCGGCTGCGGGAGACGGATGTGGGGCCACTGCGTCAGAACGACGTGCCGATCTGGAATTGGAACCTCTGGTACTGGTCGCCCGTGTGCTTGACGATCGGGAAGCCGAGGTCGAGCTTCAGCGGCCCGATCGGCGAGATCCATTCCAGGCCCGCGCCGAAGCTGTAGCGCAGCCCGTTCGCGCCCACGCTGTTGCCTTCCGAGCCCCACACGTTGCCGCCGTCCACGAACGTGAACACGCGCAGCGTGCGGTCGTAGCCGGTGCCGGGCAGCGGCACGGTCAGCTCGATGTTGCCGACCAGCATCTTCGAGCCGCCGATCGGGTCGCCGGTGGTGGCGTCGCGCGGGCCGAGCGAACTCGATTCATAGCCGCGCACCGAGCCGATGCCGCCCGCGTAGTAGTTCTTGAAGATCGGATAGGGCTTGTTTTCGAGGCCCTTGCCGTAACCGCCCTGAAAGTTCACGCCGAGAATGAAGCCGCGCGCGAACGAGTAGTAGTACTGCGCTTGCAGGTCGCTCTTGACGTAGGTGGTGGCGGCGAGCGGCGTGCCGTATTCGGCATTGGCCTGCAGCATGTAGCCCTTGCTCGGGATCAGCGTGCTGTCGCGGTTGTCGCGCGACCAGCCCACCGTGACCGGCACGTTGTTCGATACCCGCCCGAACGAATTCACGTAGTCGATATAGCTTTGCGGCGTGGTCGAATCCACGTCGAGCCGGTTCTGTTCGAGGCCCGCGCCGAAGAACACCGTGTCCGTTTCCGAGAACGGGATGCCGAACTTCGTCGACGCGCCGTAGGTGATCACGCGGAAGCTGGTATCGGTCGTGCTCGAGTAATAGAGCGGCTGGCTGGTGCGGTAATACACGTCGGTGATGCGGCGGATGCCGTCGATCGTGAAATACGGGTCCACCTGCTCGACGGCCAGCGTGCGGTAGGTGGTGGCGGTGTTCACCGTGACCGACAGGCTGGTGCCGGAGCCGAACACGTTGTCCTGCGAGATGCCTGCCGAGATGATCGGCCCTTCGCCCGAGCCGTAGCCGAGGCCGAGCGTGATCGAGCCGGTGGGCTTCTCGGTCACCTTCACGTTGACGTCCACCTGATCGGTGGTGCCTTCCACCGGCTCGGTCGAGACGTCCACGTCGGTGAAATAGCCGAGCCGGTTGACGCGATCCTTCGACAGCGCGAGCCGGTTCGAATCGAACCACGCGCTTTCCATCTGGCGCATTTCGCGGCGAATCACCTCGTCGCGCGTGCGCGCGTTGCCCGAGATGTTGATGTGGCGAACATATACGCGGTGGCTCGGATCGACCATCAGCGTGATGCCCACCTTGTGCGTGGCCTGGTCGATCTCGGGCTGCGCGTTGACGGTGGCGAACGCGTAGCCGTATTCGCCGAGCTTGTCGACGATCGCCTTGGTGGTGGCCTGCAGCTTCGAGGCCGAGAAGCGCTGGCCGGCCTTGATGTTCACCAGCTTCTGCAGTTCGGCCTGGCGGTCGAGCAGGTTGCCGGCCAGCTTCACGCTCGACAGCGTGTAGGGCTGGCCCTCGTGCAGCGTGACCGTCAGGTACATGTCCTTGCGGTCGGGCGAGATCGACACCTGGGTCGAATCGACATTGAATTCGAGGTAGCCGCGATCGAGGTAGTACGAGCGCACGTTCTCGAGGTCGCCCGTCAGCTTGTCCTTCGAATACAGATCGTTGCGCGTGTACCAGGAGAACCAGTTCGGCGTGGAAAGCTGCATCTCGTCGAGCAGCGTGCTCGACGAGAACGTGTTGTTGCCGATGAAGTTGATCTGGCGGATTTTCGCGCTCGGGCCTTCGGCCACCGAGAACAGGATCGACACGCGGTTCGCATCGACCGGCGTGATGGTGGTGGTGACCTCGGCGGCGTAATAGCCGCGCGTCAGGTACTGGCGCTTCAGTTCCTGTTCGGCCTTGTCCACCAGCGATTTGTCGTAATAGCGGCCCTGCGACAGGCCCACGGCGCGCAGCGCCTTGGTCAGGTTGTCCTTGTCGAATTCCTTGATGCCCGCGAAATCGATCGCCGAGATCGCCGGGCGCTCCTGCACCTGCACCACCACCACGCTGCCTTGCGTCGCCACCCGCACGTCGTTGAAGAAGCCGGTCGCGTAGAGCTTGCGAATCGTTTCGGATGCCAGATCATCCGTGAACGTGTCGCCCCGCTTGATCGGCAGATAGGCGAACACCGAACTGGGCTCGATCCGCTGCAGGCCCTCGACGCGGATGTCCGAGACGGTAAACGGATCGATGGCCCAGGCGGACACGGAGGTCGCGCCGAGGCCGGCGACCGTCAGGAACCGCAGGCGGCGGGACGACAGGGAAGATGCATTCATGCGGATGGCGGAAAGGCGGGGAACCCGCGGGCGAGAGGGAAGGCGGACGCGCACGACGGCGCGCGCTTATTGCAGTGCGCCGGCCGCGCGGGGCAGGGCGGAAGCGGGGCCGCTGGCGAGCGCGAGCACGTCGGCCATCTGGCCCGCGAGTGCGCGCTCGACCTGGAACGACAGCTCGGCGCCGCCCGGCAGGCGGAACGACAGGATCAAATCCGGCGCGCCGCCCGCATCGCGGCCGACGGTCCAGGCTTCGCACGGCATCACGAACTTGACGCTGCGCTGCTTGTGGCGGATGCGCTCCGACGAGCCGATCGCATTCGACAACGCCGCGAGCAGCTCGTGCATCACCGAGCAATGCAGGGCGAGGCGATCGGGCTGGTTGCTGTTGAGCATCAGGTACTGGCCGTCTTCGGTCAGCTCGAAGCCGTGCAGCGCATCGATCGAATAAGCCTGAGGCGGCGCCATGTTCGCGCTCCGGTGGGAAAACGGAAGCGAGTATCGCGTCGGGCGCGCGGCGACGGGTTACCTCGTGTTTACTGCATGTTTCTTTCCGGCGGCTGACGGAGCGGGGTGCGCGCGAACGAGGCGCAACAAGGCGCAACAAGGCGTGCGGCGGTGTCGCGACGAGGGCGATGTGCGCTTTCGTGTCGAACGTGGGTGCGGGGCGAAGGCCATTCGTTCGGAAGCCGAAAGAAATCTCGTCGAACGGCAGCGGCCGTGTTGCCGGATTTTTTCGCGGCGTTACGACGATTACGGGTGTTACGGAAATGACGGCGGCGTCAGGCGGGCGCGAAGCGCGTGTCGACAGAGCCGATGGCGGCGCGGCTAACGGGGCTTCTTGCGCGAGGCGGCCGGCGCATCATGCGTTGCGTCGCTGGCCGCATCGCGTTCGAGCAGCGCGGCGAAGCGGTCGGCCAGCGTGGGGCGCGAGCGGTTCGGCCACACGGCGCTCAGTTCGAAGAACGGCAGCGCGTCGCCGTCGCGGATCTCGCACACGCGCACGCCGCTGAACTGCAACGCCTTGACCGAGGCGGGCAGCAACGACGCCCCGCAACCGGCCGCCACGCAGGCCAGCACCGTCAGCGAGCGGTTCGCGTCCTGCACGATCTCCGCCTCGCAGCCGGCCTTGCGGAACGCGCTGAGAATGCCCGCGCGCACCACCGGCAACTGCCCTTGTGGAAACCACACCAGCCCGATGCGCGCGAGGTCGGCCAGCGCGAGGCGGCCGTCCGGCCCGAGCGGATGCGTGTCGTGCACCACGGCCTGCAGGCGCTCGCGCGCGATCAGTTGCTCGTGCATGCGGCCGCGCACCACCACCGGCGTATGCAGCAGGCCGATGTCGATCTCGCCCGATTCGAGCGCGCTGGCCTGCTCGGCGTTGCTCATCTCGCGCAGCGTCAGCTCGACGTTCGGCACGGCGGCGCGCAGCGCGGCGATCGCCTTGGGCAGCACCTCGAACAGCGCCGCCGACACGAAGCCGACCGTGAGCCGCCCGCCGCGCTGCGCGCCGATATCGCGCACGCGCCGCTCGGCGGCCTCGATGCGCGCGACACTGAGCCGGATGTCGTCGACGATCGCCTCGCCGGCCGGCGTCAGCGTCGCACCACGGCGCGTGCGCGAGAACAGCTTCACGCCCAGCTCGCGTTCGAGCCGCGTGATGGCCTGACTCAGCGCGGGCTGCGCGAGGCCGAGCCGGTCGGCCGCGCCGGTCACGCTGCCGGCGTCGGCCACGGCCAGGAAGTATTTGAGGATGCGAGCCGATTCCATACGCTCATGCAATGAAAGATCAACGATTCCATAGTGTACGACGCATGCAAGGCGCGCCAGAATGCCGGCTATCAATCAATTGCGGCGCCGGAACCACGGGGCCGACGGGCCGGCGCGCCGCGCCGCCCGCATCGAGGAGACGGTCATGCGCTGGTATCGGGACATCACCCCCGCCGAGAAACGAACCTTGTGGGGCTGCTTTGCCGGCTGGGCGGTGGACGCCGCCGATACCCAGATCTTTTCGCTGGTGATTCCGACGCTGCTGACCGTCTGGGGCATCAGCAAGGGCCAGGCGGGCCTGATCGGCGGCGCGACGCTGGTGGCGGGCGCGCTCGGCGGGCTGCTGGCCGGCGTGCTGTCCGACCGGGTCGGGCGCGTGCGCGCGTTGCAGATCACCGTGATCTGGTTTTCCTTCTTCACGTTCCTCAGCGCGTTCGCGCAGAACTTCGACCAGTTGCTGGCGTTGAAGGCGCTGCAGGGCATCGGCTTCGGCGGCGAATGGACGGCCGGCGCGGTGCTCCTCAGCGAAACCGTCAACGCCAAACATCGCGGCAAGGCGATGGGCATCGTGCAGAGCGCCTGGGGTTTCGGCTGGGGCGGTGCGGTGCTGCTCTACACGGCGATCTTCTCGTTCGTCTCGCAGGAGTGGGCGTGGCGGCTGCTGTTCGCGATCGGCCTGGTGCCCGCGATGCTGGTGCTCTACCTGCGCCGCAACGTGGTGGAGCCGCCGCGCGAGCCGCTGCCGATCGACGCGAACGGCCAGCGCCAAGGCGTGCTGGCGACGGCGGCCGGCATCTTCTCGCCGGCGGTGCTGCGCACCACGGCCGTCGGCGCCCTGATCGGCCTCGGCGCGCACGGCGGCTACTACGCGATCACCACCTGGCTGCCCACCTACCTGAAAACCGAGCGTCATCTGTCGGTGCTCGGCACGGGCGGCTACCTGGCGGTGGTGATCGTGGCGTTCATCGTCGGCTGCTTCGTCAGCGCGTGGTTGCAGGATCGCATCGGCCGCCGCTGGAACGTGATCCTGTTCGCGGTGTGCTGCGGCGTGATGGTCAATATCTATGTGTTCCTGCCGATCGGCGACACCGCCATGCTGTTGTTGAGCTTCCCGCTCGGGCTGTTCTCGGCCGGCATTCCGGCCACGCTCGGCGCGCTGTTCAACGAGCTGTATCCGCAAGGCGTGCGCGGCACCGGCGTGGGTTTTTGCTACAACTTCGGCCGCATCGTGTCGGCCGGCTTTCCGGTGCTGATCGGCCACATGAGCAGCTCGATGTCGCTTGGCTCGGCGCTCGGCATCGATGCCGGCGTGGCCTACGGGCTGGTGGTGATCGCCGCGCTGATGCTGCCCGAGACGCGCGGCCGGCGCATCGCCGAGCCGGCGCGCGCGGTGGCCGAGGCGCGTCGCTGAGTTTGCACCATTGCATTGCGTGCCGTTTCGATTTCCTTCGCATTCCCGATCATGTCGACGATGAGTCTTTCCCTGCCTGACGATTTTGCCGTGCGCGCCGAGGCCGGCCTGTCGGCTGCCGGCGCCGCATGGCTTGCCGCCGCCGCACCGCCGATGGCCGGTGTCGACACGCACGCGCACCTGTTCGTGCGCGGCCTGCCGCTGGCCGCGCAACGCCGCCACGCGCCCGACTACGACGCGACGCTGGACGCCTACGTGGCGCATCTGGCCAGCCACGGCCTGTCGCACGGCGTGCTGGTGCAGCCGAGCTTTCTCGGCACCGACAACCGCTGGCTCGCGAGCGTTGCGCGCCGCTATCCGCAGCGCTTTCGCGGTGTGGCCGTGGTCGATCCGCAGATCGGCGACGCGGAGCTGGCGGCGCTGGCCGCGAGCGGCATCGTCGGTGCGCGGCTGAACCTGATCGGGTTGCCGCTGCCGGACCTGCGCAGCGGGCCCTGGCCGCGCTTTCTCGCGCGCATCGACGCGCTCGGCTGGCATCTCGAGATCCATCGCGGCGCGGCCGACCTGCCCATATTGATCGACGCGCTGCTGCCGCAATGCCGGGCGATCGTGATCGACCATTTCGGCCGGCCCGAACCGGCGGCCGGCGCGGCCGATCCGGGCTTTCGCGATCTGCTGACGCGGGCGGACAGCGGGCGCGTGTGGGTCAAGCTGTCGGCGGCCTATCGCAGCGTGCGCGAAGGCGGCGGCGAGTCGCTCGGCGCGACGCTGGCCGCCGACCTGCTGGCTGCGTTCGGGCCGCAGCGCCTGGTGTGGGGCAGCGACTGGCCGCACACCGAGCACCGCGACCGCGTTGATTACGCAGCGGCCTCCCGCGCGTTGCAGCGCTGGGTGCCCGATGACGCGCAGCGCCGCACGATCCTTGTGGAATCGCCGCGCGCGTTGTTCCGCCTGTAACGCCTCGGCTTCACGGCGAGGGTGACGGTGACGCGGTCGCCTTCGTATAGTCGGCGGCCGGCCCCGAGGGCGGCGCGAGCGACGGATCGGTCGCCCAATCGGTCGGCGTGGCCGACAGCGTGTAGCGCAGCGTGCCGCCGCCGGCGATCGCGGCCACCGGCAGCCACGAACCACGGTACGTCGTACCGTTCAGTTGTACCGACTTGATATAGGGCTTGTCGTTGAGCAGCGCCTCGTCGTCGGCCTCGATGCGCAGCTTCTTGCGGCCGTCGTCGAGCCACACCGTCATGCCCTTGAATTGCGGCGTGGACATCGCCAGGCCCGGCGCCGACGGCACCACCGGATACAGCCCGAGGCTCGCCCACAGATAGAACGTGGAGGTCGCGCCGACATCGTCGTTGCCCGGCAGCCCGCCCGGCGTATCGAAGAACGTCTGCTTCATGACGATCGGGATCACGCGCTGCGCGAGCTGCGGCTTGCCGGCCCAGTTGTAGGCCCACGGCGTTTGCAGCGACGGCTCGTTGCCGATGTAGAGCGTGTTGCCGTTCTCGCCGCTGTCGAGCGTGGCCGCGCTCGGCAGCGGGCCGCCGAACGGGTCGCCCGGGTTCAGCCCGAACAGCGTGTTCAGGCGCGCGACGGCCGCCGCGTTGCCGCCCAGCGCGGCGATCACCGACGCGTAGTCATGGCCGATCGTCCACAGATAGTTCGGTTCCTTCGATTCGTGGAAGCCGCCGTTGTCGGGGCCGCTGAACACCCATTGGCCGCTCGCGTCCTTCGGCACCAGGCCGCTCGTTTCGCCGCCGTTGTAGTTCAGGGCGGCCGGGATGTTCGCGTTGAACAGGTGCGCCCAGGCCCGCGCGCGCTGGTGCAGCGCGGCGACGCTTTGCGCATCGCCGGGCTGGCCGAGCGCGGCGAGGAAGTTGCCGATCGATTCGTCGGTGGTGCCGAGTTCGAGCGTCATCGAGCCGGGGTGATGGTTCGAGGTCGAATCCGTGGTCACGTAGCCGTATTTCAGGTAGGCGTCGGCGATCGGGCTGGCGCCCACGCTGTCGTCCACGCTCGGCATGTTGTTGCAGGCGCCTTCCACGAACGCGCTGCCGGGGCCGCCGGTGCCGAACGCCGATTGCAGCATGACGCCGCGCGCCGCGCCGGTATCGAAGCCGCGCGCGCCGAACGCATAGGCCGCCGCGATCACGTTCGGCGCGTGGTCGCCTTCCATCGGCTTGGTGTCGTCGCTGCCGTCCACCCAGTGCGGGAACGCGCCGCATTGCCGCGCGTCGGCCACCAGCGATTGCATCATGTCGCTCGTTTCGGATGGGAACAGCAGGGCCTGCAACTGCGTTTCGGAACGGTAGGTATCCCACAGCGAGAAGCCCGCGTAATGCGTGCGATAGGCGCGCGGGTTGCCCGGGACTGCGTACTGCGAAACATTGGCGACGGCGCGCGCCGGGGCCGTGTTGGCCGCCGCGTTGAGGTCGGTCTGCTGCATGCTGCGATAGTCGCCGTTTACGTCGCTGTACACCGTCGGGCCGGCCATCGCGTGATAGAGCGCCGTGTAGAACTGCGTGACGTAGCTGCGCGCGCGTTGCGCGGTGGCGCCGTCGAGGCGCGCGAGCGCGCCGGGTTTCGCGAGGTCGAGCTGGATCGTGTTGAGCCGGTGGTTCCACACCGCCTGCTGTTCGGCCTTGACCCGCTCGAACGACCAGCCCGGGTTTTCCGTCGCGAGGTTCAGTTGCGCGTTGGCCACGCTGACCGAGGAAATCCCGGCCTTCATCTGCACCACCGCGCCGCGATGCGCGCTCGCGCGGAACACGAGCTTCGCCACGCCGTTGGCGAGCGTCGTCTTGGCCGCGTCGAGCGGCGTGTCGAACGCGATCGAGAAGTACACCGGCTTGTACCAGGTGCCGCCGCAGAACGCGCCCACCACGGTCTGGCCGGTCACCACGTTGCGCGCCGTATCGACCGACACGTTCACGAGGCCCGGCGCGACGCCGCTTTTCATGCCGTTGCTGCGCGTGGCGTCGAGCGTCAGTTCGGGCGAGGCGGTGCCGGACGGATAGCTGAGGCGAGCCATGCCGGTGCGCGTGGTGGCGGTGAATTCGTTGAGCACGCCGTTGCCTGTTTTCACGCGATAGTAGCCGGGCGAGGCGCTTTCGTCGGCGTGCGAGAACGTCAGCGCGCCGCCGCCGGGGATCAGCGCCACCGCGCCCTGGCCTCGGCAGCCGGGGCCGCTCAGGTGCGTGAGGCTGAAGAAATCGATGCTGCTGTCCGAGTAGTAATAGCCGCCCGAGCCATTGCCCCAGGGCTGGCCGCTGCCCGGCGTGTCGGGGCCGAAGCTGACCATGCCGAACGGCGTTTGCGCGCCGGGGTTCAGGTTGCCGGGGAACAGGCCGCCCGCGTCGGGCGCGCCGGTGCCGATGAATACGTTGACGCGCTGCGTCAGGCCCGCGATGTCCACGCGGCCGCCGGGCGCGTGGCCGGGCCGGTTCGCCGGGTTCGGGGTGTTGTCGAGGCCGCCGGCGATCTGGCTTGCGATCGAGGCCGGCGATGCGCCGCCGCCATCGTCGTTGCAGCCGCCGAGCGCGGCGACGGCGGCGAGGCACGCGCTCGCCAGGGCCCACTTCAGGGTCATCCGCATCCTTGTCTCCAGGTGTTGTCGAACGCGATGCCGGTGCGGCGCGAGGCGCGGCCACGGCTGGAAGCTTGTTGTCAGCCCGAGTGTGCGCTGGGGAATGCCGGGTCCGCTATTTGGAAAAATCCCTGATTTTTTGGTGATTTAGCTAAACAAATCGAATGTTTATGGATTCCGAAATGATGCCGGGCGGTGAATCGACGGTTTCCCGGAATCGAGGCGGGCTGGCGCTTTTGCGCGGAGCGGCGGACGGTAATCATTGCCTCGATGTTTTTAATTCGATTAAAAATTGCCGAATGAAAATTCGGGAATGCGAATCGACGTGACTCGGCGCGAATCATCATGAAGTGTGCGTCGCCGGTGGATTCGATTCTGTCGCGGTATCCTTCGGTCGCGCACCGGCCACCTGGCCTCCGCGCACCCGATCCGAACCCACCGCCGAACCGCCATGTCATCGAAGTTTCCCGCCGCCGCCGAGGCCGCCTCCCCAGCCGCCGAACCCGTCACGCGCTACGCCTGGAAGGCGCTCGCCGGCGCCGCGATCGGCTATGCGATGGACGGCTTCGATCTGCTGATCCTCGGCTTCATGCTGCCGGCCATCTCGGTGTCGCTGAAGCTCGATGCGGGGCAGGCCGGCGCGCTGGTGACCTGGACGCTGATCGGCGCGGTGGCCGGCGGCCTGATCTTCGGCGCACTGAGCGACCGCTACGGCCGCGTGCGCGTGCTGACCTGGACGATCGCGCTGTTCGCCGTGTTCACCGGCCTGTGCGCGCTCGCGCAGGGCTTCACCGACCTGCTCGTCTATCGCACCGTGGCCGGCATCGGCCTGGGTGGCGAATTCGGCATCGGCATGGCGCTGGCGGCCGAGGCGTGGCCTGCGGCCAAGCGGGCGCGCGTGTCGTCCTACGTGGCGCTCGGCTGGCAATGCGGCGTGTTGCTGGCCGCGCTGCTGACGCCCACGCTGCTGCAATGGATCGGCTGGCGCGGCATGTTCGCGGTCGGCATGCTGCCCGCCCTGGTGGCCTGGCAATTGCGCAACCGCCTGCACGAACCGGAGCCGTTCGTCCTTGCGCGCCACCCCGAGGCGGCCATGCCGAGCCTCGGCGCGCGCTTCCGGATGCTGTTCGCCGACGCGCGCACGGCCCGCACCAGCACCGGCATCGTGATCCTCTGCGCGGTGCAGAATTTCGGCTACTACGGAATCATGATCTGGCTGCCGACCTTTCTCGCGAAACGGCTCGGCTTCTCGCTGACGAAATCGGGCATGTGGACCGCGGTGACGGTGCTCGGCATGATGGCCGGCGTCTGGTTGTTCGGCCAGCTCGCCGACCGCATCGGCCGCAAGCCGACGTTCCTCGTCTATCAGGCGGGCGCGGTGGCGATGGTGATCGTCTACGCGCAATTGAGCGACCCGGCGGCGCTGCTGTGGGCCGGCGCGCTGATGGGGATGTTCGTGAACGGGATGGTGGGCGGCTACGGCACGCTGATGTCGGAAGCCTATCCGACCGCCGCGCGCGCCACGGCGCAGAACGTGCTGTGGAATCTCGGCCGCGCGATCGGCGGCTTCGGGCCGATGGTGGTGGGCGCGCTGGCGGCGCGCTATTCGTTCACCGTGGCGATCGCGGCGCTGGCCGCGCTCTACGTGCTCGACATCGTCGCGACGCTGTGGCTGATTCCGGAGATGAAGGGGCGCGCGCTCGACTGAGGCGCGCCCGGCGCGGTTTCGTCAGGAGGCCGAATCGGCATCCGAATCGTTGCCCGAACCGGCATCGATGCCGAGTTCACCGGCCATCCGCTCGACCAGCGCCCGCAGCCGCGCGACTTCCTCGGCCAGGCGGTCGTGATCCTCGCGCAGCGCCTCGAATTCGGCCGGGCTTGCTCCGCCAGTCGCACCGCCTTCGTCGGTGCTCGATACCGCGTAGGCGGCCAGGTTGACCTCGCCGCACAGCAGATGCATCCAGCGGTTTTCACGCGCGCCCGGCGCGCGCGGCAGCTTGATCACCAGCGGCGTCGAGCGCTCGGCCAGTTCTTCCAGGAAGCTCTCGACCGACGAGACATCGGCGAAGCCGTGCAGCCGCGCCGAATTCAGGCGCAGCTCGGCGGCCGTCTGCGCGCCGCGCAGCAGCAGCACGGTCAGCAGTGCGACGGCCTGGCTCGGGATGCCGAGCACGCGGTTCAGGTTGTGCTCGAAGCGCGGCACGCGGCTGCTGCTGCCCTCGAACACCAGGCTCACGCCCTTCAATTCCTCGATGGCGTTGAGCACCTCGGCCTCGCTCACGTTCATCACGGGGGCGCGCGCCGTCTTCTGGTTGCAGCCGGCCGTCAGCGCGTTGAGCGAGAGCGGGTAGGTGTCGGGCACGGTGTGCTGCTTCTCGTTGAGCACGCCGACGATGCGGGCTTCGAGGGCGGTCAGGGCGCGTAGCGCGCGGGCTTCGTTCGGTGTGTTCATCGGCTGGCGAAAAAAGGAGGTCGCGGAATCGGCGGCTGTCTGCACCGGATGATATACGGTCGTGGCGGGGGGGCGTGGCGTTCAACGGAATGCGCGCATCTGCCCCGTCATCATCTGCAGCATCTTGTTGGCGGCCACCGACAGCTTGCGGCCCACGCGCGTGACCATGTGGGCCTCGGCGTTTTCGAGGATCGGATGAGCGATGTCGATCGCGAACAGGTCCTTCGCCTGCAGTTCCGCCGCCACGGCGAACGCGGGCATCACCGCGATGCCCAGCCCCGACTTGACGAATTCCTTGAGGATCGCGAACGAATTGGTGGTGACGATCGGCCCGAGCCGCACGCGCTCGGCATATTCGACGGCCTCCATCATCTGCCGCGTGCCGTACGACGGATGGGTGGCCGCCAGCGGATACGTCGCCAGTTGCTGGACCGACAGCACCTTGTGCGCACGGCGCGGGAAATCCGGCCCGACGATCGCCATCATCGGCTGCCGCTTCGAGGCGCGCGACACCAGCTTGTGCTCGGCGGGCGGGTTGTAGACGAGGCCGATCTCGCCCTCGTCGTTCGAGATCTTGCGGATCACGTCGTTGGTGCTGCCCACGTCCAGGTTGACGTGGATGCCCGGGTATTGCCGGCAGAACTGCTGCATCGGCCCGGCCAGCAGGTCCGACACGAAGCCCTCGCCGAGCACCAGGCTGACCTCGCCGGTCTTCAGGCCGCGCAGCTCCTGCAGGCGCGAGATCAGATCGTCGCGGTGCGCCAGTTGCTCGCGGAAATACTCGATCACGCAGCGCCCCGCCTCGGTGGGCGTGACGCCGCGCGCGTGCCGCTCGACCAGGGTGGCATCCAGTTCCTTTTCCAGCAGGCCGATCTGGCGGCTCACCGCCGACGGCGCCACGTCGAGCCAGTCGGCCGCCGCGCGGATCGTGCCGCAGCGCACCGCCTCGTAGAAATAGACGATCCGGCTGTCGGTCAAAGTGTCGGTCATGGCGCGGCGTTCTCGATTCGAGCGTTCTAAAAATTAGAACAATAGCAATATTGGCGGTGATTGATTATACGGCTCGCCCGGACCACCATCGAGTCACTGCAGGGCGGCCGCAAGCCGGCGTTCCGCCCTTCACCAACAGCAATCGGGAGTTCGTCGGATGAAAACGGTAGGCGTGATCGGTCTGGGCAACATGGGGCGCGGCATGGCGGGTTCGCTGCGGCGCGGCGGCTATGCCGTGCTCGGTTACGACGCCGCGCCGGGCGTGGCGGACGGCCTCGCGGCGCAGGGCGTGGTGGCGGCGCGCGCGTCGGTGGCGGAGATCGCCCGCGACGCCGACGTGCTGCTGCTGTCGCTGCCGACCTCGGCGGTGGTGGAAGCGGTGGTGCTCGGCGCGGGCGGCGTGCTGGAGCACGCCAAGCCCGGCACGATCGTGGTGGACACCACCACGGCCGACCCGGACAGCACGCGCCGGGTGGCGGCGGCGCTGGCCGAGCGCGGCATCGGTTTCGTCGACGGCCCCGTCAGCGGCGGCCCGAAGGGCGCGGCCACCGCGACCATGACGATGGTGCTGGGCGGTGCCGACGCCGACATCGCGGCGGTCGAGCCGATCCTCGCCGTGATCAGCGCGAAGCGCGTGCACGTCGGCCCGGTGGGCGCGGGCCACGTCACCAAGCTGCTCAACAACCTGCTGACGGGCGTGCATCTGCTGGCGGCGAGTGAAGCGGTGCGTACCGCGCGCGCGGCCGGCGTCGATCCCGAGAAGCTGGTCGAGGCGCTGAACGGCGGCTCGGGCCGCAACAGCGCGACGCTGACCAACTACCCCACCTGGATCTTCAACGGCAAGTTCGATTCGGGCTTCACGATGAAGCTGATGCGCAAGGACGTGCGTCTCGCGCTGGGCCTGCTCGACCAGTTCGACAGCGTCGCGCCGGTGGCGCGCGAGGCCGCGCGGCTGTGGGCGGCCAGCGAGGAGCACCTCGGCGACGCCGAGGATTTCAACCGCATCGTCGATTTCCTCGATCCGGCCTGAGCCTCCTGCGCCTTTTCAGTTTTCGCCTGACGAATCCGACACGGAATACCGACATGACACAGCACGCAGACCAGTTGCTCGCCGCCTTCGCGCACTTCTTCCCCGGCGCGACCACCATCGGCTCGTATATCGACGGTGAACTCGTCGCGGGCCAGGGCGACATGGTCCAGCTCCACGACGCCGCCACCGGCGAGGCGACGCTCGCCTACCGCGACGCCGGCGCCGACGTGGTGGCCCACGCCGCCGAAAGCGCACGCCGCGCGCAGCGCGAATGGTGGGCGTTGACGCACGCCGCGCGCGGCCGCGTGATGAACGAGGTGGCGCGCACGATTCGCGGCGAGGCCGAGGCGATCGCGCGGCTCGAATCGCTCGGCTCGGGCAAGCCGATCCGCGATTGTCGCGGCGAGGTGGCGAAGGTCGCCGAGATGTTCGAGTACTACGCCGGCTGGACCGACAAGTTCTACGGCAACGTGATCCCGGTGCCCACCTCGCACCTGAACTACACGCGCCGCGAGCCGGCCGGCGTGGTGCTGCAGATCACCCCCTGGAACGCGCCGGTGTTTACCTGCGGCTGGCAGGTCGCGCCGGCCGTGGCAATGGGCAACGGCGTGCTGCTCAAGCCGTCGGAACTGACGCCGTTCACCTCGATCGTGGTGGGCCGGCTCGGCGAGCGCGCCGGGCTGCCGCGCGGCCTCGTCAACGTGCTGGCCGGCTTCGGTCATACGGTCGGGCAGACTGCGATCGCGCATCGCGTGGTGAGCAAGGTGGTGTTCGTCGGCTCGCCGGCCACCGGCGCGCGCATCGCCGAGGCCGCCGCGCGCCGCGTGGTGCCGTGCGTGCTGGAACTGGGCGGCAAGTCGGCCAACATCGTGTTCGCCGACGCCGATCTCAAGCGTGCCGCGCTCACCGCCCAGGCCGCGATCTTCGCCGGCGCGGGCCAGAGCTGCGTGGCCGGCTCGCGCTTGCTGGTGCAACGTTCGGTGTACGACGAATTCGTCGCGATGGTGGCGGCCGGCGCGAAAAAGATCCGCGTGGGCGCGCCGCTCGACGACGCCACCGAAGTCGGCCCGATCAACAATCGCAAGCAGTACGAACATGTGGTGCGGATGATCGCGAGCGGCGTGGAGGCCGGCGCGACGCTGGCGGCCGGTTCGGCCGAACTCGGCAACGGCGGCTATTTCGTGGCGCCCACCGTGCTGAGCGGCGTGACCAATGCGATGGACGTCGCCCGCACCGAAATCTTCGGGCCGGTGGTGGCGGCGATTCCGTTCGATTCGGAAGACGAAGCGATCGCCATCGCCAACGACACCGATTTCGGCCTGGCCGGCGCGGTGTGGACCACCGACGTGGCGCGCGCGCACCGCGTGGCCGCGCAGGTCAACGCCGGCACGTTCTGGGTCAACGGCTACAAGACCATCAACGTCGCCTCGCCGTTCGGCGGCTACGGCATGAGCGGCTACGGGCGCTCCAGCGGCGTCGAGGCGCTGTACGAATACACGCAGACCAAGAGCGTGTGGGTCGAGACGGCCGAAGCGCCGCCGACCGCCTTCGGTTATCTGTAATACCGGCCCGCGTACGACGGAAGCCGGACTCAAAAGGGGAGGTCGCGATGGAACACGCACTGGGAATCGAGCGCCGCGAATTCGGCGGCGCGGGCGCGGCGAAGGTCATGCTGTATGCCGCCGGCATTCTGCTGATCGCGCAGTGGATCGGCTCGTTCACGTTCAAGATCGGGCCGGGCAAGGTGGTGCTGCTGCCGATGATCTGGGCGCTGCTGCTCGGCGCGGCGCTCGGCCTGGCCAGCGCGCGCTGGAAAAGCAGCGCGCGGCTCGACGTGTCGAACCAGTTCTTCGCAGCGGCCGTGCTGCAGCCTGCGCTGCTGCTGTTCGTCGCGAAGCTCGGGCTGATGGTGGGCAGCGCGCTGCCCAAGCTCGCGGCGGCCGGCTGGGCGCTCGCGTTCCAGGAGTTCGGCCACTTTGTCGGCACCATCCTGCTGGGCCTGCCGCTCGCGCTGCTGCTCGGCATCAAGCGCGAGGCGATCGGCGCGACGTTCTCGGTGGGCCGCGAGCCGAGCCTCGCGATCATCGGCGAGAAGTACGGCATGGATTCCGCCGAAGGGCGCGGCGTGCTGGCCGAGTACCTGACCGGCACCGTGTTCGGCGCGGTGTTCATCGCCGTGTTCGCCGGCTTCGTGTCGAGCCTCGGCATCTTCGATCCGCTCGCGCTGGCGATGGGCTCGGGCGTCGGCTCGGGCAGCATGATGGCGGCCGCCTCCGGCGCGATCGCCGCGCAGCAGGACCCGGAAACCGCGAAATCGGTGCTCGCGTTCGCGGCGGCCAGCAACCTGATCACCACCACCATCGGCACCTACTTCACGCTGTTCATCTCGCTGCCGCTGGCGGTGTTCGGCTACCGCGTGCTGGAGCCGATCATCGGCCGCACCACCAAGGCCTCGGCGCAACCCGAAGCCGCCAGCCCGGCGCTCGGCGAGGTGCAGACCGAAGCGCCCTCGCTCGGCTACGGCGGCAAGCTCACGGCCTGGATCGTGACGGCCGCGATGGCGCTGGTGTGCGATTGGATCGCACACGGCACCGCGCCGCTGGTCGGGCTGCCGGGCATCGCGATCATGGTGGGCGCGACCATCGTGGGCGATGCGCTGGCGCGCGTCACCGGGCGGCGCATTCCGGCCGTGTGCTGGGTGTCGGTGGTGGCGATGTTCCTGACCTCGCCGTGGTGCCCGTGGGCCACGCAGATCGCGGCCTTCGGTTCGCACAACGATTTTCTCGGCGTGACCACCCCGATGCTGGTGTTCGCGGGGCTGTCGATCGCCAAGGACATCCCCGCGTTCCGCCGCCTCGGCTGGCGCATCGTGCTGGTGTCGTTCGTGGCCAATGCCGGCACGTTCATCGGCGCGACGCTGGTGGCGCAACTGTTCCATATCTGATCTCGTTCACCCGCATCGCCGGAGCCGCGCCAGCGTGGCTCCGGCGATCGCTTCCACCGTTCCCCGCA
>NZ_BAAILN010000096.1:85156-170055 GCF_054589155.1 Burkholderia sp. 3C
TCCTCGCCCACGCCGACGAACTGCAGACGATTCGCCGCGATATCCACGCGCATCCCGAAGTCGGCTTCGAGGTGAACCGCACCGCCGCGCTGGTGGCCGAGCGGCTCGAAGCCTGGGGCTACGCCGTCACGCGGAACGTGGGCCAGACCGGCGTGGTCGGCACGCTCAAGCGCGGCAGCGGCGCGCGTGCGATCGGGCTGCGCGCCGACATGGACGCGCTGCCGGTGCAGGAGGTCAACACCTTCGCGCACCGCTCGACCGTGCCCGGCGCGATGCACGCCTGCGGTCACGACGGCCACACGGCGATGCTGCTCGGCGCGGCGCGCCATCTGGCGCTGCATGGCGGCTTCGACGGCACCGTGCAGTTGTTCTTCCAGCCGGCCGAGGAAGCGGGCGGCGGCGCGCGCGCGATGATCGAGGACGGCCTGTTCGAGCGTTTTCCGGTGGATGCCGTGTTCGGGCTGCACAATTGGCCCGGCATTCCGGCCGGCGATTTCGCCGTGCGGCCGGGGCCGCTGATGGCGTCCACCAGCCTGTTCAAGATCACGCTGCGCGGCGCGGGCTGCCACGCCGCCATGCCGCATCTGGGCCGCGACCCGGTGTTCGCCGCCGGGCAGGTGCTGAACGCGTTGCAGGGCATCGTCACGCGCAACCGCAATCCGATCGACGGCGCGGTGCTGTCGGTCACGCAGATCCACGCCGGCGAGGCGCTCAACGTGGTGCCGACCGATGCGTGGCTCGGCGGCACCGTGCGCACGTTCTCCGACGCCACGCTCGACCTGATCGAGACGCGCATGCGCGCCGTGGCCGCGGCGACCGCGTCGGCGTTCGAATGCGAGTGCGAGGTGTGGTTCGAGCGGCAGTATCCGGCCACCATCAACGATGCGGCGCAGACGGCGCTGGCCGTCGAGGTGATGCGCGAACTGGTGGGCGACGCGCACGTGAACGCGGCGGCCGATCCGACCATGGCCGCCGAGGATTTCTCGTTCATGCTGCGCGAGAAGCCGGGGTGTTACGCATTCCTGGGCAATGGCAGCGGCGACCATCGCGTGCATGGGCATGGCGGTGGGCCTTGCCTGCTGCATAACGCGAGTTATGACTTCAACGATGCGTTGCTGCCGGTGGGGGCGAGTTATTTTGTCCGGCTGGTGGAGCGGTTTTTGGGGTGATAGCACGCGACGCATGAGCGACGGCCGGGTTTGTCCCGGCCGTTTTGTTTTTGGCGCCCCGCTGTAAAAAGCTCGCCAAAATTCCCCGATTTCCCCTTTTCGGAGGCGCGCCAAAGGCTGTCCGGCGGCCCCGCGCGCGGCCTTCCCAGGCGGCCATTTTCCTCGCCGCGCCGCGCCGGGCGGCGCTTCCCGCCCTCTCGCAACTTTTTCCTAACCAGCGACCACAAAAAACATCATTTCCTTAACCCCCACCTCTGAACAGAATTCCAGGCATGCCATTCGCGGCGCGCCAAGCCGCGAACCAGAAACCGAACCCGGCCGCGGTTGGCGTGCCGGGTTGAACCGCTTTTCAGAGGAACGCGCGATGACAGTCGGGAACACAGTCGTAGACACGCTGGTGGTCGGCGCCGGCCAGGCCGGCGTGGCGATGAGCGAACACCTGAGCCGCCTCGGCGTGCCGCATCTGGTGCTCGAACGCGACCGGATCGCCGAGCGCTGGCGCACCGGCCGCTGGGATTCGCTGGTCGCCAACGGGCCGGCCTGGCACGACCGCTTCCCCGGCCTCGAATTCGAAGGGCTCGACCCGGATGCGTTCGCCTCGAAAGACAGCGTGGCCGATTACTTCGAGGCCTACGCCAAGAAGTACGACGCACCGATCCGCACCGGCGTGGACGTCACCAAGGTGGTGCGCAACGTCGGCCGCCCCGGCTTCACGGTCGAAACCAGCGACGGCACGATCGAGACGACCCGCGTGGTAGTGGCCACCGGCCCGTTCCAGACGCCGGTGATCCCGCCGATCGCGCCGTCCTCGTCGGCGCTGACGCAATTGCATTCGGCCAGCTACTACAACCCGCAGCAACTGCCGGCCGGTGGCGTGCTGGTGGTGGGCGCCGGCTCGTCGGGCGTGCAGATCGCCGACGAACTGCAGCGCGCGGGCCGCGACGTCTATCTGTCGGTCGGCCCGCACGATCGCCCGCCGCGCGCCTATCGCAACCGCGATTTCTGCTGGTGGCTCGGCGTGCTCGGCAAGTGGGACGCCGAAGCGGCGATGCCGGGCCGCGAGCACGTGACGATCGCCGTCAGCGGCGCGCGCGGCGGCCATACCGTCGATTTCCGCCGCCTCGCGCATCAGGGCGTGAACCTGGTCGGCCTGACCGAATCGTTCGACGGCAACGTGGTGCGCTTCCAGCAAGACCTGGCCGCCAACATCGCGCGCGGCGACGAGAACTACCTGTCGCTGCTCGACGAAGCCGACGCCTACATCGCCCGCAACGGCCTCGACCTGCCGGAAGAGCCGCAGGCGCGCGAGATCCCGGCCGATCCGGCCTGCCTCACGCAGCCGCTGCTGGAACTGGATCTGGCCCAGGCCGGCGTCACGTCGATCATCTGGGCGACCGGCTACGCCACCGATTACCGCTGGCTGCAGGTGGACGCGTTCGACGCCAAGGGCAAGCCGAAGCACCAGCGCGGCGTGTCGGTCGAACCGGGCATCTATTTCCTGGGCCTGCCGTGGCAGTCGCGCCGCGGTTCGAGCTTCATCTGGGGCGTCTGGCACGACGCCAAGCACGTGGCCGACCACATCGCGATCCAGCGCCAGTACCAGACCTACCGCGACAGCACGCAGCGCGAAGCCGCAGCAGCCGCAGTGGCAGCCGCGCCGCAAGCGGCCCAAACCAGCGAAATCGGAGTGAATTGATGCCCACCCATACCCGTATCCGGATGTTCAACACCAAGGACACCTATCCGAACCAGACGCTCGACAACGACCTGTGCCAGGCCGTGCGGGCGGGCAATACCGTGTACGTGCGCGGCCAGGTCGGCACCGATTTCGACGGCAACCTGGTGGGCCTCGGCGACCCGCGCGCGCAGGCCGAGCAGGCCATGAAGAACCTCAAGCAACTGCTGGAGGAAGCCGGCAGCGACCTCTCGCACGTCGTCAAGACCACCACCTACCTGATCGATCCGCGCTATCGCGAGCCGGTGTACCAGGAAGTGGGCAAGTGGCTCAAGGGCGTGCATCCGATCTCGACCGGGATCGTGGTGGTGGCGCTGGGCCAGCCGCAATGGCTGATGGAGATCGACGTGATCGCGGTGGTGCCGGACGGCTGGACGCCGCCCGCCGCCGCCTGAGCGCCATCCCCCATTTTTAGGTGAACTGAACCCATGAGCCAGACCACGCATACCCGTATCCGGATGTTCAACACGAAGGATACCTACCCGAACCAGACGCTCGACAACGACCTGTGCCAGGCCGTGAAGGCCGGCAACACCGTGTACGTGCGCGGCCAGATCGGCACCGATTTCGACGGCAACCTGGTGGGCCTCGGCGACCCGGCCGCGCAGGCCGAGCAGGCGATGAAGAACGTCAAGCAACTGCTGGAAGAGGCCGGCAGCGATCTCTCGCACATCGTCAAGACCACCACCTACATCATCGATCCGCGCTATCGCGAGCCGGTGTATCAGGTGGTCGGCAAGTGGCTGAAGGGCGTGTATCCGATCTCGACCGGCCTGGTGATCGCCGCGCTGGGCCAGCCGCAATGGCTGATGGAGATCGACGTGATCGCCGTGATCCCGGACAATTGGACGCCGCAACAGGCCTAAGGAGGCACGCATGACTTTCTCGATCGTCGGCCGGTGTCAGGAAACCGGCCAGCTCGGCATCGCCATCAGCTCGTCGAGCATCGCCGTGGGCGCGCGCTGCCCGTGGGTACGCGCCGGTGTCGGCGTGGTGGCCACGCAGAACGTCACGCTGCCCGCGCTCGGCCCGGAAATCCTCGATCTGCTGGAGGCCGGCCAACTCGATCCGGCCGCCGCGCTCGACCGCGCGCTGTCGGCGAACGGCTGGAGCCAGTACCGGCAGGTCACGGTGATCGACGGCCAGGGCCGCTCGGCGTTCTTCAGCGGCAAGGAAGCGCTCGGGCTGTATCACGCGGTGGCGGGCGACCAGTGCATCGCGGCCGGCAACATGCTGTCCGGCCTGAACGTGATCGAAGCGATGGTGCCGGCCTTCGAGAACGCGCCCGGCGCGCTGGCCGACCGGCTGCTGGCCGCCATGCAGGCGGCGCTGGCGGCGGGCGGCGAGGCCGGCCCGGTGCACTCGGCCGCGCTGAAGATTGCCGGCGACGTGGTCTGGCCGATCGTCGACCTGCGCGTGGATTGGGCCGACGAAGATCCGATCGGCCAGCTTGCCGGCCTGTGGCATGCCTACAAGCCGCAAATGGCCGATTACCTGACGCGCGCGATCAACCCGACCGCCGCGCCGAGCTACGGGGTGCCCGGCGATGAGTGAGTCCGCCCACCTCACCCAGGCGGGCGTGGCGCTGTCCAGCCGCGATCTGCTCGAACGGCTGATCGGCTTTGCCACCGTCAGCCGCGATTCGAACCTCGCGCTGATCGAGTTCATCCGCGATTATCTGGCCGGGCACGGCGTCGAGTGCGAGCTGTTCTACAACGACACGCGCACCAAGGCCAACCTGTTCGCGACGATCGGCCCGCGCGATCGCGGCGGCGTGGTGCTGTCCGGCCACACCGACGTGGTGCCGGTGGACGGCCAGGCGTGGACGGTCGAGCCGTTCCGCCTGACCGAGCGCGACGGCAAGCTGTACGGGCGCGGCACCGCCGACATGAAGGGCTTCCTGGCCTCGGTGCTGGCCGCCGTGCCGGCCTTCGTCGCGCGCGAGCGCGAACTGGCGCTGCCCGTGCACCTGGCGTTCTCGTACGACGAGGAAGTGGGTTGCCTCGGCGTGCGGCCGATGCTGGCCGAACTGGAGCGGCGCGCGGTGCGCCCGCGCCTGTGCCTGATCGGCGAGCCGACCGAACTGAAGCCGGTGCTCGGCCACAAGGGCAAGCTGGCGATGCGCTGCCACGTGAAGGGCGCGGCCTGCCACTCGGCCTACGCGCCGTACGGCGTCAACGCGATCGAATACGCGGCCAAGCTGATCGGCCATCTCGGCGAGATCGGCACGCGGCTCGCGGCGCCCGAGCATCACGACGAACGTTTCGACCCGCCGTTCTCGACCGTGCAGACGGGCGTGATCCACGGCGGCCGCGCGCTGAACATCGTGCCGGCCGAGTGCGAATTCGATTTCGAGGTGCGCGCGCTGCCCGGCTACGACGCGCAGGAAGTGGCCGACGACCTGCACCGCTACGCCGACGCCGAGCTGCTGCCGAAGATGCAGGCCGTCAAGCCCGACACCGGCATCCGCTTCCTGCCGCTCAGTGCCTACCCGGGCCTGGCCACGCCGCCCGACAGCGAAGCTGCGCAACTGCTGGCGTTGCTGTCCGGCTCGACCGAGTTCGGCACCGTGGCGTTCGGCACCGAAGGCGGCCTGTTCGAGCAGGCCGGCATGCCTACCGTGGTGTGCGGCCCCGGCAGCATGGATCAGGGGCACAAGCCCGACGAGTTCGTCAGCGTCGAGCAACTGGCCGGCTGCGATGCGATGCTGGCGCGGCTGGTGACGCATCTCACGTCACGCGAGGCCTGAGCCATCGAGGCTTGCTCAGTCATCCTGACGTACTGACGTAGGCGGCCCGCTTTCGAGCGGGCCGTTTTTCATTGGCGTGGGCGTCAGCCGCGCGGCGCGGCGCTCAACGCCGTGAGCCGCTCGCGGCAGAAATCCACGAACAGTTGCGCGGGCTTGGTCAACTGGCCGCGCTTCAGGCGCGCGCTGACGAGGCCCGAGCGCGCCACCGGCTCGGCGATGTCGATCGTCACGACCTTCTTCCCGTCATAGGTGCATTCGGAGTGGGGGCGCGTGACCAGCAGCGAAAAGCCGAAGCCCTGGCCGACCATGCCGCGCACCATCTCGATCGACGGCGAGCCGAACACGATGTTCGGCGTGAGGCCGAGCGCATGGAACAGGCTGACGAAATAGGTGCGGCTCGGCTGCACGTCGAGCAGGATCATCGGTTCGACGCACAGGTCGCGCAGCGACACCTGCGCCTGGCTGGCGAAGCGATGGTTTTCGGGCAGCAGCACGTAGGGCTTCTGGGGCGGCATCAGCGGTTCGGTCTCGATGGTGCCGTCGAGTTCGTGCTCGTAGACGAACGCCACGTCGAACGTGCCGGCCGTCAGGCCCTGCACGAGTTCCTGCTGGTCGCCGTCGCGAATCCGGATGTTGACGCCCGGATACAGCTCGCGAAAGCCCGCGATCAGTTGCGGCAGATAGAGCGGGGCGACCGTCTCGAAGCAGCCGATATCGATCTGGCCGGTTACCACGTCGTTGTCGGCCAGCGCGTTCTGCTCGAACTCGTGCGACATGCGCAGCAGTTCCTGCGCCTTGCGGTAGAAGCGCGTGCCGCTCGGCGTCAGCGAGACGCCCTGCGCGTGATGGCGGATGAACAGCTTCACGCCGAAGCTTTCCTCCAGCCCCTTGATCGCGTTCGAAATGGAGGGCTGCGCGATGAATAGCTGGCGCGAGGCCTCGGCCACGCTGCCGGCCTCGACCGTCGTCACGAAATACTTCAGTTGTCGCAATGTATAGAAAGCCACGGAAACCTCTGCTGCTCGCGCGCCGGAGTGGGGCAGGCAGGGGGCTGGCGGCCCCGCGCGCGCGTGGGTGTCGGTCGGATCGGCTAGCACCTTACCGCAGGCCGCGCACCCGCGCGCGGCCTGCTGCCGACTTTTATCTTATGACGCGAGCATAAATTTTATTTTTGGTCCGGCGCGCGAATGTGCCTCGCCACGTGCGCACGGGCGGCCGCCTTGCAACGTGAAAGCTCGTCGGCGATCGGCCGAGGATGCCCGCCCGAGGCCCGTTCTGGTGCGTTCTGGTGCGTTTAGGCACCGATTTTGTGCTCCGCATGGTTCATCTCTGGACATAGCAAAAAGCTTTGCAAGACACACTAAAACGATAATTCTCAAATGTTATCGGCTTCGCTAAATTTTGGCTCACATCAACGGCTTACCGATGAAAGCGCGTATGCCGGGCGGTTGCGAAACAGGGGTTTCGCGGCCGGACCAGCAGGTTTTCATCGGCAGGCCGTGGCACCGGGCGCAACGCTCGCCGCGCATTCGCAAATGGTTCGGATTTCGAAATATGAACGGATTCGGGGCGGGAGCGATTCGCCCGGGCGCCTGCTGATGCCTGACGAGGGGCGCCGGTTGGCCCCAACCGCTTCAGCGCGGCCCGCCGCGCACGCAAGGAGACATCATCGTGACCACCCCGGAGCGCACCGCGTCCCCATTGATTGAAAAGCATACGATCGGCTATGTGCCGCCCGAGGATCGCCACGGCAAGGTGCGCGACCTGTTTACGTTGTGGTTCGGCGGCAATATCGCGCCGCTGCCGATCGTGACCGGCGCGCTCGGCGTGCAGGTGTTTCACCTGAACCTGGTGTGGGGCATCATCGCGATCATCGTCGGCCAGGCGGTCGGCGGCGTGCTGATGGCGCTGCACTCGGCGCAAGGCCCGCAGATGGGCATCCCGCAGATGATCCAGAGCCGCGCGCAGTTCGGCTCGCTCGGCGCGCTGCTCGTCACGCTGATTGCGGGCGTGATGTACGTGGCGTTCTTCGCGTCCAACATCGTGCTGGCCGGCAAGTCGCTGCACGGCATTACCTCGGCCGTGCCGGTGCCGGTGGGCATCGTGGTCGGCGCGGTGGGCTCGGGCCTGATCGGCATCATCGGCTACCGTTTCATCCACATCCTGAACCGCATCGGCACCTGGGTGCTCGGCATCGGCATCGTGGTGGGCTTCGGCTATATCTTCACGCATGTGCAAACGGCCGACTTCCTGACGCGCGGCGGCTTCAGCTTCGCCGGCTGGCTCGCCACGGTGTCGCTGTCGGCGCTCTGGCAGATCGCGTTCGCCCCGTATGTATCGGACTACTCGCGTTACCTGCCGGCCAATGTCAAGGTGTCCTCGACGTTCTGGGCCACCTACCTCGGCTGCGCGATCGGCTCGACGCTGGCGTTTTCGTTCGGTGCGGTGGCCGTGCTGGCGGTTGCGCCGGGCGCCGATACGATGGATGCCGTCAAGCAGGCCACCGGCCCGTTTGGTCCGCTGATGCTGGTGCTGTTCCTGTTGAGCGTGATCAGCCACAACGCGCTGAACCTGTATGGCGCCGTGCTGTCGGCCATCACGTCGATCCAGACCTTCGTGTGGCGCTGGATTCCGACGGCGCGCGCCCGTGCCGTGTTCTCGATCGTGATCCTGCTGGCGTCGTGCTACGGCGCGATCGGCGTGTCGACCAACTTCATCGGCCACCTGGTGGACCTCGTGCTGGCGCTGCTGGTGGTGCTGGTGCCGTGGACGGCGATCAACCTGATCGACTTCTACGTGATCCACAAGGGCGACTACGACATCGAGTCGATCTTCCGCGTGGATGGCGGTATCTACGGCCGCTTCAACCCGCAGGCGCTGATTGCTTACGCGGTGGGCATCGCGGTGCAGATCCCGTTCATGAACACGCCGATGTATGCCGGCCCGGTGCCGGGCTACCTGGATGGCGCGGATTTGTCGTGGATCGTCGGGTTGCTGCTGACTTCGCCGCTGTATTACTGGTTGGCGACGCGCGACACGGCGTATCGCCGTCGTCAGGACAGCGCCCGGGCAGCCGTGGTGCGCTGAAGCCGCCGATCACCGATGGACCAAAAAAAACCGCGCCTCGTGCGCGGTTTTTTCATGGGCGCTCAGGACGCCTCGATTTTCCTGACGATCGTGTGCGCGGCCTTCAGCGGCTTGTCGTCGGCGTCGCGCAGCACCTGCTTGCGCACGGCGCGGCCGCTCTTGCGCTCGACCATGACCGAGTGCTTCTCGCCGCGCTCGAACAGGTTCGCCTCGCCCCACTGGCGCAGCATCACGATCACCGGGAACAGCGCCTCGCCGCGGCTCGTCAGCACGTACTCCTGATAAGCGGTGCCGTCCGACGCCGGCACGATCTCGAAGATGCCGGCATCCACCAGCATTTTCAAACGCGCCGACAGGATGTTGCTGGCGACCCCCAGGCTGCTGCGGAAATCGCCGAAGCGGCGCACGCCGTCGAACGCATCGCGCACGATCAGCAATGCCCACCGGTCGCCGACGATATCGGTTGCCCGCGCCACCGGGCACGGCGAATCCGCCGCGCTCTTCTGCTTGACCATTCTGACCTCCTCGACGCGCCTGCGCGGGCTTGGGTGCCGCGCACAACTCGTTGCATTTTAAAACATCCTTCCCTACACTGCATCCAGTTTCAAATTGCAACCACTTTACCAGGGGAGTACTGATGAATTCACCCGCGAATTCCGCCAGGGAAGGCCGGCTTGGCGATGCAGAAAATAAGGGCGGTGCGGTTGGCCGGCTGCCCACGGCCATCGTCACGCTGCTGGCCGTGTGCTGCGCGGCCAGTGTTGCGAACGTGTATTACGCGCAGCCGCTGCTCGATTCGATCGCGAACGATTTTCAGATCTCGCATGCCGACGTGGGCGGCGTGATCACCGCCACCCAGCTCGGCTGCGCGCTGGCGCTGCTGTTCGTGGTGCCCCTGGGCGACCTGCTGAACCGCAAGCGATTGATCGCCGTGCAACTGGTGCTGCTGATCCTCGCTTGCGTCGGCGTCGCGATTTCGGCCTCGCCGCTGGCGCTGCTCGCCGGCATGGTCGGCGTCGGCCTGCTCGGCACCGCGATGACGCAAGGGCTGATCGCCTATTCGGCCACGCTGGCGGGTGACGGCGAGCGCGGCCGGGTGGTGGGCGCGGCGCAGGGCGGGGTGGTGATCGGCTTGCTGATGGCGCGTTCGCTGGCCGGGGTGGTGACCGACATCGCGGGCTGGCGCGCGGTGTATCTGGTGTCGGGCCTGTTCGCGGTGGTGATGTTGATCGTGCTGTCGCGTCTGTTGCCCGCGCCGCGCACGCCGCGTGCGCAACTGAGCTACGGCGCGCTGCTGCGCTCCATGGGGGCGCTGCTGTGGCATGAGCGCGTGTTGCAGGTGCGCGGCATGCTCGGCCTGTTGATGTTCGCCGCGTTCAGCGTGTTCTGGAGTGCGCTGGTGCTGCCCCTCAGCGCACCGCCGTTCTCGATGTCGCACACGACGATCGGCGCGTTCGGCCTGGTGGGCGCGCTGGGCGCACTGGCCGCCGCGCGGGCCGGGCAATTGACCGATCGCGGCCTCGGCCAGGTGACGACCGGCATCGCGCTGGCGCTGCTGCTGGTTTCGTGGCTGCCTATCACGTTCATGACCACCTCGATCTGGCTGCTGATCGCCGGCATCATCCTGCTCGACATCGGCGGCCAGGCGATCCACGTGGTCAATCAGAGCATGATCTTCAGCACGCGGCCGGAGGCGCATGCGCGGCTGGTGGGTTGCTACATGCTGTTCTATTCGGTGGGCAGCGGCCTGGGGGCGATTTCATCGACGGCCGTGTATGCGCGCGCGGGGTGGCTCGGCGTGTGCGCGCTGGGCGCGGGCATCAGTTTCGTCGCGCTGGTGTTTTGGGCGGCGACTCGTGGCGCGATGCGGCGGGATGTGGATCATGTTTGATGTAGTCATGATGACAGCCTGAAAGTCCGTAGAGCGAAATGGATATGCAAAAAATCTGATTGCAAGTAGCAACCGGATATGTGAGCATGGCTTCGCACCTGAGAGCGCGCGCTCACCGATGAAAACATAATTATCGGGGCGCGTGAAAAAAACACCTGATTCCGATAAATAAATGAACCCCTGCAATTGCCACGGCGGTATGTTCCGTTCGCCCGACTGAAGCGGTATCCGCTTCGGTACTCACGTTTCGCAATACTGATCAACTGTTATCGCGGCTTGCCCTGCGCAGGCCGGGAGGGATGCGTGTGCACAAGATCGTGATCCTGCCGCAGAACGCCGAGGCCTGGCTGCCTCCGGGCAGCAGCCTGACCGAACTGGAATTCGAGCTGTACGACCAGGAATCGATCCCGTTCGGTTGCAAATCCGGCGCGTGCGGCGCGTGCGTGATCGAGGTCGTCGAAGGCTTGCCGCATCTGGGCACCCGAGATGCCCCGGAAGCGGAATTCCTCGACGCGCTCGGTTATCCGGGCGATGAATTCAGGCTGGCGTGCCAATGCCGGCTGAATGGCGAAGTACGAATTCGTGCGGCTTCTCTCGCACGTGATTATTGAAAACTCCACTTCTATTGACGAGGGTAATCATGAGCAATCGCGTTAAAAACGTCGGCTTCGAGAATCGCATTCCGTTCATCAATGCTGCACGATCGGTTGAATTGCGCGCAGAAATCGATGCCATCATCGACGGTCAAATCGACAAATGGTATGAAACCGTGCCGTATGCCGCGCACCTCGAAGGCAAGACGATCGATTCGACTTATTACCAGCGTCACCTGATCGAAACCGCATGGCGCATTCGCCTGCTGCGCGTGTCGGAATCGAAGGCGCTCGTCGAAATCGCCAAGCGCAGCCCGGAAGCGGCGCAGATCTGGGCGAACTACGAGCGCGAGGAAATGCTGCACGACGAACTGTTCATTCAGGATCTCGAACGGGCGGGCGTGAGCCGCGAGCAATTCCTCGCCACCGAGCCGTACCTGTCGACCAAGCTGCTGACCGGCTATTTCTCCTATCTACTCGATCACGAAGGGCCGCTGGGCGTGGTCGCCTATTCGTACCTGGTCGAATACGTGAACGTGAAGCTCGAACCGCGCAAGATCGAAGCGCTGAAGGGCTCGGTGGGCGAAGGCAACATCGGCGGCCAGATCTCGCACTCGCACACGGATATCAACGACGATCACCCGGGCGAAGTGTGGGCCGCGATCCGTCACCTGCTGCGCAGCGATGACGACATCCAGGCGCTCAAGCGCTACCTCGACGAACATCAGACGGTGCTCGCGCTCTACTTCAAGGAACTCTACGAAGACAAGATCGCCGCCACGCTGAAAGCCGCGGCCTGATCGGGGAGCGATGATGAAAACCGATGGCGTTCTCATTCTGAGTCACTGCGGTTTCTCTTTCGCCGAGGATCTGATCGCGGCGTGTCATGCACGCGGCCTCGCCGCATGGGTGCTGTCGTCGCGGCCGCTTCCCGAGCACGGCGAAGCCCGGCTCGCCGCGCTGCGCGAACTGGCGGAGACGGTGTTCGCCACGGATGCTCACGAACTGGGTACCCGTGACCTCGAGAACGCCCTCGCGGCCCTGCATGAGCAGGGCCATACGATCAAGGGCTGCATCAGCGTGTGGGAAGGCTATCGCGCGCTGATGGCCTACGGCAACGCGTTGCAGGGCGTGGGCGACCTGCCCTGGCAGCGTGCCGATCAATTGCGCGACAAGCTGAAGGTGCGCACGCAGTTGCACGACGCGGGGCTGTCCCGGGTGCGTGCGCACAAGCTGACGCCCGCCACGCTGGCCGAGCTGCAGCGCAGCGGCCACCCGTATTTCGTCAAGCCGGTGCGCGGCATCGCATCCTACGGTGCGTTCCGGCTCGCGCGCGACACGACCTGGGCAGCGCTCGACGCGATCGCCGCCAAGGCGCGCGCCGACACGGTCTATACGTCCGTGCTTGGCGAAACCATCGAGTTCCTGGCCGAAGGTTATGTGAGCGGCAAGGAGTTCAGCTTCGAGGTGCTGGTGGCCGACGGCCGCCCCTACGTGGTCGGCATTCATGAGAAGTGCCAACTGACCGAGCGCGACGGCACGGTGCTCGAGGATAGCTGCACCAGCCCGCCGCATTCGCTGTCGGATGCGCAGAACGCGGCCGGCATCGCCTGGATCGGCGAGGTGCTGGCCGAACTGGCGCTCGATTGGGGCTGCTTTCACATCGAGGCGCGCTTCGACGGTGCGCGCTGGGACTTGATCGAGGTGAACCCGCGAGTGGGCGGCGCGCTGATCTCGCGCAGCGTGAAGGCGCTCAACGGCCAGGCCAGCGTGCTGGAGCTTTGGCTCGACCTGCTCGTCTCGCAGGTCGACGAAGTGCCGTCGCCGGCCTATCTCGACACCCTGGCCAGCGTGTCCTATCGCGCCGACGGCGTGCCGCCCGGCACCAGCGCCACGTTCTTCCGCGTCTATTTCGCCGAGCCGGGCCGCATCGAGCGCATCGACGTCGAGCCGACCGATCCGCCGCCGCTGCTGACCCAGATCCTGCTCAAGCCCGGCGACGAGATCGAGCCGGCCGCGCGCGAGGTGTTTCTCGGGCAGATCCTCTGGCATCTGCCGCGCGAGCGGCGCGACGCCGAACTGCCGCGCTTGCTGGCCGTCACGGCCGATACGCTCGCGGTGCGCTACCAAACCAGCGAAACCACCGCAGGAGCCTGAGTGATGAGCGAAACGAGCCCGCTGTTGCTGATCGTCGATTACAACCTGACGCGCATCGCCGACGTCGCGCATCTCGTGCGTGTCGCTCACGCGCATCACCGTGTCGACACGCTGCTGATTCGCGCCGCGCCCGGCCCGCGCGATCGCGAAATCTGCCGCTACGTGATCGATCTCGATCCGCTGGCCGACGATTTCGTCGAGGCGGCCGAGGCCGCGCTGGCACCCTACCGGGCGCGCCTGCGCGCGGGCCTGGTGTTCTCCGACAACGCCGTGCAGCGCGGCGCGGCGCTGCTCGAACGGCTCGGCCTGCCGGTCGATTCGGCCGCGCTGGCGGCCGGCGCGTTCAGCAAGCGCGACTACCGGCTGGCCGAGGACGCGGTGCGCACGCTGCTCGATGCGCAGCGGATCATGGCGCCGCGCAGCGCGGCAATCGCCTCGCTGGCCGACGTGCAGGCGTTTGCGCAAGCGCATCCGGCGGGCTTCGTGATCAAGCCGTCGTGCGAGGGCAACAACCGCGGCGTGGCGGTGGTGCGCGCCGGCGACCGGCTCGATGCGGCGTTCGCGCTGGTCGAGCCGTATCTGGCGAACGGCGCGATCTGCGAGGCGCTGATTCCGTACCGTCGCGAATACTCGTTCGACGGCGTGGGCGACACGGCCTTCATCACGGAGAAGGTCAGCGCCGACGGCCAGTACCCCGTGGAGGTGGCGCAAATTCTCCCGGCGCGCCTGAGCGTGGCCGAGCGCGCTTCGCTGAGCCGGGCCGGCCGCATCGCGAACCTGCTGGTGGGGCAGCGCGACGGCCCGTTCCACAACGAAATCAAACTGAGCGACGACGGCACGCGCGCCGCCGTGGTGGAGCCCAACCGTCGCCCCGCCGGCATGAAGATCTGGACCATCGCGCAGGCGGTGTATGCGGTCGATTTCTATGCGCTCTGGGTGGATGCGGCGTTCGGCCATCCGCGCGACGTCCGGCTCGAAGCGGGCAGCACGCATGCGGCCACCGTGATGCTCGGCGTGCCCGAGGACGGCGAGTTCACGCCGCCCGCCACGGCGCAGGGCGAGGCGCTGCTCGCCGCGACGCTCGCGCAGGCGGCCGAGCGCTGCGGGCTGCCGGCTTCGGCGCTGCATCTGATCGAGTGGGGCTGGCTGTCGCCGCACACGCGTTTCATTCCCGCCGTCGCGCGTGAAAACGGCGACTTCGCGGCGCAGGCCTGCCTCGCCGTGGACGGCGCGCGCGCCGACATCCGCGAGGTGGTGCAGGCGGTGCGCGCGGCCTGGGTCGCGCAGCTCGCCAGCGCCGGTTTCCATGTTCCGCAATCGGTCACGCTCGCGGCCTGAGAGGAGATTCCGATCATGAAGATTCTGATCCTGCATCGTGTGCCGTACGCCCGCATCGATTACGCGCGCGGCATCGATCACACGCGTCACGACGTGACGTATTTCGGCACCCAGCCGATCATCGATACGTTGCCGCCCGACCTGCGCCACGAAGCGGTGGTGCGGCCCGGCGAGCACAGCGCCTACGACGAGGCGCGCGCCTGGCTCGGCGCGCAGCCGCGCCGCTTCGACCGCATCCTGTCGCTGTCCGAGTACGAACTGCTCGATGCCGCTCGCCTGCGGGAATGGCTCGGCGTCGAGGGGCCGTCGGTGGACGCGGTGCAATGCGTGCGCGACAAGGTCCGCATGAAGCACAAGGCCGAGCAGGCCGGGCTGCGCGTGCCGCGCTACCTGCGGCTTCCCGAATGGCTCGACAACCCGGGCGCCGCGCGCTGGTCGGGCCGGACCGTGCTGAAGCCGCACAGCGGCGCATCGAGCGAGGACGTGGTGGTGTTCGCCGACCCGCAGGCGGCCTTGCGCGCGGTGCAGGCGCGCGCTTCGGGCGCGGTGCGGCTCGACCGTGGCGAACTCGATGCGCAGGCCTATCAGGTCGAGGAATTCGTGGACGGCGACGTGCTGCATTTCGACGGCCTGATCGCCGATGGCCGTCTCGCCACCGTCACCGCCAGCCGCTATGTCGGCACCTGCCTCGGGTTCGCCCAGGGCAAGCCGCTCGGTTCCTGCCATTTCCCGCTCACGCCCGAATTGCGCGAGTGGACGAGCCGCGCGCTCGCGGCGGTGGGCATCCGACACGGCAGCTTCCACCTGGAAGCGATCGAGACGCCGGCCGGCCCGGTGTTCCTCGAAGTCGGCAATCGGGTGGGGGGCGCCGACGTGGTGGCCACTTTCGAGCTGGCGACCGGCGTGCATCTGCCGTCCGAGGAACTGCGAATCCTGACCGGCGAACCGCCCTCGCACGCGTTGCCCGATACCCAGACGCAAGCGGCATGGCACGGCTGGTTCGTGTTCCCCGGCCATGCCGGGGGCCCGGGCACCTATCGCGGCATCGACGGCATCGACGCGTTCCGGCGCGATCCGGTGGTGCGCCGCTGGGCCGAACTGACGCCCGGCACGACGTTGCAGCAGCGGATCACCTATTCGGCGCACGAGGCGCCGCTCGCGGGGATCGTTGCGTGCGTCGACGCGGTCGAGACCGACGCCTGGCTGCGCGGGCTGTTCGACGCGGCCCGCACCGCGCCGGCCGTCGCCGCTTCGGTCGCGGCCTCCGTCGCGCACGCGGCCTGAGCGTCGTGCTCGCCCATCCTGCCCATCCCGAAACGCGGCGCGCGTGCGAACCACGCGCGCCGCATTCCCGTTTCCGCCACTTCCGTCACTTCCGTCACCATCGGACATCATCATGAAGCTTCGCGACATCCTGCTCGCCGTGTTCATCACGGCCATCTGGGGCCTGAATTTCTCGGTCATCAAGCTCGGGCTGCAATCGGTCGACCCGTTCATCCTGGCGGGCATCCGCTTCACGCTCAGCGCGTTCCCGGCGGTGTTGCTGATCCGCCGGCCGAAGGTCGAATTCCGCTATCTCGCCGCGTACGGCCTGATCTTCGGCATCGGCCTGTGGGGCATCGTCAACCTCGGCATCCAGGCCGGCCTGTCGGCCGGGATCGCATCGCTGGTGCTGCAGTTCAGCGCGTTCTTCACGATCCTGCTCGGCGCGGTGGTGTTCAAGGAAAGCCTGTCGCGCTACCAGGTCGCCGGCATCGTCATCGCGCTGCTGGGGCTGGCCTGCATCATCACGATCACCGACGGCAGCGTGGCGCCGCTCGGCGTGGCGCTGGTGATCGTCGGCGCGATCGCCTGGAGCACGGCGAACATCATCATCAAGAAATCGGGCACCAAGGACGTGCTGGCGTTCCTCGTGTGGTCGAGCCTGTTCGCGCCGATCCCGCTGTTCGCGATCGCCTGGCTGCAGCACGGCGCGGCCGGCTACGCCGCGACGTTCGCCCACTTCGACGGCAAGGCGATCTTCTCGATCCTGTTCCAGGCCTATCCCACCACGCTGTTCGGCTACTGGATCTGGAACGTGCTGCTGAAGAAATACCCGGTGTCGACGGTCGCGCCGCTGTCGCTGCTGGTGCCGATCTTCGGGATGCTGGGCTCGGTGGCGATCTTCGGCGAGCACGTGGGGCTGCCGAAGATCCTCGCCACGCTGTTCATCGTGCTGGGGCTGGCGATCGGCCTGTACGGAAAGCGGATCGGCGCGCTGTTCGCGGGACGCGCCAGCGCATGAGCAGGGCGCGCGGGGCGCGTCGCGCCGCCGCGCAATCGACCTTTTACTGGAGCATTCGTTGACTACCAATCGCCGCCAGTTTCTGACTCACGGCTCTCGTGCCGCCGCCGCCGGCCTGGCGCTGGGGGCCGGCGTCGCGCCCCTCGCGCGCGCCGCCGATGCGCCCGCGCTTGCGTTCGATCCGTACGACTGGGCGTCGGTGCGCGCGCAGTTCAATCTGGACCCGCGCCTCGCGCATCTGTCGAACTTCTTCCTCGCCTCGTATCCGGCGCCGGTGCGCGCCGCGATCGATCGCCATCGCCGCGCGCTCGACGAGAACCCGTATGCCTATCTCGACGATCACATGTTCGCGAAGCCCGAGGACATGCTCTGGCGCAACGTGGCCGCCGCCGCCGCGCAATACGTGGGCGGCCAACCCGACGAGATCGCGCTGACCAGCAGCACCACGGTCGGGCTCGCGCTGATCTACAACGGCCTGTCGCTGAAGCCGGGCCAGGAAATCCTGACCACCACGCACGATTTCTATCCGCATCACGAATCGATCCGCCTTGCCGTGAACAAGTGGGGCGGCAGCATGCGCAAGATCGCGCTGTACGAACAGAGCGCGACGGCCTCCGCCGATCAGATGGTCGGGCGGCTGATCGCCGCGATTCGTCCGAATACGCGTGTGCTCGGCGTGACCTGGGTGCATTCGGGCACGGGCGTGGTACTGCCGATCCGCGAGGTGTCGGCCGCGCTGGCGCCCATCAACGCCCAGCGTGCCGAGGCGGATCGCGTGTTGCTGGTGGTCGACGGGGTGCACGGCTTCGGCGTGCTCGACGAGGATGTCGCGCGCCAAGGCAGCGATTTCTTCTCGGCCGGCACGCACAAGTGGATTCTCGGGCCGCACGGCAACGGCATCGTCTGGGGCCGCCCCGCGAGCTGGGCGCTGGTGCAGCCGACGATTCCGTCGCTGATGTCGCCGGAGACCAGCGCGGCCTGGCGCGAGGGCCGCGACCCGCGCGGCCCGACGCAGGCGGCCTGGGTCAGCCCGGGCGGCTTCTTCGCGTACGAGAATCAATGGGCCACGGTGGAGGCCTTCCAGTTTCACCAGCGCATCGGGCGCACGCGCATCGCCAACCGGATTCTCGATCTCAACGGGCAATTGAAGGAAGGGCTGGCCGGCATGCGTCACGTGACGCTGCACACGCCGCGTCGGCGCGATCTGTCGGCCGGGTTCGTCTGTTTCGAGGTCAAGGGCTGGACGCCGGCCGCCGCGGTGGACCGGCTTCGCGAACGCGGCGTGGTCGCGAGCACGACGCCGTACGCCGTGTCGTATGCACGTTTTTCGGCCGGCATCGTCAATTCGCCGGCCGATATCGAACGCGCACTGAGCGAGGTGCGCAAGCTCGCCTGACGGCGGCGGCGTCGCTCGGCGGGATCGGCAACAAAAAGCGCGTGCCTTCGATGGCACGCGCTTTTTTCGCTATCGGGCCTGCGGAAAACCGCCGGCCCGAATTCAGGCTCCTCAGGCGTTCCCCACCGCCGCCGAGCGCTTGTCGAACAGATAATGCGCCACGCCCCATTCCTTGCCGTGGCGATAGCCGAACAGCCCCGCCACCGCCATGTAGAACATGCGCCAGCGCTGGAACACGATCGGCGCGTTTTCTTCGCCAAAGGTCTCGCGCAGCATCGGCAGGATCTGCTCGTGCGCGGCGTCGAGCGACGCGAGCCAGTGGTTGGCCGTGCGCTGGTAATGCGTGCCGTCGAGCCACCACTGCTTTTCCACGCGCAGATGATCCTGGAAGCGCAGCAGCAGGTCCGCCGACGGCATCGTGCCGCCGCCGAAGAAATGGCGCGACATCCAGTCGTTGCCGTCCTGCGCCGTGAAGTGATACGCCACCAGCCGGTGCGCGAACAGATGCACGAACAGCTTGCCGTCGTCGCTCATCCAGTGCGAGAGCTTGGCGAGCAGCGCGCGGTAGTTCTTCATGTGCTCGAAGTTCTCGATCGACAGCACGCGGTCGAAGTGGGCGTCGCCGGGCGCGAACTCGTAGGTGGCGATGTCGCCGGTCACGATCGTCAGGTTGGTCAGCCCGCGCGCCTTGGCGCGTTGCTCGACGAATTCGCGCTGCCGCTGCGAAACGGTCAGGCCCACGATATGCGATTGCCGATAACGCTCGGCCAGCCACAGCGATTGCGCGCCCCAGCCGCAGCCGAGGTCGAGCACGCGCTGGCCGTCGGCCAGCTCCGCGCGCTCGGCGTAGAGCGCCAGCATCGCGTCCTCGGCGTGCGCGAGCGTGTCCTCGCCCTGCGGGAAATAGCAGCACGACTGCTTCACGCGCGGCCCCAGATGCGCCTCGAAGAACGCGGCCGGCATGTCGTGCAGTTCGCGGCTGGTGGTTTGCGAATCGGTGGCGATCGGGCTGCGGTTCAGGTCGTCGACGAAGGTATTGAGCGCGTCGATGCGGGCCACGTCGTCGTCGACGTGCTCGGTGCGCAGCTTCTGCCACAGCAGCGCGCTGATGCCGCCCCGAATCACCGAGTCGGACACGCGGCCGCGCTCGCAATAGCGGATCAGCCAGCCGTCCTGGTCAATGACGGATTTCGAATCGAAGGTGGTCGCGGTCATGGTCGGTGGCTCCGTGAGTAGGGATCGTTATGGTCGGCCGCTCGGAACGGCCGTGAGAGAAGCTCGGACGGCGCGCCGCGCGGCACGCCGGATGGCCGGCCCCGATTCGACGAGGCCGGGTGCGCGTTCCGGGCAAGGTGCCGGAACGAGAAGCGGGAAGGGGAACCGGGAACCGTGCAGCGTGCGGCTGCAGCATCGCGCGCGAACCCGGCTGCGCGCGGCTCGCGGGAATAATCAGGACAACCGAGGTTGCGGCGCACCAGCGCGACAGGCGCCCCGAACGGAGGCTGTTGCGGTGCGGCGGGAGAGCGGTCGCGCACGGACGCATTCGACGCCGGCGGCGTGCCTGCTGCGCGATTCGCGTGATCGGACCTGAATACGCTACGCATCGCCTCTCCCGGCGGATGAATGCTTCCATTTTCATTAACTGGCGCGGCAGGTCAATACGGGGGAACGCCCACCCGCAAACGGCAGGATTCGGGGCCGGAATTGACCGTATCGAAACGGTGCGACCGCCGGAAAAACGGGGCCGGACGCGGTTCGGCCCGCTTGCAACACTGTTGCGGCGTTGCTTCGAAACGCAACACCTGTGGCGATCGTCAACAGCGCGGGCACCCGGCCGATTTCGCGAAACCCTTGTCCGGCAAGGCTTTTCACGATTGGTACGGTTCCTGCGAAAAGCGCTGTGGGTACCCGGATGCCCCCACAAAACTTTGGAGACGACATGAGCTACCTCAGCATCGCAGATCGCACCGACAGCTTCTTCATCCCCTGCATCACCCTGATCGGCCCCGGCTGCGCCCGGGAAACCGGCACGCGCGCCAAATCGCTGGGCGCGAAGAAAGCGCTGATCGTGACGGATGCCGGGCTGCACAAGATGGGGCTGTCGGAGCAGATCGCGAGCACCATCCGCGAGGCGGGCCTGCAGGCCGTGATCTTCGCGGGCGCCGAGCCGAACCCCACCGACGTCAACGTGCACGACGGCGTGAAGCTGTATCAGCAGGAAGGCTGCGATTTCATCGTGTCGCTGGGCGGCGGTTCCTCGCACGACTGCGCGAAGGGCATCGGCCTGGTCACGGCGGGCGGCGGGCATATCCGCGATTACGAAGGCGTCGACAAATCGACCGTGCCGATGACCCCGCTCATCTCGATCAACACCACGGCCGGCACGGCCGCGGAAATGACGCGCTTCTGCATCATCACGAACTCCAGCAACCACGTGAAGATGGCGATCGTCGACTGGCGCTGCACGCCGCTGATCGCGATCGACGATCCGCGCCTGATGGTGGCGATGCCGCCGGCGCTGACGGCCGCCACCGGCATGGATGCGCTGACGCACGCGGTCGAGGCGTTCGTCTCGACGGCCGCCACGCCGATCACCGACGCCTGCGCCGAGAAGGCGATCGCGCTGATCGGCGAATGGCTGCCGAAGGCGGTGGCCAACGGCGAATCGATGGAAGCGCGCGCGGCCATGTGCTACGCGCAGTACCTGGCCGGCATGGCGTTCAACAACGCATCGCTCGGCTACGTGCACGCGATGGCCCACCAGCTCGGCGGCTTCTACAACCTGCCGCACGGCGTGTGCAACGCGATCCTGCTGCCGCATGTCTCGGAGTTCAACCTGATCGCCGCGCCGGAGCGCTTCGCGCAGATCGCCGCGCTGCTCGGCGTGAACACGGCGGGCCTCTCCACGGTGGATGCAGCCGCCTCGGCGGTGACGGCGATCCGCCGCCTGTCGGCCTCGGTCGGCATTCCGTCGGGCCTCGCCGGGCTCGGCGTGAAAGCCGAGGATCACGAAGTGATGGGCGTCAATGCGCAGAAGGACGCCTGCATGCTGACCAACCCGCGCCGGGCCACGCTGGCGCAGGTCATCGCGATTTTCGAAGCGGCCATGTAAGCCGCAGCCCCTCGCCGGCCTGGCCCGCGAGGGGGCAAGGGCCCGCGCCGCACACGTGACACAGGTGACGCGCGGGCCTCCCGATCCTCATGCAGAACAGGAATGCACCATGAATCCGTTTGACCTCAAGCGCCACGGCATCGACATCGAGTATCCGTACCACACGCGTTACGAGAACTACATCGGCGGCAAGTGGGTCGCGCCCGTCGGTGGCGACTATTTCGACAACGTCTCGCCGATCAACGGCCAGACCTTCTGCAGCGTACCGCGCTCGACCGGCGCCGACATCGAGCTGGCGATCGACGCCGCGCACGCCGCGCGCCGCAAGTGGGGCAAGACCTCGGCCGCCGACCGCGCGAACCTGCTGCTGGCCGCCGCCGACCGCATGGAAAAGAACCTGCGCGTGCTGGCCGTGGCCGAAACCATCGACAACGGCAAGCCGCTGCGCGAAACGATGCTGGCCGACCTGCCGCTCGCGATCGACCATTTCCGCTATTTCGCGGGCTGCATCCGCGCGCAGGAAGGCGGGATCTCCGAGATCGACGACAACACCGTCGCCTATCACTTCCACGAACCGCTCGGCGTGGTCGGGCAGATCATTCCGTGGAATTTCCCGCTGCTGATGGCGGCGTGGAAGCTCGCGCCGGCGCTGGCCGCCGGCTGCTGCGTGGTGATGAAGCCGGCCGAGCAGACGCCCGCGTCGATCCTGGTGCTGATGGAACTGATCGGCGACCTGTTCCCGCCGGGCACCATCAACGTGGTCAGCGGCTTCGGCCGCGAAGCGGGCGAGGCGCTCGCCACCAGCACGCGCATCGCCAAGATCGCGTTCACGGGCTCGACGCCGGTCGGCAAGCGCATCCTGCACGCCGCCGCCGAGAACCTGATTCCGTCCACGGTGGAACTGGGCGGCAAGAGCCCGAACGTATTCTTCGCCGACGTGCTCGATCAGGACGACGCGTTCCTCGACAAGGCGCTCGAAGGCCTCGCGATGTTCGCGCTGAACCAGGGCGAGATCTGCACCTGCCCGTCGCGCGTGCTGATCCAGGAATCGATCTACGAGCGTTTCATCGAGAAGGCGGTGGCGCGCGTGGAGCGCATCAAGAGCGGCAACCCGCTCGATCTCGAAACGATGATCGGCGCGCAGGCCTCGCAACAACAGCTCGACAAGATCCTGTCGTACATCGACATCGGCCGCGAGGAGGGCGCACAGTGCCTGACGGGCGGCAGCCGCGCGAGCCTCGATGCGAGCCTCGGCGACGGCTTCTACGTGAAGCCGACGATGCTGTTCGGCCACAACAAGATGCGCGTGTTCCAGGAGGAAATCTTCGGGCCGGTGGCCTCGGTGATGACGTTCAGGAACGAGCAGGAAGCCATCGAGATCGCCAACGACACGTATTACGGGCTCGGCGCCGGCGTGTGGACGCGCGACGGCACGCGCGCCTATCGCATGGGCCGCGAGATCGAGGCCGGCCGCGTGTGGACCAACTGCTATCACCTGTACCCGGCGCATGCGGCGTTTGGCGGCTACAAGCAATCGGGCATCGGCCGCGAGACGCACAAGATGGCGTTGTCGAATTACCAGCAGACGAAGTGCTTGTTGGTCAATTACCAGCCGGACGCGCTCGGCTTCTTCTGAAGAACGGCGATCCCGTTCCTGGTTGGACGACGCATGCGTAGCACTGCGTCGGTGACGACGGCCTGTTCGGCGACCTGCCGGCAGGCCGTTGTTGCATTGAGGGGGGCGAGTGGATCAAGCAGCCGTATTTTGAATGGGCAGCGCTGGCAATAAGGGGGGTTCGCCCGCAGCTATCCAATGCTCGACAAAGAAAAATTTACTGGAATATCGTGGTGATTCGATAGCGATAATCGGTCGCCATTACCTGCTTCTGATGAACGCGCGAATACCGTTCGATAATCTGGAGAAATATCGAATTAAGCATTACCATCTGCCCCCGGAAGTCCCGCGTTCCGATCGATTCGATACCCGCCGCTAAAGCGGGCACTCGCGCCGCAAGGCAATCTTCGTCATTTCAAAGCTGAAACAACCAAGCTCATCGATAAAGGGAAGCTTGATATGAGCCGTTTCTGGATCACCGTCATGGGTTTGGCGATATCGCTGGGCGCCGCAACCAGCTTCGCCGCGGAGGCCGATGGCGCTGCGTGTCGTGCCGCGACGCCGGCGGATTTCGACGCAGGGCCGTCGCGTTGGCAGGGGCCTTGTCCTGGCGGCGTGGCCGATGGGCTCGGCGTGATGCGAATCGGTGCCGCGGAGCCGTATCAGTTCTTTCTCGGCGAAATGAAGGCGGGGCTTCCCGTGCGCGGCTTGCTGAAACTCAGCGGTGGCTGGATGACGGCAAGCCATTTCGACAAAGCCTTGAAAGCGCAGAGCGAACCCGAAGGTCGAGATATGTACCCGATCTTTCAACTGGGGGGGCACGCCGCGCATGCCACGGCCAAGCGCTTCAAGGCAGCGGGCAATGCACGTTCGGCGGCCTATTACGAACGGCTCGCCAAAACCGTGGAAAACGGCCTGCCCGAATAAGAAAACGTCACCGGCGACGCGCGACGAGCCGTGCATGCCGGTGCATCAAAATCAAAGGAACACCATGTCCGTCGAAGCCGATCTGCATATCGCCGAAATTCCCTTCGAATCCGGCGGCATCAAATTCCGTTACTCGCGGATGTTGTCTGCCGATAAAACCCGCTGGGTTCGGCACGGACTCTTCTCGGCCTTTCATGAAAGCGGCGCGCTCGCCTCCGAGGGGCACTATGCCCACGGCAAGGAAGAGGGCGTGTGGCGGGATTTTCACGAAAACGGCCAATTGGCGGCCGAGGGCGCGTATCTCGGTGGCGAGCAATCCGGGCTCTGGCGATATTGGAGCGCGGATGGCGCCGAGGAGCGGACCGAACGCTTCGGCGATTAACCGCGGCGCGGCGGCTGCCCTCGCCGCCGTGGCACGGAGCTTGCATCCCATCCCGCGATCGCCCGGCCCACGACCGGGCCGCTCTGGAGGAGACGATGCACGACAGGTTTGATCACGCCGCCCTGCGCGAGGCGGGCCAATCCGGCAACTGGCCGGTCACGGCGATCCGCAAGGCGCACGAGCGCTCCGAGATGTTCGGGCTGCACGCCTCGGTGCAGCCGGACTACGAGATCCTGTCCGACTCGGCGCTCGCGCTCAAGCGCGAGCAGAACCGCATCCTGTGCGCGCACGCGATGCCGGTGATGGAAACGCTGCACGACCAGATCGCCAACACCCACAGCATGATCGTGCTGACCAATGCGGACGGCCTGATCCTGCATTCGGTCGGCGACGACGATTTCCTGCAGCGTGCCGAGCGCGTCGCGCTGATGCCCGGCGCGAACTGGGCCGAGAACCGCCAGGGCACCAACGGCATCGGCACGGCGCTGGCCGAGCGCTGTGCGGTGGTCGTGCACGGCGAGCAGCACTACCTGTCGGTGAACCGCTTCCTGACCTGCTCCAGCGTGCCGATCCTCGATCCGTACGGCGAGATGGCCGGCGTGCTCGACGTGACGGGCGACCACCGCAGCTATCACCAGCACACCATGGCGCTGGCGAAGATGTCGGTGCAGATGATCGAGAACTACCTGTTCGCCACCACGTTCCAGGACATGCTGCAGGTGTCGTTCCACGGCCGGCCGGAATTCCTCGGCACGCTGATGGAGGGCATCGTGGCGTTCACCGAGGACGGGCGGATCGTCTCGGCGAATCGCAGCGCGCAGTTCCAGCTCGGCCTGCAATTGCCGGCGCTGCGCGCGCAGACGGTGTCGTCGCTGTTCCAGACCACCTGGGCGCAGCTCGTCGACTGGCAGCGCACCAGCCACGACGCGCACTTGATGCTGAACCTCAGCAACGGCACCGTGGCCTGCGCGCGTGTGCAGACGCGGCTCGGCCCGCGCGCCGATGCGACGCGGCCCGTCCGGACCATGACGCCGGCCCCGGCGGTGCCCGCCGCGTCGCGCGGCTCGCTGCTGGCCGCGCTCGACACCGGCGACGCGCAGGTGGCCTCGGTGATCGCGAAGGTGCGCAAGGTGATCGGCAAGGATATTCCGGTGCTGATCACCGGCCCGACCGGCGCGGGCAAGGACCTGCTCGCGCAGGCGATCCACGGCGATTCGCCGCGCGGCCATGCGCCGTTCGTGGCGGTCAACTGCGCGTCGATCCCCGAGACGCTGATCGAATCCGAGCTGTTCGGCTATGAGGAAGGCGCGTTCACCGGCGCCAGGCGGCGCGGCGCGGCGGGCAAGCTGCTGCAGGCCAACGGCGGCACGCTGTTTCTCGACGAGATCGGCGACATGCCGTATCCGCTGCAGGCCCGGCTGCTGCGCGTGTTGCAGGAGCGGCACGTGAACCCGCTCGGCTCGTCGAAGTCGATCCCGATCGACGTGACGATCATCTGCGCGACCCACCGCGACCTGCGCGAGATGCTGACGCAGCAACGCTTCCGCGAGGATCTGTATTACCGCCTGAACGGGCTGACGGTGCGCCTGCCGGCGCTGCGCGAGCGCAGCGACCTGCGCGTGGTGGTGGCGCGGATGCTGGAGCAGGAAGCGCAGGCCAGCGGCCGCGCGCGGGCGCTGCGCGTCGCGCCCGACGTCATGACGCTGTTCGAGCGCTGCGACTGGCCCGGCAACTTCCGCCAGCTCGGCAACCTGCTGCGCACCGCCGCCGCGATGGTGGATGACGATGGCGAGATTCGCCACGCGCACCTGCCCGACGATTTCTTCGACGAACTGCGCCGGGCGAGCCTGCCGGGCAAGGGCTCACCGCTTGATGCGGGGCTGGCGGCCCGGCGCGGCGACGGCTTCGGCGCGGAGGGCGGGCGGCTTCAGGACGTGGCGGCGTCGGTGGTGGTGGCCACGCTGGCGCGGCATGGCGGCAACGTGTCGGCGGCGGCGCGCGAGCTGGGCGTGTCGCGCAATACGGTCTACCGGAAGATCCAGGGCGGGGGTGGCGAGGGCGGTTGAGCGGGTTGGGGCTGATTGGGTCGATTGGGGCGGTTGATCCGGTTGAGGCGATTGCGCTGACGGAGCCGGTTGAGTCGATCAAGTCGATCAAGCCGATCAAGCCCCCGCCGCGAGTGTTGCACCGCTGTTCCGATTCGGAGCAGCCGTGTTCCGTTACGGCGCACTTCGGCCGGCCTGCCGCATCCGTTATGATCGTCGCTTCGCCCCTTGCTCCCGCCTTTTCCCTCTCCGCCCGCCATGTTTCCAGCCAGCCGCGCCTACCTGTTCGACTTCGACCTGACGCTCGCCGATTCGCGCGACGCCATCGTGTTCTGCGCCGGCGGCGCGCTGGCCGACATGGGCCTGCCGGTGCCGCCGCGCGAGCGCATCGTCGCCTCGATCGGCCTGACGCTCGCGCAAACCTTCGCATTCCTGACCGGCCTCGACGATGCCGCGCAAGCCGCCGTGTATGCCACGCGCTTCGTCGCGCATGCCGACGAAGCGATGGTGCGCATGACGCGCATCTACCCCGAGGCGGCGTCGCTGCTGTTCACGCTGCACGCGCAGGGCATTCCGGTGGCGATCGTCTCCACCAAGTTCCGCTACCGGATCGAGCAGATCCTCGCGCAGGCCAACCTGGCCCATTACGTGACGGCGATCGTCGGCGGCGAGGACGTGACGCAGCACAAGCCGCATCCGGAGGGGCTGCGCAAGGCGCTCGACCTGCTCGGCGTGGCGGCGGCCGACGCCACCTATGTCGGCGATCACGAGATGGATGCCCAGGCGGCGGCCGCGGCCGGCACGCGCTTCGTCGGCGCTGTCACGGGCGAGATCGGCGCGGCGCAGTGGCGCGAGCGCGGCTGCCTGTCGGTCGAGCGCGACCTGGCCGAGCTGATGCGCTTCGATACGGCGGGCTGAACTTGGGCCTGTATTTCAGGCCCGCACCGGCTCCCGCACGGCCGCCAGCGATTGCCGGATGCCCTCCGCGTAGGGGGTCTTGCGGATCGGCCCGAGCAGGCGCTGCAACGCGCTGTCGTCCATGATCAGCGGCTCCGTGATCAGATAGTTCATCTCCACCATCTCGCGCATCATCGGCTTGAACAGGCCGAGGACGCGCAGCAGCGTCTTGCCGGCCACCCGCAGTTTCAGCGTGCGCCCGCTCTGCCGTTCGATCTCGTCCACCAGCGCGCGCTGCGTCGTGACGCCCGCGCCGGCCAGATGCCAGATTCGCCCGTAGGCGGCCGGCGTATCGAGCAGTCGTGCGACCACCGGCCCGACATCGGGCACGAATACGAATTCGTGCTCGCGTTCGAGCGGGCCGAGCATATCGGCCGGGCCACCCAGCACGGCGGCGCGGATCGCGCCGTGCAGCATGCTGGCCTCCACGCCCGGCCCGTAGAAATCGGGCAGCCGCAGCACCGTGGCCTCGATCCGGCCGTCGGCGTGCGCCTGCATCAGCAGGTCTTCCTGCGCCTTGCGCATCTTGCCCTTGAACGTGTGCGGCTCGCGCGGGTGATCCTCGCGCACCGGGTTGCCGCGCGAGCGGCCGTACGGATAGACGGTGCCGATCAGCACGATGCGGCGCACGCCGGCCGCGATCGCCGCGTCGAGCGTGCGCTGCATGATCTGCGGATGCAGTTCGAACTGCCAATAATTGACGCCGACCAGATAGACCAGCGTATCGATGCCCGCCATCGCGGCGCGGATCGATTCGGGCGAATCGGGGTTCCAGGTGGCGATCTCGGCGAGCGGATCGTCGCCGAAGGTGGCGCGCAGCGCGTCGGCGCGGCGGCCCACCACGCGGTAGGCGCGGTGCTCGGCGCGCAGGGCTTGGGCGATGCTGCGGCCGATCGCGCCGGCGGCGCCGAACAGGGCAAGGGTCGACATGGCGGACTCCTGAAGACACGCGGCCGGTTGCCGCGTTCGATGTCAGGCAGTATGCGCAGGCGGAAGGCCCATGAAAATTGGCTAATATCGTGGGTCATCCATACGAAAATGCATACCATGCGCGACGCGGAACCGAACTGGGAGTGGTACCGGACCTTCCTTCAGGTGCTCGACACCGGCTCGCTGTCGGCGGCGGGGCGCGCGATGGGCATCGCGCAGCCCACTGTCGGGCGGCATATCGAGGGGCTGGAGGCGGCGCTCGGGCTGACGCTGTTCACGCGCTCGGTGGACGGCTACGCGCCCACCGACGCCGCACGCGAGCTGGCCCCGCACGCGGCCGGCGTGGCCGCTTCGGCGGCGGCGCTGCGGCGCGCCGCGAGCGGGCAGGGCGACGGCGTGCGCGGCACGGTGCGGCTGACCGCCAGCGAGGTGATCGGCGTGGAGGTGCTGCCGCCGATCCTGGTGGCGCTGCGCGAGGCGCATCCGGCGCTGTCGATCGAGCTGGTGCTGTCGAACCGCGTGGACGACCTGCTGCACCGCGAGGCCGACATCGCCGTGCGGATGTTCCGGCCGGAGCAGGCGGCGCTGGTGGCGCGCCGCGCGGGCACCATCGAGATCGGCCTGCATGCGCACGAGCGCTACCTGGCGCGCTGCGGCACGCCGCGCACGCTGGCCGAGCTGAAGCGGCACACGGTGATCGGTTACGACCGCGAGACGGCCTTCACGCGCGCCGTCGGCGGCATTTTCGCGCCGCTTGGCCGCGACGATTTCGCGTTCAGCGCCGACAGCGATCTCGCGCAACTGGCCGCGATTCGTGCGGGCTTCGGCATCGGCTTCTGTCAGGCGGGCCTGGCGGCGCGCGATCCGGCGTTGCGCCGGGTGCTGCGCCGCGCGGTGTCGATGCCGCTGCAGACATGGGTGGCGATGCACGAGGATTTGCGGCGCAGCGCGCGCTGCATGGCCGCGTTCACGGCACTCGCGGAAGGCCTGGCGGCGTATGCGCGTTCCGATAATGCCCGGGGGAAATAAAAATCGTGACGGCGATTATCGCGGCGAGTGGCGTGCGATCGCAGATTAATATCGAAACTAATGATTGTTGGTGAAACGTCATACGAGATTCGTTGTGAATCGAATCGATTGATGCTGGCGATTTGATAGTGCGGTGCGGCCTCGCTGCGTGGCGGGCCTTGTGCCGCAAGGGCGAGCGTCTTGCCGGGTGCGCATGGGGCTGCGGCGCTTCCTGTCCGAATAGTCAGTTGCCTGAAAAATGCTGAACACACTCGAGAAATTCTTCTTGTTCATCGGGCGTCAGATTGTTAATCTGCATTCCGAATTGTGTGCGATGACGATTTCCGCATAAGCGATTTCCCCGAATTTCATCACCGAACAATAGCCAGGGAGCCATGTCCTCCCGCATTCCGAGCGAGCCGAGGAACCTGCGTTCCGGAGCCGATAATCCGAGAGGCTGAAAAAGCCTCCGAACCTGAGAGCACCACCGTGCCCCGAGGCGCGGCGTCCTGGCGAACGCGGTTTCGCCCGTCATGACGCCGCGCCTCGGGGCGTTTCTTTTCTTGCGTCCGTCTCCGTTGGTCCGTTGGTACGTTCGTCGGTTCGCCCGTTGCGGGCTAGACTGCACGCTCGCGCGCACCCGCAACCCGTCCGACTCAGGGAGAGACGATCCGATGGACCGAATGGCAGCGATGGAAACCTTTGTCGCGGTGGTGGACGCCGGCTCGTTCTCGGCCGCCGCGCGCCGCCTGGAACTGGGCCAGCCGGCCGTATCGAAATCGATCGCCCAACTGGAGGCGCATCTCGGCGCGCGGCTGCTGCTGCGCTCGACGCGCGGCCTCACGCCGACGGACGCGGGCCGGCGCTTCTACGAGCACGCGCGGCTGTCGATCGCGGAAGCCGATCAGGCCGAGCAGGCGGTGCGCGATTCGTCGAGGGGTTTGTCGGGCCGGCTGCGGATCTGTGCGGCCGTCACCTTTTCGCGCCTGCATGTGCTGCCGATGCTCAAGCGCTTCGTCGATCGCCATCCCGACCTGCAGCTCGACATCATCCTCGACGATCGCTCGATCGACTTGCTGGAAGAAGGCGTGGACGTGGCGCTGCGGATGGGGACGCTCGACGATTCGTCGATGACGGCGCGCCATATCGCCAGCAGCCGGCGGCGGGTGGTGGCCACCCCGGCCTATCTGGCCGAGGCCGGCACGCCGGCGACGCCCGCCGAATTGAGCCGCCACCAGGTGATCGTCTATTCGCAGCGCGGCGGCGGCGAAGCCTGGTCGTTCAGCCGCGACGGTGCGGAGGTGGCCGTCGCCGTGTCGGGCCGGGTGCGGGTCAGCGCCGCCGAGGGCATGCGCACCGCGGTGCTCGGGCACATGGGGCTGGCGATCGCGTCGGAATGGATGTTCGGCCCCGAGCTGGCGCGCGGCGAGGTGCGCGCGGTGCTGAACGACTGGACGCTGCCGGGCGTCGATCTGTGGGCGGTGTTTCCGGCCGGGCGGATGGTGACGTCAAAGGCGCGCGCGTTTGTCGATTTTGTCGAGGAAGTGATGGCGGAGGCGCAGGTGAAATTGGCCTGAGTGTTGGATGCCGGGTTGGAGTGCGCGCGGGTCGAGCCGGGCGCGTGATTGGCCGACTCGAACGGCTGCCTGCTGATCGAGGAGCGACACAGGCGAACTAGAACGTCGGCCCGCCGCTCAAAGCGCGCCATCCACGAGCTAAAACGCCTGCCTGCCGATCGAAGCCCCGCCATCGACGAACAGCGTCTGGCCCGTGATGAAACCCGCGTCGTCCGACAGCAGGAACGCGATCGCCGCGGCGATCTCGTCGGGCGTGCCGAAGCGGCCCATCGGCACGCCCGACAGATAGCGGCGCTCGCCTTCGCTGCCGGGCGGGTTGTTGGCGCGGAACAGTTCGGTTTCGGTCGGCCCCGGCGCCACCGCGTTGACGGTAATGCCGGTGCGGGCCAGTTCGAGCGCCCACGAGCGCGCGAAGCTGACGAGCGCCGCCTTGGCCGCCGCGTACGCGGTGCGCTCGGCGATGCCGAGGATCGTCAGGCTGGAGACGTTGACGACCCGGCCCCAGCCGCGCTCGCGCATGCCGGGCAACAGCGTCTGCACTGCCTGCACGGCGGGATGCAGGTTGACGGCGAGCACGTCGTCGAGGGTGGCGAGATCGACCTCGCCGAGCTTCTGCGGCCGCACCAGGCCGACGTTGTTGATCACGCCGTCGAAGGCGTGGCGCGCGGCCAGCGTGCGCAGTGCCGCATCGGTGGCGGCCGGATCGGCCAGATCGACACTCACCAGTTCGCCCGGAAAATCGCCGGGGCCGCGCGCCAGCCCGACCACGCGATGGCCGGCGCGCGCGAGGCGTCGGCCGAGCGCGAGGCCGATGCCTTTCGACGCGCCGGTGATGAGAAACGTACGTTGCTGCATGGGTTCTCCTTGTCGATTCGAGGCACGCGGCGGCTCACGCCGCGTGCCTCGCGTGTGATGCGTGCGATGCCTCAGCGCGAGGCGGCCGCGCGCGCCAGCACCGGGAACATGTCCTCCGGCTCCGGGCGATGCGTGTAATCGGGATGAACCTCCGAGTACAGCACCGTGCCGTCGCTGCCGATCACGTAGCGGGCCGGCATCGGCAGCGTCCACGACGGATTGTCGTTGAACGCCGGCAGGTCGTTCTTCAACTGCCGATAGAGCGCCACCAGATAGTCGGGCAACGCGAAGCGCAGGCCGAACCCCTCGGCCGTCGCGCCGAGCGTGTCGCTGAGCACGGGGAAATCGAGGTGGTTCTCGCGCACCGACTTGCGGCTGTTCGCGGCCGTTTGCGGCGAGATCGCCACCAGGTTCGCGCCGTATTCCCGCAGCCGGGGCAGCGCCGCGTTCAGCGCCTGCAATTCGAGGTTGCAGTACGGGCACCGCACGCCGCGATAGAACGTGACGACGAGCGGCCCCTGCGTGAGCAGGTCGGCCGACGACACCGGCTTGCCGTTCGGGTCGGGCAGCGTAAACGACGGCGCGCGATCGCCGGCCTTCACGGCGCGGCCGGCCTGGCCGCTGGCGACCAGTTCGGCGGTGGCGCGCTCCATGATCGGATGGATCTCGGCGGGTGCGCGATAGGGCGGCTTGCCGGCGCGGAAATCGGCCTTGAAGGCGTCGAGGGCTTGTTGCAGTGACATGAGGTTCTCCGGTCGCTGGGTCAGGCCGTCAGACGGCGGCCGGCTTGGTCCACTCGTTGCCCTTCATGAACGCGTCGTACTCCGTATGAACGAGGTGGTTCGTGTAGTTGCTCATCACCTTGGTGGCGACGCCGAGCACCACTTCGAGCACGTTGCGGCGCGTGTAGCCGGCCGCGAGGAAGGCCGCGACATCGGCCTCCGGCACGAAACCGCGCTCGCGCACCACGATCGTCGTCAGGCGATGCAGCGCTTCGAGCTTCGGCTCGGGCAGCGGCGTGCCGGCGCGCAACGCGGCGATCGTCTCCGGGGCCATGCCGATCATCTTCGCCAGCGTGCTGTGGCCCGCCATGCAGTAGTGGCAGTCGTTCTCGAAGTTCGCGGTGAGGTAGACCACCTGCTGCTCGTGCGGCGTCAGCGTGCTCTTGCCGAACAAATCCCAGAGCGCCGAGTAGCCGGCCAGCAGTTCCGGCGATTCGGCCATGTGCGCTTGCAGGTTCGGCACGAAGCCGAAGGCTTGTTTCGCGCCTTCGAGCAGGGGCTTCGAGGCGGCCGGGGCGGTGTCGATCGTGTGGGCTTGGAAGGGGTTCATGATTCGCTCCTGTTACGGGTTGGGGTGAGCGAATGATGCGTGGCGGGCGGCCAGCGAAGAAGGCGGGGCGGGGCGATAACAGCCATTCCCGGCAGGAATGGGACGTGGAAGAACGAGCGAAAAAAACGGCGGCACGTGTCGTGCCGCCGTCTGGCGTTTGCTGCGGGTTACGGCCGGTTATGACGCTCGCGGCCGTTCATTGCGCACTGCCTCAAGCATCCGCCTGGATTGCCGGCGCATAGCGCTCCAGCCAGTGCGCATACGGCGGGGGCAGCACCCACGACGGCCGTTCGACGCCGAGCTTCTTGGCCGCGTAGTACGGGTAGTGCGGATCGGCCAGGTGCGCGCGGCCCACCATCACCAGGTCGAGCTGGCCGTTCTCCACGGCGCGGTTCGCGACCACCGGATCGTCGATGCCCCAGGCCGACGACACGGGCAGGCCGGTCTCGCGCCTGACGCGCTCGGCGATCGGCGCGAGGAAGCCCGGCCCCCAGGGAATGTGCGTGTCGGGCGTCGAGAAGCCCATGCTCACGCTCAACATGTCGAGGCCGCCGCGCTTGAAATCGCCGACCAGGCGGATCGACGCGTCGAGCGTGGCCGCATCGTTGTCGTCGTATTCGAGCACGCCGAAACGCGCCGTCAGCGGCAGGCGTTCGGGCCAGACTTCGCGCACGGCCGCCAGCGTCTCGTTGAGGAAGCGGCCGCGCTTGACCCAGTCGCCGCCGTATTCGTCGGTGCGCTGGTTGGCGTGCCGCGAGAAGAAGCTCTGCGCCAGATAGCCGTGCGCGAAGTGCAGTTCGAGCCATTCGAAGCCGGCGGCCAGCGCGCGGCGCGCGGTGGCGGCGAAATCGCTGCGCACGCGGGCGATGTCGTCGAGCGTCATGGCCTGCGGCACCTTCGGCAGATGCCGGCCGAACGCGCTTGCCGACGGCGAAATGGTTTGCCAGCCGCCGGGGGCGTCGTTGGCGATGTGGTCGTCGCCTTCCCACGGGCGGTTCGCGCTGGCCTTGCGGCCGGCGTGCGCGATCTGGATGCCGGGTACCGCGCCGGCGGCCTTGATGGCGGCGGCGATGCGCGCGAGGCCTTCGATCTGCGCGTCGTCCCACAGGCCGGTGCAGCCCGGCGTGATGCGGCCTTCCGGCGCCACGGCGGTGGCCTCGACGATCACGAGGCCCGCGCCGCCGCGCGCCAGGCCGGTGTAGTGGGCCAGGTGCCAATCGGTAACGAAGCCGTCGACGGCGCTGTATTGGCACATCGGCGGCACGGCGATGCGGTTGTGGAGCTTGGCGTCTTTCAGGGTGAAGGGGGTAAACAGAGCAGTCATGCGGTATGCCTCTCGGTCAGATGGCGGTTCGTGCATGAGGCCGCCCAGGGCGGGTGCACGAATCAGGGTTTTCACTGAGTCTAGTGGAGCCTTGCCATAATGAAAACTATCTGCCGATTATCATTTTGATAAACGTGGCTTATTGCGGCAGGGCGGCGCGGCGCATCGTGCGCGCGCCGGACTGCCGCGCCGGCCACCGGGCGTGATACCGTGCGCCACTGTTCCAGCCTTGGCCGCCCCGTCCGGCCCTCTACCATGCGCTCGCGTCACGACAATCTGTCCAGTGGAATCGGCGTGTTCGTGGCCGTCGTCGAGACGGGCACCTTCGCCGCCGCCTCGGAGGCGATCGGCATGACGCCGCCCGGCGTCAGCCGCGCGATCGCGCGGCTCGAAAAGCGCCTCGGCATTCGCCTGTTCAACCGCACCACGCGTTCGGTGTCGCTGACCGACGAGGGGCGGCGCTTTCACGAGCGCGTGCTGCCGCATCTGGCGGGGCTGGAGGAAGCGGCCGCAACCGCGGCGGGCGATGCGGCCGGGGTGCGCGGCCGGCTGCGCGTCAATCTCGATCCGGTGTGTTACGCGCTGGTGCTCGGTGCGCCGCTCGGCCGCTTCCTGGATGCGCATCCCGAGCTCGATCTCGAATGCATCGCGCGTGACACGGTGGGCGATCTGGTGCTCGACGGTTTCGATCTGGCGATCCAGTTCGGCGAGCCGAAGGCCTCGACGCTGATCGCCCGCAAGCTGCTCGATACGGCCGTGGTGACGGTGGCCGCGCCGGCTTATCTGGCGCGTCATGGCCGCCCGGTCAAGCCCGAGGATCTGGCCGGCGGCGGCGCGCATCGCGTGCTGGAGTTCCGCGATCCGCTGACGGGGCGGCCGTTTCGCTGGGAGTTTCATCGCAAGCGCCGCCATCTCCAGGTGGCCACGCGCGGGCGGCTCACGCTCAACGATCCGTCGGCGCAGGTGAATGCGTGCCTCGCGGGCCTGGGCGTGGCGCAGATGCTGGCGATCGCGGCCGAGCCGATGATCGCCGCCGGGCAGCTCGTGAACCTGTTCCCGGATTGGTCGGACGAGCGCTTTCCGCTTTATGCCTATTACCCGTCGCGCCAGCACCTGCCGGCGCGCACGCGGGTGTTTCTCGATTTCGTGATCGGGTTGGCCGAGGTGGCGCAGGGGAAGGGGGCGGGCGTGTAACGGATCGATGAAACTACATCATTTGCCAACAGCAACGTAAGGAAGGATTTTTTCCGGGCTCGCCTCATATAAGACATTCAGCATCCGGTGATCATTGGTCAGCACAAAATAGTCCGTGGAAAGTTTGATCAACGAGCTATCAGTTATTCCAAACGTCGAGAAAAAATTTGACCCGCAGTCCTCGTCTATGTCGATTTCTATTTTGGAAAAAAACAGCAAACATATTTCTGGCGAAATCATACGCCAAATTCCTCGCATAACCGTCCAGATCAATTAAATTTGAAACTTCGGTCGCTATGTAGGGTGTTATAAAAACCATCTCGTATTCCGACATGATTTTCACCACATTGTCGTAGTCTCTTAAGCTAAATGCACCCAATCTCTTGGAGTTGCGAATGTGTCTTCCTTCCTCTACCGCGCCGATGACCAGAAGCAAAAGGAGATTGGTGTCGATGATTAATCTCTTCGCCATGCCAGATCACCTATCCTTCTGGTTTTTAAATCCTTTGAATATGCCGGTTTTAACTTCTACCAAGAAAATTTTATACTCTCTTCGGTAGCTCATTATTCTCGCAAGCCGGCGAATATTGCTCTCTCCAGCCCCACCGATGCCGTCGTCGATACTTAGAGGATCTTTTCCTTGCATGTCATAGCTAAGCGATACTTCGTATAGCTTGTTGTCGCTGGACAGAACAACCCCTTCAAGTTCGATATTTCTCGCATTTTTCACCAACAACTTTGCATTGTCGGTTGCGATTTGAATTGCCTTTTCGAAACTAATCACAAATCCCTCCAAATCTCATGTCAGGGTGATTGTTGTTGGTCGTCGGCTTGGCCGGCGATCAACAACGACTATCTGAGAAGAACCGCTCGGCGCAGATCGTTGCATTGATCCTGACTTTCCTACGTCTCGATCCAGTTTTCAAGCCGGATGCCAGGATAACTGGTGAAGTCGCGCTCGTTGTTGGTCACCAGAACCACGTCGAGCGCAATCGCATGCGCGGCGATCAGCTTGTCGAGCGCATCCTGCTTGCGCTCGCGCGTCGCTTTTCGAACCGGCCCGTATGCCGTGGCTGCGGCCGTGTCGAATGGGGCAACCGGAATATCTTCGATCAGCGCCGCAAGATTCCGTCGCTCACGAGTGGGGTTCGTGGAAACGGCAACGCCGTAGGCAAGTTCGGCGTAGGTGATGGCCGACATCACGACGTCCCCGACGTAGCATTGCGCAAATCGCCTCGCGACTTCTTCAGGCTGATTTTTCATCAGGTAGAGACACATGTTCGTGTCGAGCATGAAGCGCGGCATTACAGCCACTCGCGCTCGGCCTGCTCATGCTCGCCGCGGCCGTCGGCCATAAAATCCGGCCCGAATTTCGCGAACTTCTTGAGCACGCCCGCGAGCGGACGACGCGCCGGGCGGATACGAATCTCATCGCCGATACGCTCGATTTCGACTTCGACATCGCTGCGATCGTAGGCCAGGTCGGCAGGAATGCGAACGGCTTGCGAATTCAGGTCGCCGTGCCGACGTGCCACGGCTGGCACCGATGCTTTCCACGTCATGACCAGGCTGACCGATAGGCACAAGACGCCCCCCTATTTCAATCAAGCCCCTGCGCCCTCAGATCCGGGAGCGCTCCACCGCCGAACGCCGTATCGCGGGTTTCCGGGCGAGGGTGAGGCTCAGCGTTGCGCCGACGGCGAGGCAGGCGGCGATACAGAGCGCCGCCACCACGAAGGCGTGCGCAATGGAGGCCGGGTCGTGGCGCGAACCGAGCACGGTGTAGAAAATCCCGCCGATGACCGCGACGCTGAGCGCGGTGCTGACCTGCAGGGTCGAACTGGCGATGCCGGCGATCATGCCCGACATGGCCGGCGCAACGCGGCCGGTCACCATCCGCATCAGCGTCGGCAGCGCGAGCCCTTGTCCGAAGCCGATCGTGAACAGCGCGATGGCAAGCGGCGCGAAGGCGAGCGGCATGCCGGCCGGCGATGCCTCGATCAAGCAGGCCAGGCCGCCGAAGCCGACCACTTCCAGGCCCATGCCGAACGCATTGACATAGGTGCCGAGCAGGCGCCCAGCGAGCGGCGTCGACAACGGCCCCAGCAGGAAGCCCGCGCCGAACGGCAGGAACACGAGGCCCGCGCTCAAGGCGTCGACATGCAGGGCATTTTGCAGGTAGACGGAGAACAGCAGGAAGAAAGCGGCGATCGAATAGAACAGCAGGGCGACCAGCAACGCGCGGCCCAGGCCCGGCGCCCGGAGGGTGGCGGGATCGAGCAGCGGGGCGCCGCCCTGGTCGGCGAGCCGGCTTTCGTAGCGCCAGAAAATCCATGCCGATACCGGCGCCGCGGCCAGGCAGAGGCATGACCACAGCGGCCAACCGGCTTCACGCCCCTCGATCAGCGGCAGGATCAGCGCGCCCAGCGTCGCCATCGACAGGGCCATGCCGACCAAGTCCAGCTTGCGGGCGTGCTCCGCGCGCGTTTCCTTCAACAGGGGGATGCCGAACAGCACGACCAGGGTCGCCACCGGCAGGTTGACGAGGAAGATCGTGCGCCATGCCATGCCGAACAGGTTCAGCGAAATCAGGATGCCGCCCAGCGCCTGCCCGATCACCGAGGCCAGGCCGAAGACGGCGCCATAGAGGCTCAACGCGAGCGGCTTTTCCGCTTCCGGGAAGATCGCCTGGATCGACGCGAGTGCCTGCGGCGCCATGATGGCGGCCGTCACGCCCTGCAAGGCGCGTCCGATGATGAGCGCCCACGGCGACCCGGCGACGCCGCACAGCAAGGATGCCGCCGCGAAGCCGATCAGGCCGAGGAAAAATACGCGTCCGCGGCCGAACAGATCCCCCAGTCGGCCGCCGGTAATCAGCGTCACGGCGTAGCACGTGGCGTACGAGGAAATGACCAATTGTTCGGCCGAGGACGTGGTGCCCAACTCTCCCTGGATCGAAGGCAGCGCGACATTGACGATGAAGAAATCCAGCGGCGGCAGGAAAGCGCCGACGAGCAGGACCAGGAACATGGCCCAGCGGCGCGGATCGGGTGAATAGAGCGTGTTCGGGGGCATCGATGCACCTATATACGGAACCATTCGGTTCCAAAATGGACAAAAAAATTTCAATCGAGGATGCGCATCGCGCTGTCGACCAGCGCGAGCATGTCCGCTTCGAGCACGCCGGTTTTGCCCAGCACGCGCATTCCCTCGATCTGGCAGACCAGGAAGCGTGCCAGGACCTGTTCGTCGCGTTCCGCAATCTCGCCGCTTGCCTGGCCTCGCACGATCGCGCCGGCATAAAGCTGCTGCAGGCGGCGGAACATGCGGCCGGTGCGTTCCGCGACCTCGGCATCGTGTGCCGCCATTTCCGTAGCCATGGCCACCACGAGGCACCCGCGTCGCCCGGCATCGCCGATCGAAAGGCGAGCGTAGCGCAGCAGCGAATCGCGAATGGCGGGCTTCACGGCGCCGGGCTGCGAGAGGATGTCGGCGGACGCCTTGAGCCCAGTGGCCATATACAGATCGAGCGCCGCCAGCAGCAAGCCCTTCTTGTCGCCGAACGCCTTGTAGAGACTGCCGCGCGACAGCCCGGTGCCCGCGATCAGATCGGGCAGGGATGCGCCTTCATAACCTCGGTCCCAGAAGACGTTCATTGCGTCGCGCGCGGCGTCCTCCAGTTCGAACTCGCGAGGACGGCCAAGACCAGCGGGGTTTGCCATGGATGAACCTCGTGGAAGATGCGCGGATTATATGGACTGATCGGTTTCTATGTCAACCGAGGTGGCGGACGCCGGAAGCGCCGTGTGCCACGGAGGGTGCGGCGAGGAAAGGTCGCGATCTTCCATCGAGGTCGTGGTCGTGGTCGCGGCGCGGGATTTTCCGTTTGATCGCGGGAGGCAGCCCCAGCGGCCGGCCGTTCGTCGACGGGGCCGCCGATCGTGTGAACCCGCCCTAAGCCGTTACCACCCCACACGCCCGCGCAATCGCATCAGCGGCCTCGTCCTCCTGCTCGGCCTGCTTGCCCGTCGCCACGTCGCTCGGCTGCCGGCCGATCGGCACGCCGTTGCGGCACGCCGTCAGCTCGGCCAGGATCGAGATCGCGATCTCGGGCGGCGTGCGGCTGCCGATATACAGCCCGATCGGCCCGCGCAGCCGTGCAATCGCCGCCGCATCGAGATCGAACAGCGCGAGCCGCTCGCGCCGTGCCGCGTTGTTGCGCCGCGAGCCGATCGCGCCGACGTAGAACGCGGGCGTGGTCAGCGCCTCCAGCAGCGCGAGATCGTCGAGCTTCGGGTCGTGCGTAAGCGCGATCACGGCGGTGCGCGCGTCGGGCCGCAGCGCGATCACCGCGTCGTCGGGCATGCCGCTGACGAGCCGCGCGCCGGGCACGTCCCACTGCCCGGTGTGCTCCACGCGGGGGTCGCAGACGCTGACCTCGTAGCCGAGCCCGAGCGCGCCGGTTGCCACGTAGCGCCCCAGTTGCCCCGCGCCGATCAGCAGCAGCCGGTAGCGCGGGCCGTGCAGCGTGACGAGGCGCCGGCCGTCGAAGCGCAGCCCGCGGTCGGCGTGGCCGGCCGCGAGCGTGGCCGCGCCGCTGGCCAGATCGAGCGTGCGCGCCACCAGTTCGCCGTCGCGCAGCCGCGCCGCGAGCGCCGCGAACTGCGCCGCGTGCCGCCCGGCCGGCAGCGGCTCCAGCACCAGTTCGAGCGTGCCGCCGCACGGCAGGCCGAAGCGGTGCGCGTCGTCGGCGGCCAGCCCGTAGGTGGTGGCGAACGGGGTGCCGACCGGCAGGCCGTCGCGCTGCACGTCGGCGATCAGCGCGTCGTCGATGCAGCCGCCCGACACCGAGCCCACCGCCAGCCCGTCGTCGCGCACCGCCAGCATCGAGCCGGCCTGGCGCGGTGCCGAGCCCCAGGTTCGCACCACGGTGGCGAGCAGCGCGCCGCGGCCATCGCGCAGCCAGCCGGCGAGGGTGGCGAGTACGTCGAGATCGAGATTGTCCACATCGGCTCCCGGTTCGAAGGTGCGCCGCTCAGACGAACACCGGCGCGGCCGGGTCGAGCAGCTTGTCGAGCGTGATCGGCAACTCGCGGATGCGCTGCCCGGTGGCGTGATGCACGGCGTTCGCCACCGCCGCCGCCAGCCCCGTGATGCCGATCTCGCCCACCCCGCGCGCGCCGAACTCGTTCAGTTCGTAGTCCGGATGATCGAGGAAGATCACCTCGATCTCGGGCTGATCGGCGTGCACCGGCACCGGGTACTCGGCGTAGTTGTTGTTGCCGGGCAGGCCGGTGCGCGGATCGTACTCGGTGGCCTCGAACAGCGCCATGCCCACGCCCATCACGATCGCGCCTTCCACCTGGTTGCGGGCGGTGAGCGGGTTCATCACGCGGCCCACGTCGATCGCGCTGACCACCCGCGCCACGCGCAGATGCGAAATGCCCGGATCCCAGCGCACCTCCACGAAATGCACGCCGAACGAGCGGAACGAGAACTTGCCGGTGGGCGCGGCCGGGCTGCTGGCGAAGCCTTCCGCGTTGGCGATGCGGCGCGACTTCAGGATCGCGTCGAACGTGGCGCTGCGCTTGCCGTCGGTCAGGCGGCCGTTGTCGACGCGCAGGTCGTCGGGCTTCGCGCCGGCGAACGGCGCGCCGTCGGCGGTGGCCTGCGTCTTCAGTTGCGCGATGGCGTTGCGGGTGGCCTCGGCGATCGCCGGCGACACGCTGGAGGTGGCCCACGAGCCGCCCGACATCGGCGCGGGCGGGTAATCCGAGCTGCCGAGCTTCACCTTGATCTTCTCGACCGGCAGGCCGGTCAGGCTCGCGACGATCTGCGCCGCGATCGTGTACGTGCCGGTGCCGATGTCCTGGATCGCGCAATTGACCTGCGCGCCGCCGTCGCTGCCCAGTTGCACGCGCGCCTCGGCCGGGGCGCGATAGGCGTCCCAGTTGCAGGCGGCCATGCCATAGCCGATCACCTCGCGGCCGTCGCGCATCGCGCCGGTGGCCGGATTGCGCGCGGCCCAGCCGAAGCGTTCGGCGGCGGTGCGGATCGCCTCGGGCAGATGGTTGCTCGACCACGGCAGGTTGACGGTTTCGTCGCGCGTGGAGAGGTTGTTCAGGCGGAACGCGAGCGGGTCCTGCCCGGCGGCCAGCGCGAGTTCGTCGATCGCCGATTCCAGCGCGAACAGGCCGGGCGCCGCGCCCGGCGCGCGCATCGAGGTCGAGCAGCCGCGGTTCACGCGCGTGGTGTGGTGGCTGACCAGCACGTTCGGGCAGGAATACAGCACGCGCGAGACGCCGCCGCAATTCTCGGTGAACGAATCGGTCATCGCCGTGGTGTTGATCGACTCGTGCCGCAGCGAGGTGAGCTTGCCGCTCGCGTCGGCCGCCAGCCGCAGCCGCTGCTTGGTTTCGGGGCGATGGCCGGTGGTGGTGAACATCTGCGCGCGCGGCACCAGCAGTTGAACCGGCCGCCCGACTGCCAGCGACGCCGCGCTGGCCGCCACCGAATGCGGCCACATGAACAGCTTGCTGCCGAAGCCCGAGCCGATGAACGGCGCTTCCACCGTGACCTGCTCGGGCGTCAGGCCGAACACGCCGGCCAGCGTGTTGCGATGCACGGTCACGCCCTGCGACGCTTCATAGACATGCAGCCGGCCGTTCTCCCAGCTCGCCATGGTGGCGTGCAGTTCCATCGGGTTGTGGGTTTCGACGGGCGTGCGATAGGTGACGTCGATGCGGTACGGCGCGCCGTCGAAGGCCGGCTCGGGCTCGCCGCGCGTGTGGCCGCGGCCGCCGTCGCGCGTGCCGCTTTTTTCCAGGCCCTGGTCGAGCGTGGCGATCGCCGGGTTCGACGCGTAGCTGACGGCCACCCGGCAGGCGGCTTCGCGCGCGTGCTCGAAGGTATCGGCGATCACGAGCGCCACGAACTGCCCGGCGTAGTTCACGGTGGCGTCCTCGAACGGCACGCGCGATTCGTCGGTGATGCTCGCGCGCAGCACGGTGGGCAGCGAGATCGGGCTCTTGGTGGGGCGGTACAGGCGCGGCACGTGTTCGTGATGAAGGATGTCGATCACGCCCGGCACGCGCATCGCGTCGCGCGTGTCGATCCGGGTAATGCGGCCGCTTGCGATGGTGCTGAATACGCCGTAGGCGTAGACCATCCCGGCGGGATGCTGATCGGCCGTGTAGCGCGCGGCGCCCGTCACCTTCAGGCGGCCGTCGACGCGTTTCACCGGCTGTCCGACGATCGTATCGCTCATGCTTGGCTCCGCGGTGTCGTAGGGGAAAGAGGGGGCATCGTCGTGGGCCTCAGGCGGTGATCGTTTGCAGGTTGCGCACCACGGCCTGCTGGCCGAGCGCGATCTTGAAGCCGTTCTGGCCGTAGTCGTGCGCGCCCTGCATCGCCAGCGCCGCGGCGCGCGCGAAGCTGTCGAGCGTGGCGGGCTGGCCGGCCAGCGCGCGTTCGGCCGCCAGCGCGCGCCACGGCTTGGTGCCCACGCCGCCGAGCGCGAGCCGCGCCGTTTCGATGGTGCCGCCGCGCACCACCACGATGGCCGCGCTCGATGCCAGCGCGAACTGGTAGGACGCGCGGTCGCGCAGCTTCAGGTAGGCCGAGCGGCTGCCGGCCAGCGGCGCGTCGAGCACGATATGCGTGACCATCTCGCCTTCGTCGAGCGCGTGTTCGCGCCATGGCGTGCTGCCCGGCAGCAGATGGAAATCGAGGAAATCGATCTCGCGCTCGCCGCGCGGGCCTTGCACCTGCACGCGCGCGCCGATCGCCGCCATCGCCACGCACATGTCGGATGGGTGCGCGGCGATGCAATGCTCGCTGCCGCCGAGCACCGCGTGCACGTTGCGGTTCAGGCCGCCGATCGCGGCGCAGCCCGAGCCCGGTTCGCGCTTGTTGCACGGCGAGACGCCATCGCGGAAATAGCCGCAGCGCACGCGCTGCATCAGGTTGCCGGCGGTGGTGGCCTTGTTGCGCAGTTGCGTGCTCGCGCCCGACAGCAGCGCCTGCGACAGCACCGGGTAATCGCGGCGGATGCGCTCGTCGCGCGCGAGCGTGGTGTTGCTGACCATCGCGCCGATCCGCACGCGGCCGTCGGGCAGCGGCTCGATGGCGTCGAGCTTGAGCTTGTGGATGTCCACCACGCGCGCCGGGCGCATCACGTCGAGCTTCATCAGATCGAGCAGCGTGGTGCCGCCCGCCAGGAACACGGTGTGATCCTGCGCGCGGGCGGCCAGGGCGTTGGCGACGCTGTCGGCGCGCACGTAATCGAAGTTGCGCATCAGGCGTCCCTCCCGCCGTTGCCGAGCTTGCCGCGCGCATCCTGGATCGCCGCGACGATGTTGCGGTATGCGCCGCAGCGGCAGATGTTGCCGCTCATCGCTTCGCGTACCGAGTGGTCGTCGGCGGGGATGCGTGCGTCGCGCAGCACGGCCACCGCGCTCATCATCTGGCCGGCCGTGCAGTAGCCGCACTGGTAGGCGTCGTGATCCCAGAACGCCTGTTGTACCGGATGCAGGTGGCCGTTGCGGGCCAGCCCTTCGACGGTGGTGACTTCGTCGCCGTCATGCATCAGCGCGAGCGACAGACACGAGTTCACGGCCACGCCGTTGACGTGCACGGTGCACGCGCCGCATTGGCCGTGGTCGCAGCCTTTCTTGGTGCCGGTCAGTTGCAGCGTGTCGCGCAGCAGGTCGAGCAGGATCACGTTCGGCGCGACGCGCAGTTGATGTGAGACGCCGTTGACGGTGACGTGCAGGTTGGGATCGGTGGCATCGGCGACGGTGGGCGGTGCGGCGGGCGCGGGTGGTGCGTCGAGTTCGGCGGCGGCCGCGCCGGGCAGCCAGCCGCCGGTGCCGGCGGCGGCCACGCCCGAGGCGCCTGCCTGCAGGAAGCGGCGGCGCGACAGCGCGGGGCGGGACGCGGTGGGATGGTCCTGGTGGGCGGATGCGGTGGCGCCGCTGCCGCCTCCAGCCTCGGGGGCGAGCGGTTTCGGATCGAGGGTCATCGGCGGGCTTCCGGTGTTTGTGCGGTATCGGTGGGGGGCGCGTCGCAAGTGCGGCAGTGCGCGCGCGATGTCGATTAAACCGCTTCGCGTGAGGTGGGACTAGTCGTGTTTTGTTGCAAGAGGTGTGAAGGAAAACTCATCAATCGCGGGGGAAATGGTTTCGTGTACAACCAGATGGGGGTGGGGGAGGTGGCGCTATATGTGGGGGGATATTTCGGGGGGCGATTTATTGGGGGGGCGGGGGCAAGTGGTGTGCCTGGGGGCGGTGAGCGGGGAGTTACGGTTGTGGCTGTGCGATGGCGGTGGCGTCAGGTTGGGGTCATCGTGCTGCCAGGTGAACGGCCGCGCTGACCGTGGTGGAAGGCGTGAGAGTCTTCGCAACGACGTGTGCAGAAAACCGACGACTTACGCGCAGTCGCGCGATTGGCGCCAGTGCGGGGTGACGGAGTGAGCGCGAGTGGTCTGCAACGGCATCACCGTAGCGGCATTTTGTTGCATTTGATTGGGTGTCGTCGGCCCGGAGTGGGTAGGTAGAATTTACGAAAGCGGTCCTTCAAAATCTTGCGGATTTCCGGCGTTCACTTTATCGACGTGGTACGCGTATTTCGGAGTCTCGATGTTTAACGGCGTACCTTCGACAAGCGTCGCTAGCGACGCTTTGGGTCGATGTGTCGAACGAATGCCTTTGACCGGAAACTGGCCGACGCGGTCTCGGCCAGTTTCGACCCGAAGTTGTCCTAGACGGCTGCTCTCGACTGCTGAACGGGCAACTCGCGGTCAAGCGTCGGGGCCAATATCTCTCCAGTCTTCCGGCATAACGATCTTTGCATCGGTGTTGGCGTGTTCTTTCAATAAATACAGCAGGTTACTGCCTGCCAGCAATTCGATCGGTTTGCCGTTAGCGAATTCAAAAGCCGCTTTGCCGTAGCCACTGGTCGTAACGAGGATGCCTTTTGACGCACCTTCGTTCTGCATGGTGCCGAACAGATCGCGTACGGCGCTGACGCCTACGGTGTTCTTGTACCGCTTGGCCTGGATTACCACTTTGCCGCCGAAGATCGGACGAGGATCGAAGGCTACGCAATCCACGCCACCGTCCCGAGATGCCTGAGTTTGGCGAGATTCCAGCCCCATGGTCGTGAACAGGTTGGTAATCAGAGACTCGAATTCACCCGGCGTCAGGTCCATCAGGTTTGGCCTCTGATCGAGCGTGGCGAGAACATCGCCCTCCTGGACAAAACGTGGATCAGTCATTTTAAGTTCGAGCACGGGGCGTACCGGCGCCAGTTCGGCGGCGCTCTTCGAGACTGACGCGTTCAGCGACTTCAGGCAAGCAAGCGGTTCGACATTTGCCAAGTCCATGTCTTGAAATATTTCACGCGTTGTTCGAACCGTGATGATGCAGGGCCGAATGGGCTTGCCATTGCCTCTATCGATAGTGTCCACGTATCCATTGAACACGATCGTTTCTACGTAGCTGGCCGTGTCAGACGCAAAAATTTCGTGCAGTGAGCGCAGTGTCGTTTGGGCAACCGCATCGGCGTACATCGTGCGCCGTTGACTTTCGGGGCGAGCTGTTTCCGTAAAAGAGTCCGAAGTTTTGACGTACTTGACGGATTTCACCGTTGGAACGATTTCGTCGTATTCCGGAAGATCGTAGGCCACGACCAACTGTTTCGACTCGGCCTGATATTCTGCGGTGGTTGCCAGCGGAAATCCGTCGGGATAAGGACTGCTTTCCAGAACCGTTGCAAAGTAAGAGGCAATTGCGTTCGGGTCTGCCGCACGAAACGCTGCCTCCAACTGTTCGACTTGCTGATTGTGTTCGTCCGCTGCACGTTTAGCTTGTTCGACGATACGTTCATGGGCGTCGCGGCGCTTCTTTACTTCAGCCTGACGCATTGCATTTCGGGACGTGCGGGCATGGGCCTCGGCCTCGAAGCGTTGCCGCGCCAACGATTCTTCTTGCACATGCTTTTTCTTCACCCAGGGCAAGAAATTCGACAGGCCATTAGGCTTCGCTGGAGCGTAGTCATCCCATCGAGGAGAATCTTCGATGAGTGAGAAATGTTCCAGATCCAGAGGCTTGTAGGTTGGCTTGATCCGTAGCTTCGCGAATTCGAGGGCTGGATTACGTCGAATGCCATCAGTCAGAATTTTCCCAAGCGCTTGCACCTGCTCCTCAAGCTCTTGGTTCTGGCTTTGTGCATCTTCCATTTGAGATTCGACGTGAAGCCGCTTGTTTTCCTTCTCGTCGGCAATTAAAGCGCGCTGGTAAGCCTTTTCGGCACGATCGGCTTCTCGGGCCGCGCGAATTTGTGCGCGTTGTTCGCTCGCATAGGCGCGCTGCGAAGCACGAGCAGAACGCTCCATTTCACGAGAAATACGGTTCAAGGTACTTGCAAATCCCCGGCGTGCCATACGGTCTCCAGCAGTGCTTTTAGTGTCCGATCGCGATCGTACCGAAGATACGATAATCGATGGCAGCCATTCCCGCGTATTTCGTCGAAGAAACGATCTGAAATTACGCATCGTTGACCTGCGAAGCCATTTTCGGACCATTTGTAATTTGAGATACCAAAGCCTGACTGAGAGCCATCGAAACGAAAATTCAAGAAATCGTAATAAGAGTTCTAGATGCCATCGGCATGGCGCCCGAGGACGTCCGTGCGCCAAAACAGAGTAGGGGCAAGGCCGTTTCGGAGAGTGACCGCTTACTGAGTGAAATTGTCTTGCGACTGCCTGATCGTTGCATCCGGCGAAGGCTGCTTCATGGCCGGGAGCAGCAGCCGTCCGGCAACGACGTAGTCCGGCATCGTCTACTACCCTCAAGGTAGCCGCGGCGACTTCATGCCACAGTCGCGCAACCGTGGTATCACCAGCCACACATTCCCCCACCCCCCGTCGCAATTCCACCAATCCCCGTCGCATCCCGGCAAAAGTCAAAAATCCCCGCATCCGTTAGCACGCAATGAGGCATGCGGCGTCCGCATGCCGGCTCCCGCGCGCGATGCCCGGGCCATCGTTTCCTTCGATTCCCGCAGGCGGTGCGTGCCACGCCGCGCCTGCGCCTTTCCTGGCCGACCATGTTTCGAACCCTCACGATCCGCGGCGGGCTCGCCGCCACGATTGCCGGCTGTACCGCGCTGCTGATGCTGGTAATCGCGGCTGCGGCGTTCTCGCTCGTCAAAAGCAACGGCGCCCTCGACGCGATGTACCGCGACGACACCGCCTCGGTGGTGCATCTGAAGACCAGCTCGGAACGGATGCTGATGATGCGCGTCGGCCTCGGCAACGTCGAACAGATCATCAGCGCGGGCAAGCCGGCCGCCGACGACATCCACCGCCTGCATGCGCTGCTCGACGACAGCAACCGCGAGCTGGCCGCCTACCGCGCGCTGCATCAGCCCGACGCGGCCGAAAAGGCCCTGCTCGACACGCTGCTCGCCAAGCGCGATCGGCTGTTGTCGCAAGCCTTCGAGAAGGGGCTGAAGCAGCTCGACAGCGACAACCTGGTCGATTTCCTCGGTACCCAGCGCGACATGCCTTCGGCGTGGTTCGACGAATACCAGCAGGCGCTGACGGCGCTGGAGGCGCTCCAGGTCGACCGCCAGCGCGCGCGCTACGAGCAGGCGGCAAGCCGCTTCGGCATGGCGCTGACGGCGTTCGGCATCGCCGGGGTGGTGGCGCTGGTGGCGGGATTCGTCGCGCATCGGGGGCTGACGCGCGCGATCGTGCGACCGATCGATGCGGCGGTGGGGCATTTCGCGAAGATCGCGGCGGGCGACCTGACCGGGCGCATCGACACCGGCCGTGGCAACGAGATGGATCGCCTGCTGACCGCGCTCGACGCGATGCGCCAGCGCGTGGCCGGGGTGGTGGGCGAGGTGCGCGCGGGCACCGATGCGATCCGGCTCGACGCGCGCGACATCGCAGGCGGCAACCGCGATCTGTCGTCGCGCGCGGGCGAGCAGGCTTCGTCGTTGCAGCAGGCGGCGGCCAGCATGGAGCAACTGACGGCGACGGTCCGCCAGAACGCCGACAACGCCCACGACGCCAGCGAACTGGCGACGCGCGCATCCGACATCGCGTCGCGCGGCGGCGAAGTGGTGAAGCAGGTGATCCGCACTATGGATTCGATCTCGGACAGCTCGACGCGTATCGTCGGCATCGTCGGCGTGATCGAGTCCATCGCCTTCCAGACCAATATCCTGGCGCTGAACGCGGCCGTCGAGGCGGCGCGCGCGGGCGATCAGGGGCGCGGCTTCGCGGTGGTGGCGTCGGAAGTGCGCATGCTGGCGCAGCGCTCGGCGTCGGCGGCCAAGGAGATCAAGGAATTGATCGTGGCGTCGTCCACCAATGTCGACGAGGGCAGCGCGCTGGTGATGCGCGCCGGCGCGACCATGGACGAAATCCTGCAGGCGGTGCGCAGCGTCAACGCGATCATGGCCGACATCAGCCTGGCGTCACGCGAGCAATCGTCTGGCATCGAGCTGGTCAACGCGTCGGTGGTGCAGATGGAGGCCAGCACCGCCCACAACGCAGCGTTGGTGGAAACGGCGTCGGCCACCTCGGCTTCGCTGGAGCGGCAGAGCGAGAGCCTGCACGCGGCCGTGTCGTGGTTCCGCGTGGCCGACGGCGCGGCGGTTTGAAGGGCTGAACGCTCAAGCACCTGGGTGCTTGAGCGGCCCAGCGCCCAGCGCCCAGCGCCCAGCGCCCAGCGCCCAGCGCCCAGCGCCCAGCGCCCAGCGCCCAGCGCCCAGCGCCAAGCGCCAAGCGCCAAGCGCCAAGCGCCAAGCGCCAACCGCCAACCGCAAACAACCAAGCGAGGCGCAACCACACGCTCCGCACACCACCGTCAGAACGTCAGAACTTATGACGCATCCCGATCCCCACCACCGTCTGCTGATTGGTAGTAGACGGCGTCTGCCCGCTGACATCGGCCCCCAACCCCGAACCATCCGGCGCGATCCGCTCGTAACTGACCTGCGCATACAGATCGGTCGTCTTCGACAGCAGGTAATCGGCCTGCATCGACACCTCGTGCCAGTGCGGACGATGCCCGCCCGTCGCGTTCGAGATCGCACCCTGCGTGTAGGTGTACTCACCATTCAGGCTGAACGCAGGCGTCAACAGATAGCGTGCATTGACTTCGTAGTTGCTGAAGCTCGCGCCCTGGCCGTTCTGCGCGAGGCTCAGGCCGTTCGCGCCGTTGATGGTGGCGAGGCCGCCCAGTTGCGTGCGGGTCCAGACGAAGCCAAGCAGCGCCTGGCCGAGCCGATAATTGACGCCCGCGCCGTAGGTGCGCTGCAGCGCCGCCACGAAGGTGCGCTCGGTCAGCGTGATCGCGCCGTTGGTATTGGCGCTGCCGCCGTTGTTGGCCTGCAGATAGCCGGCCGCCACCGTCAGCGGGCCGGTGTGATACGCGGCGCCCGCGCTGTAGACGCGGTTGTCGCTGAAGCCGCCGGCCTCGTTCGAGAACGCGTAGAGCGTGCCGAACGTCAGGCCGTGGAAATCGGGGCTGGCGTACTTGACGGCGTTGTTCACGCGGAACGAGTTGTTCAGGTTGTCGTTGTCGTACGGGTGCGCCGACAGGTTGTTGCCGCCCGGGTGATGGCCCGTGAAGCTCAGTGGCGCGAGGTAGTCGACCAACGCGTCGTACTGGCGGCCGAACGTCAGCGTGCCGAGATCGCGGTTCGCGAGGCCCGCCCACGATTGAAAGCCGAACAGCCGCCCGCCCTGGCGCAGCGAGCCGTTCATCACGCTGAAGCCGTTCTCCAGCGTGAACACCGCCGAGGTGCCCCCGCCCAGGTCCTCGCGCCCGGCGAAGCCCCAGTGGCTGCCCGTCACCGAGCCGCTGGCCGCCTGGAACTGCTTGTTGCCGCCCGCGTTGCTCGTGTACACGAGCCCGGCGTCGATGATGCCGTACAGCGACACGCTGCTCTGGGCGTGCGCCGTGCAGGTGATCAGGGCCGCACAGGCGGCGACGGCGAGGGTCGTCTGCTTCATGAATGTCTGTCGTCGGAAAGGAACAGCGAGGGTCGGGCGCCGGCCGATGCGGGTCGCGGCGCAAGAAGTCCGGTGTCGTGGAATGGCCTGGCCGGTTTCGCTGCAAGCAGTGAAACCGGCCAAAACGGCGTGCTATATTCCGAAACACGAACGATTTCTATTTACAGCGCGAGACTCTAAGGGCGGCTTGTAATGGCGATGTGTTGGCGCCATGCCTTTTTGTAATGGATTGCGTTGGCGCGACCCTCGCGCTTTCCCCAGACATGACGATGGATCACATCCTGGTCGTTGACGACGACCCCCATATCCGGCAATTGCTGCAGGATTACCTGCGCGAAATGGGCTACCAGGTGCAGGTAGCCAGCGACGGCACGCAGATGAAGCAAATCCTGCGGCGCACCGCGATCGACCTGATCGTGCTCGACCTGATGCTCGACGGCGAGGACGGCCTCGACATCACGCGCGACCTGCGCCGCGAACACGGCGTGCCGATCATCATCCTGTCCGCGCGGGGCGGCCTGCTCGACCGGATTCTCGGCCTCGAAATGGGCGCCGACGACTACCTGCCCAAGCCGTTCGATCCGCGCGAGCTGGTCGCCAAGATCAAGGTGGTGCTGCGCCGCACGCGCGCCATGCCGGGCGAGCGTACGGCCGACGCCAGCGCCTGGATTCGCTTCGCCGGCTGGCGGCTCGACACGCGCATGAAGCAACTGCTCGCGCCGGACGGCCTGGTGGTGTCGCTGGGCGGCTCCGACTACCGCACGCTGCGCACGCTGCTCGACCATCCGAACCGGCCGCTGTCGCGCGAATTCCTGCTCGACCGCGTGTTCGACAAGGGCCTCACGCCGCTCGATCGCTCGATCGACGTGTGCGTGAGCCGGCTGCGCCAGACCCTCAACGACAACGCCCGCCAGGCCACGCTGATCCGCACCGTGCGCAACGCGGGCTACATGCTGGTGGCCGAGGTGGGCTACGAGGCGTGAGCGGGGTTCGATGACCCGGCGCGCATGATGGCGCGGCCGGTGTGAAGAAAACGTCAATGAAACGTCGATGCGTGGCGGGCGGGGCGGCAATCGGGTGGCGCCGCCCGCCATCGCCAAGCTTCAACCGGCGAGCACGTCCTTCAGGTAGACCCCGCCCGACAGCGCGGCCTTGACCTGCCGCGTCGGCTCGTCCACCAGCACTTCCTCTTCGCCCGCTTCCACCGCATCGAGCGCCACGCGGATCACGTCCTCCGGGCGCGCCTTCGGCACGTCGAACGCGCGAATCATGTCGGTATCGATATAGCCGGCGTGGAAGCCCGTCACCAGCGTGCCCTGCGCGCGCAGCTCGTGGCGCAGGCCGTTGGTCAGCGCCCATGCGGCCGCCTTGCTGACGCCGTAGCCCGCGATCATCGGCGTATTGGCCCAGCTCAGGATCGACAGCATGTTCAGCAGCGCGCCGCCGCCGTTGCGCCCGAGAATGCCGGCGAACGCGCGCGTTACGTTCAGCATGCCGATCAGGTTGGTGTTCAGTTGCTCGTGCAGCACGGCCGGGCCTTCGTCCGACAGCAGGCTGCCGATCCGGCCGATCCCCGCGTTGTTGATCAGCACCGTGACGTCGCCGCACTCGCGCGCGGCCGCCTCGGCCTGCGCGGCGTCGGTCACGTCGAGCCGGATCGGCGTCACGCCGGGCAGCGTCACCGTCGACGGGTCGCGCGCCGCCGCGTAGACCTTCTTCGCGCCGCGTGCCAGCGCCTGTTTCGCGAGTTCGAGGCCGAGGCCGCGATTCGCGCCCGTAATGAAAACCACCGCACCTTCGAGTTTCATGAGAAGCATCCTTTCGCGCCGAGCGCGTCGTGTTGATATGACGATCATCATATTTTTGGGCGAACCCGGGCGCCGGCCGTGATCGTCGTCGGCCGGCGCGGAAAACGGAATCAGGCGGGGGCGTAGCGGTGCAGCAGTTCCTGCTTGGCGGCGCTCAGCACGGCGCGGCCGGCGTCGTTGTCGCCGAGCGTGCGAGCCAGTTGCAGCGCGCCGAGCAGCGTGCTGACGATGGCCCAGGCGGCGTCGGCGGCGAGGCCGTCCGGCAGCGCCCGTTGCACGTGGCGGTGGAGATATTGCACGACCTGCCGCGAGGCGCCGACCACGGCCTCGGACTGGATCGGCATCTCCGAGGACAGCGCCGCCACCGCGCAGCCTTGCTCGCGGTCGGCGATCACGCCGTCGTACAGATAGGTTTCGATCATCGCGCGGAACGGATCGACGCCCGCCGCCACCAGCCGCGCCGCCTGCGCCTCCATGACGGCGATGCTGTCGCCGGCCGCCTGGTCGAGCGCGGCGCACAGCAGCGCGTCGCGCGAGGCGAAGTGCGCATAGAAGCCGCCGTGCGTGAGGCCGGCTTCCTTCATCACGTCGGCGATGCCCACGCCGTGGAACCCGGCGCGCCGCACGGCGCGGCTGCCGACATCGAGGATGCGTTCGCGGGTGGCTTCCTTGCGGGTACGGGCGGCAGACGGTTTCATCGCTGGGTTCATATGATGATCGTAATATGACGTGCATCATATGAGATGCGGCCAGGGCGGCGCAAGCAGTTTTTCATGGGGCGCGAACGATCGGGGGCGATGGCGCGTGTGGCCGGCCCGGGTCGATTTCGGCTCGCGTTTGAGTGCGATTCCCTGGCTCGTTTTTCCCTTGTTTGCGCGGTTCGTAAAAAAGCACGTCTGTCCGAAATCACCTCGACATTCTGCTGTCCTCCCGCCCTGTTTCAAGCTGGCCCGTTTCTTGCCCTTAGGTATCGCCCATCGAGCTCCAATCGCCCGCTAAACCTTGTGGGCCGGGCGTTTGTCGTCGCGAGGCGGCGTGCCGAATTACTACGGCACCGAGCCGAGGTGTAATTTCTACAAAAAGGAAGAGACCAATGAACGAAGCACTGTTAGTGAGGTTGATTGCCGTCGGGCTGTTCGCGATGGTGTGCTGGTCGATGTGGGATGCCCTCCGGGTGGCTGTGCGCAGCCCGCTGGAAGGCGCGCTGCGTCGCACCCAGACGGTGTTCCGCCTGATGCGGGCGGTGGTGTATGCGGCGCTGCTGTACGTGCTGTCTGCGTGGGGCGCTTACGAGGCCTGGTTCGCGTCGTCGGTGGTGTCGTGGACGCTGGCCACGCTGCTGGTCACGGGCGGGGTAACCGGTTGCTACTTCGGCTGGTGCTTCCTGACCGTGCGGCCGCCGGCCTGAGCGTGAATGCGGCGGCACGGTGGGCCGGGTGCCCGCGTGCCGCTTCCCGAATTGTTGGCGCGCCCGAAGCGCGCACCCAGAGCCTGCCCCTTCACAGGATTCCCGATGATTGCCACGCAGTCCGCCCACGACGTCCTCACGGCGCTTACGCGCGCCGGCTTCGAATTGAACCTGCCGCTGTCGGTCGCGCCGCTGCGCGAGGACCGCGATTACCGCGCGCTGGTGGCGGCGGGCCGGATCGGCCTGAACCTGCCGGCCAGCGCCTGGGTGGACACCGAGATATGGGCGGTGGTGGCGGCCTACGTGAACGTGCACGGGCTGGTGGCGATCCGCGAGTTGCAGGCCGACAAGCTGCGCCTGACGCCGTTCGAGACCGGCGCGGCCAACGAGGTGATCGCGCTTGCCGAGCGCATCGCGGCGCTGGCGGTGACGCCGGCTCTGCGCGCGGCGGCCTGAGCGCGGAAGCCGCCATGAAGCGACGCCCGCTGAACCGCTCGCAATTGCTGCCGTTGCCGGCCGAAGCCTTGCGCCGCGTGCGCCTGCGCCATCACCTCGCGCTGGCCTCGCTGCGCGGCGCGCAAGCCGCGCCCGAGCAACTGGCGCTGCTGTTGAGCACGGTGCAGATCGCCTATCTGCTGCGTTCGCCGGCAGCAGGGCGCGCGGCGCGGGCCGCCGCGCGGCAGGCCGACGAGGCGGGCGATGGGTGGGATGCGTGCGAGATCGACGACGAAGCCGCGCCGTACCGCCGCGCGGAACGCGCGCTCGAACAGTGCTACCTCCGCCTGCGCGGCGGCGCGGCCGAGTTGCTGCGCGACGACGAGCGCCGCGAGCTGGAGCGCCTGATGACGGCGTTCGACGCGCGGCTCGCCACGCTGCCGTCGCAGCGCTATCTCGACGCGCAGGCCGAGCTGCACCACTACGTGTTCACCGGGCGCTCGCCGATCCCGGCGGGCCCGTGTGACAGACCGAATTCTGCAATTGCATTGAAAAAAATCGCGCCGCCGAGCGGTGGGCGAGACATCCAGGTTTGACGAATCGAGGTTCCCCATGAACGCAAAATCGATGATGTACCCCCGACCGGACGCCCCGCGCCGGATCGAGGGCGTGGTATTCCATATCGCGCTGAACGGCGGCTGGCTGGAAACGGTGGGCATGCCGTTCGAATGCCGCGGCCGCACCTGGGCGGTCCACCGCTCGCCGCTGTTCGCGCCGGACGGCCATCCGCGCTACACCGTGTCCGATATCGAAACGGGCCGCGGCCTGCGCCGCGTGCTCGAACCGACGATCGACGCCGCGCGCGTGGTGGCCACGACGGTGATCGACGCGATGCCGTCGCCGGTCTGGAACAAGATGGTCAGCCACCGGCCCGTCGCATCCGTCCTGATGACGGGCCTGGCGGCCTGAGCGTCGTGCCGGCCATCGTGCCGGCTTTGGCTGGGCGTGGTGGCGGGCGGTCGAGCGGCGAACCGTCGAGGGTTAAGCACTGAGCACCGAAAGCCGAAAGCCGAAAGCCGAGCACCGAGCACCGAGCACCAGCGCCGAACTGCCCACCGCCAACCCGCCCAGCGCCTGCGTCCACCCCGACGTCCCCCCGCCCGGTTGCCGCCGGGCGCGGCTTTTGCTGCGATTAAAGACGAGCGGCCCGCACCGCGCACGTTAGAATCGCGGGACTCAAACGCCGCCGCCATCATCGGGCGCGCATGTGCCCGGCCCGCCGGGACTGCCATCGACATCTGAACGACTGAACATGATCCAGGACGAATCCGAGCCGCAACATCCGGCGCCCGACCCACAATCGAGCACGCCGTCCGGGGCGCTCGCACCGCGCGGCATGGGGCTGCCCGAGAACGTGGAGACGGGCGTGCCGGGGCTCGACGAGATCCTCGGCGGCGGCCTGGTGCGTGGCGGCCTTTACCTGATCGAAGGCATGGCCGGCGCGGGCAAGACCATCCTGTCGAGCCAGATCGGTTTCCACCGCGTCAAGCGCGGCGAGCGCGTGCTCTACATGACGCTGATCGCCGAATCGCACGACAAGCTGCTCGGCCACCTGAACGGGCTCGAATTCTTCGACCCGGCCGCCGTCGCCCAGCAGATGATGTTCGTGTCGGGCTATCACGAGCTGATGAAGGACGGCCTCGACGGCTTCCTGAAGCTGATCGCGTCCAGCCTCACGCATTACCGCCCGGGCCTGCTGATCATCGACGGCTTCCGCAGCGCGCGCGAATTCAGCGAAACCGAGCTGTCGCTGTCGAAGTTCATCCACGAGCTCAACGCGCTGGTGGCGGCCATGGGCTGCACCACGCTGCTGCTCGCGCCGCTGTCCGGCAACGAGCCGCACCCCGAACACACGCTGGTGGACGGCCTGATCGAACTGAACCGCTACAGCGACGGCATGCGCCGCGCGCGCGAGATCGAAGTGCACAAGATGCGCGCGCGCAATCACATGCTCGGCAAGCATTTCTTCCGCATCACCGGCCGCGGCCACGCGATGTATCCGCGCCTGGAGGCGCGCTACGCGAATCTCGAGGACGAACGCGACCTGAGCCAGCGGCTCGGCACCGGCCTGCCACACCTCGATCACCTGCTCGGCGGCGGCTTCGTGCGCGGCTCGACCACCACGCTGATCGGCCCGGCCGGCGTCGGCAAGACGCTGCTCGCGCTGCAGTTCCTGCAGGCCGGCGTCGAACGCGGCGAGAAGGTGGTGTACCTGGGCTTCTACGAATCGCCGCAGCGGCTGGTGGGCAAGGCCGAAACGGTCGGCATCCGGCTGCGCGAGGGCTTCGCGGACGGGCGGCTGATCATGCAGTGGCAGCCGGCCGTCGAACTCGAAGTGGACGAACTGGCCGCCACCACGCTCGATCTGATCCGCAGCTCGGGCGCGGATCGGCTCGTGATCGACGGCATGGAAGGCTTCCGCGATTCGGCGCTGCGGCCCGCGCGCTTCGGGTTGTTCCTGAACGCGTTCACGCACGCGCTGCGCGATTCGGGCATCACCACGCTGCTGACCGAGGAACTGCCGCTCTATGCGGACCCGGCGCACGGCAAGGGCATGCGGCTGTCGGCGCTGACCGAGAACCTGATCCTGCTGCGCTACGTGGAGGCCGACGGCCGCCTGCGCCGCATGGTGTCGGTGGTCAAGCAGCGCGAGAGCGCGCACGACACCTCGCTGCGCGAACTGATCATTACCTCCGATGGCCTCGACGTCACGCCGAACGCGATCGGCGCGTCGGGCCTGCTGTCGTCGCAAGGGTTGACGACCATGCTGCACCGGCCGATGACGGATGGCTAGCCGGCGATGAAAACCATCCTGGTCGTGGACGACGAGTTCGACATGCTGACCGTGTGGCGTCTGCTGCTGGAGCAATGCGGCTACGCGGTCGTCACGGCGTCGAACGGTGCGATCGCGCTCGACCGCATCCGCGAAACCGTGCCGGATCTGATCGTCACCGATTACATGATGCCGGTGATGTCGGGCGTCGAACTGTGCGCGGCGCTGGCGGGCGATCCGCGCTGGCAGGCGATCCCGGTGATCTTCTGCAGCGCGGCGCTCGATTTCCCGCTGGCCCACAATCCGACGATCGACTACGCGCGCAAGCCGTTGGCGTTCGACACGCTGCACGCGATGATCAAGCGGCGTCTCGGCGAGGATGGGGCAGGTTGAGCCGCCGCCAAAGGGCGAGCTTCGCAGGTGATTAAAACGTGCGCCGCCGGCATGAGCGTGAGATAGTCGCGCTGGTGTCGGCGGCGCGCCGCGCCAGGTGCGCTGACCGATTCATCCGCCGCGTTTCATGCCGCTCGCGGCGGAGTTCAACCGAGGAACCGATTCCGATGCCGGACGAATCCCGATTGGCCGATGCCGCCGCAGCATCGCCGTCCCCCGCCATGGCCGGGAGCGCGGCAGCGCCTGCCGCCGATACCGCTCGCGCGCTGTCAGCCGCCGGTCGTGCTTCCGCATCGTCCGCTTCCGCCGGTTCCGCCGGTTCCGCCGCTTCCGCCATCCCCCCCGTGCTGGCCGGCTTGCGCGACGCGACCGGCGAGCAGCACGAACAACTCCACCACCTGATGCCGCTGTCGGCGCAATCGGCCGACCTGCGCGACTACCTCGCGCATCTGCTGGTGTTGCGCGCCTGGCTCGCGCCGCTCGAACCGTGGCTCGCCGCGTGCGGCGACGGCGCCGCCGCGCATCCGGCGGCCTTGCCGCCCGTGAGCCGCGTCGCGCTGATCGACGCCGATCTGGCCGCCGCGCCGCACCACGCCGTGCCGCCCGGCCCGGCCGCGGTTGCGCCGTGGTGGCCGGCCGGCGCGAGCAGCGCCTACCGCTGGGGCGTCAGCTATGTGATCGAGGGTTCGCAGATGGGCGGCGCGGTGCTGTACCAGCGCCTGCACGAGCGGCTCGCGCCGCATCCGCTCGGCTTCCTCGCGACCGGCCGCCACGGCTTGTCGGCGCGCTGGAAGGCGTTCGTGCGCAGCCTGGCCGCGGAAGTGGCGACGCCGGCCCAGATCGCCGATGCGTGCCGCGGCGCGAGCGATGCGTTCGATCGCCTGGTGGGCCTGGCCGGTGCGCATCGCGTAGCCACCGTGGCGGCGTGAGGCGGGCTGCACGACCATGAACGATTTCCGCGCCGACGCCCTCGGCCCTTCACATGGCATCGCCGCCCTGAGCGCGGCGGCCGCCGCCTTCGATTGCCTGCCCGAAGCCTATCTGATCGTCAACGCGCGGCACGAGGTGGTGCTGGCGAACCGCCGCTATCTGGAGTTGCTCGGCGTGTCGCTCGACGCGGTGGTTGGCCTGCACATCCACGATATCAACCAGTTCGGCACGGCCGCGCAGCGCGAGGCGCGTCGCGAATGGCTCGACGACGCCCTGCAGGCGCCGCCGGGTCGCGAATCGTCATGGTCGCCGGTGTTCCGCTACGAGATGCCGATGCCGTCCGAAGGCGGCGAGCCGGCGCAGGTGCCGCGCTACTGGCGCATCAAGACCACGCCGCTGGTATCGGCCGATTCGGTGCTGACCGGCGCGATGGCGGTGCTCGTCAGCGAGGCCACCGATCACGTGGCCGAGTACGAGCGCGATCAGCGCGAGCGCGCCAAGCTGCGCTCGCAGGCGCAGTTGCGCCAGGTGGTGGCCGACGAGGCGCGCGCCCAGTTGCGCGAGCACCAGGAACGGCTCGAGATCGCGATGGCGTTCTCGCAGGTCGGCGCGTGGGAGCTGGAGCCGCTGACCGGCCGCATCGAATGCACGGACCAGTGCCGCACCAATCTCGGTGTGGCGCTGGACGAGGCGCTCACGCGCGATCGCTGGTTCGACGAGATCGTCCATCCCGACGACCGCGCCCGCCTGCACGCGGCGATGACGCAGGCGTTCGACGCGCACGGCCAGTTCGAGGTGGATTTCCGGGTGGGCTGGCGGGTCGGCGCGCCGCGCTGGATTCTCGTGCGCGGCGTGGCCCGTTATCACGGCAACGGCGTGCTCAGTTCGGTGCTCGGTTTCACGCTCGATATCACCGACCGCAAGCAGGCCGAACTCGAAAGCCAGGCCACGGCGGCGGCCGAGAAGCGCGCGCGCGAGGAAAGCGAACGCATGGCCACCGCGATGGATCACTTCATCACGACGGTCAGCCACGAGTTGCGCTCGCCGCTCAATGCGATCCTGACCTGGTGCGAACTGATGCGGCGCTCGCCCGAGCCGTCGCTGGTGGCGCGCGCGGGCGAGGTGATCAACCGCAACGGCCGCCAGCTCGCGCACATGGTGGACGACCTGCTCGACAGCGGCGCGATCGTGACCGGCAAGCTGTCGGTGTTCCCGCGCCCGGTCGATCTCGGTGCGCTGGCCGGTATCGTGATCGAGGACATGCGGGTGATGATCGAGGCGAAGGGGCTGACGCTGCTCGCCGACCGCCTGATGCCGGCCACCGTGATGGCCGACGAACACCGCATGAAGCAGATCGTCTGGAACCTGCTGACCAATGCCGTGAAGTTCACGCAGGAAGGCACCATCGAGGTGTCGATCGCGTACGTGGGCGATCAGGTGGAGTTGGTGGTGAGCGACACCGGCCGCGGGATCGAGGCCGGCATGCACGAGCGCGTATTCGAGCGCTTCCAGCAATCCACCGTCGACGGCGGCGGCCGCGTTGCCGGGCTGGGCCTCGGCCTGTGGCTGGCGCGCAATCTGATGGACCGGCAGGGCGGCGAGATCGTCGCCGAGAGCGACGGGCCGGCGCAAGGCGCGACGTTCCGTGTGCGCCTGCCGAAGTTCGTCTGACCGGGGTGGCCGGCAAGGGCTGCCGCAAAGCGGCGACGCGAGGCGCGGCAGGCCTCGCGCGGCGGCGTCAGCGTTGCTGGTAGGGCGGCGGTTCGTTCAGCACCGCCCAGAACATGCCGAGATCGTTGATCGCGGCCATGAAATCGTCGAACGCCACCGGCTTGACGACATAGGCATTCACGCCGAGATCGTAGCTGCGCAGCAGATCCTGCTCTTCCCGCGACGACGTGAGCATCACCACCGGAATGTGGCGCAGGCTGGCGTCGCCGCGCACGCTCTTGAGCACTTCGTGCCCGTCGATCTTCGGCAGCTTCTTGTCGAGCAGGATCACGGCCGGACTCTGGTCGGGCCGATCGGCCCACTTGCCTTCGCGGCGCAGGAACTGCAGCGCTTGCTCGCCGTCCCGCACCGAAACCACGGGGTTCGCGAGCCGCGTCTTTTCGAGCGCGATCATCGTCAGTTCGATGTCGTCAGGGTTGTCTTCCACCAGAAGAATCGGTCTTAACACACTTGCTCCGTTACTTGAATTGCCGATGCCGGGATGAGGCCCGCATCGGGCTGTCGTGCGATACGCGTTATTTCTGATCTTTCGGCACCGGTTTCGAACGTCGCGCCGGTGCCAGCGCTTCGAGCCGGGCGGCGGCGCTGTTCGCGCTTTCCTCGAATTCCGTCTCCGAGCCGGCAAACACCCGCGGCAATGAAAACGAGATCGTCGCGCCCTGTTCGAGCTCGCCGTGCGCCCATACCTGGCCGCCGTGTCGCTCGACGATCCGTTTCACCGAAGCAAGACCGATGCCTGTGCCGTCGAATTCGTCGACATGGTGCAGCCGCTGGAACACGCCGAACAGCTTGTCGACATAGCGCATGTCAAAGCCCACGCCGTTGTCGCTGACGAAGAACACGTCCTGCCCGGCCAGTTCGTGTTGGCCCGCGTAGCGTCCGATTTCGATGCGCGCGGGGGTGCGAGAGGCGGAGAATTTTACAGCGTTCTCCACCAAATTACGCAGTACCAGGTGGATCAGCACCGGGTCGGCCATCACCGCGCCGAGCGCGCCGGCCTGCCAGACGATGCTGCGCGGGGCGGCGTCCTTGTCGGCGTCGGCCATCAGCGTGGCCAGCATCGCGTCGAGATCCACGCGCTGCGGGCGCAGCGCCGAGCGGCCCATGCGCGAGAACGACAGCAGGTCGTCCACCAGCTTGCCGCCCACCCGCGCCGAGTTGACGATCCGATCGACGAAGTGCCGGCCGCGCTCGGACAGGTTCGCCATCTCCATTTCCTGCAGGAGATCGGCGAACCCGACGATATGGCGCAGCGGCGCGCGCAGGTCGTGCGAGACGGTGTACGAGAAGCCTTCGAGTTCCTGGTTGGCGCGGCCCAGTTCGAGCGCCAGCTCGGCCAGTTCCTCGGCGCGGCGCAGCACGATGCCGAGCAGCGCGGCGCGGAAATCGAGCGCGATCTCGCGTTCGGCCGGCCGCCACGGCGGGGAGAAGCCGCGCACGGTGTCGGTCCACACGTCGAAGCTCTTGCGCGGCGACAGCGAATCGGCCATCGGCGCGAGCTTCTCGCGCGGGTCGCCGGCCCATTTGATGGTCTTCACCACCTCGGGCCGGAACCACACGATGTAGTTGCGGAACAGGCGCGAGATCGACACGGCCAGCGCGCCCGCGTAATCGGGGCTGGCCTCGATCACCGGCACGTCGCGGGCGAGGTTGTCGGTCCAGAACACTTCCTCGATCTGGGTGTCGAGCCATTTGACCAGCTCGCCCACCTGCGCCTCCGGCGGCGTGACGCCGGCCAGCACCACGCGGCCCTCGAACACGATCGCCACGCCCGCCGCATGCGTGAGCTTGAGCAGGTCGCTCGGGTCGGCGGCCAGCGCGTCGACGAAGCTTTCCGTATCGGCCATCGAGGCCAGCAGCCGCGCCAGCATGTGCCGCAGGTCGAGCCGCAGTTCGGCCTCGGCGTGATCCTCCTTGGCCTCGATCTGCAGCGACAGCACCTGCGCGATGTGCTCGCAGGCCGTGCGCACCTCGAACGGCGGCACGCGCGCGATTTCGTGGTGGCACGAGATCAGCCCCCACAGCTTGCCGCGCACGACGATCGACATCGACATCGACGAATACGTGCGCATGTTCTTCATGTACTGCACGTGCACCGGCGAGACGCTGCGCAGCGACGCGTAGGTCAGGTCGGTGGGGCGGCCCGTCGACGGATGAAGCGGCGGCACCAGCGGCACCGGCCGGTAATCGGCGTCGGCGATCAGGCGGATGCGGTTGCGCACGTACAGCGCGCGCGCCTGCGAGGGGATGTCGGAGGCCGGGAAGTGCTGATCGGCGTACGACGCGTAGCCCGGCTCGATGCGCTCGGCCAGCACGTGGCCGTTGCCCTGCTCGTCGAAGTTGTAGACCAGCGTGCGGCCGAAGCCCGTGATGCGCTGCACTTCGCTGGCGGCCAGATCGGCCAGGCCGGCGGTGGTCTGCACGTCCTGCAACTGGTTGATGAACGTGCGCACCAGCGGATACATCGACGAGAACACCTCGGTGGTGCCGCGCGCGGGCTCCAGTTCGACGATCGCGAGGCCATCGTGGCGGTGCACGATGATCGCGAACGGCGACGGGCGGGGGCGGCCGGTGCGCGGGTCGTCCATCGAGCCGACGTAGAGCGGCAGGCCGTTCGGATCGTGCTCGTGCAGCGCGGCGAGGATGGCGGCCGCCCAGGTTGCGCCGACGAAGCTCGCTAGCGGGCGGCCGGGCAGCGCGTCGGGCGTGCCGCCCACCAGTTCGACGGCGTTTTCGCTGGCCTGCAGGACGCGGCCAGCGTCGTCGATCGACAGGAGGAACCCGTGCGGCTGGATGCCGCCGGGGATGTGAATGGGTTCGCGTGCGCAGTCGGCGTCGTTCGCATCGAAAACAGACGGGATCGGGGCTGCCATGGGCTCTCCGGGCTGGGGTGTCGGCATTTTCGCACAGCGGGCGGGTGCGCTGCGGCTGGGAGCCGCGCCGGGCGGGGCGGGCGAGGCGCCGCGTGCGATCACAGAATGCCCGCCGCACGGGCCTGCCGATCTTGCGCGTGGACCGGATTTACAGGACAGACAAGGGCAGGGTGGCTCGCTTTAATGAGCACCGAGAATCCCAATCCGAGAGAGCCATGAACGAAGCGATGCCGACGCTTGACGACGCGCTGTGGTCGATGATCCAGCCTCTGATTCCCCCGGCCAAGGCGCGTCGCACGCGCTACCCGGGCCGCAAGCCGCTGGGGGATCGTGCCGTGATGGCCGGCATCCTGTACGTGCTCGAAACCGGCATTCCGTGGGGGCAACTGCCGCAGGAGATGGGCTTCGGCTCGGGCATGAGCTGCTGGCGGCGCTTGCGCGACTGGCAGCAGGCCGGCGTGTGGGCCCAGATCCACGCCGTGCTGATGGGCCAGATGCGCTCGGCGGCGCGTGTGGATTGGTCGCGCGTGCAGATCGAATCGCGGCCGAAGCGCGCGGCCGGGGCCGAGGTGCGCGCCGCCGTGATCGCGGCGGCCGAAGCGGGTGCCCCGCAGATCGGTTTCGGCGTGCAGCCGGCCGGCGCGGCCTGCCCGCCGCCGCCGATCTCGGCGCTGGCGCCGGTCTCGGCTCCGATCTCCGCGCCCGCTCCGGTGCCGGCGCCCGTGCTGGCCGTCCAGCCCGCGCCGCGCGTGGTCCAGCCGCAACGCGGCGCCCCCGAGGCCGGTTGAGCGCCGCAGCGCGAGGCGCGTAGTTTCGGCGGCCGTTCAGGGGCCAATCAAGGGCCACACGCGGCCGCCCGAAACTCGCTATAGTTCGTCGCCAGAATCAGGCCGCATTCGACACGACAGCGGCCGACGCGACGAACGAGGTCCCCGTTGAGCGATATCCCGTTTCATTGCACGTCGTGCGGCAATTGCTGCCACGACCTGCGCCTGCCCGTCACGCCCGCCGAAGCCCGCACCTGGCTCGAACGCGGCGGCCGCGTCGACATCCTCTGCGAAGCCGTGCCCTGGCTCGCCGAACCCGAACCCGACAACGCCTTCGGCCATTACAAGCGCGACCGCAGCTTTGCCGCCGCGAGCGGTTCGCTGCCGATTCGCGTGGACATGACGCTGGCCGCCTCGTTCTCCGGCCCTTGCCCGAACCTCGACGACGCCATGCGCTGCACGGCCTACGAGATCCGGCCGATGGTGTGCCGCGTGTATCCGGCCGAGATGAATCCGTTCATTCCGCTGGTGCCCGCCAACAAGGGCTGCCCGCCCGAGGCGTGGGCATCGACGCAGCCGCTGATCGCCGGCGGCGTGATCGTCGAGGCCTCCGCGCGCGAGGCCGCCGAGCGCAGCCGTGTCGAGCAGGCGCGCGCCGCGCCGGCCAAGCGGGCGATTTGCGAGGCGCTCGGCATCGGCCAGGCGTCGGTGTCGAACGAGGGCTTCCTGATCCTGTCGCCGGAGCCGGCGCGCTTGCTCGACGTGCTGCACGCGCTGCCGGCCGACATGATCGAGCCGGGCGAGCCGAACGAGGCCGCCGCCGACACGCTGTCGTCCACCGACTGGACGCTCGTGACCAACCGCCAGCAGACCGTCGACGCGCTCGCGCAGGTCGGCGCGAGCGGTGCGCTCGACCGCGCGCAGCCGCCCGGCGCGTTTCTCTACTTCGGGATGTTCGACGCGTCCTGAGCATCGCCGGGCCGCCGTCGTGGCGGCCTGGCTCCCTTGATTCCCTGCCGGCGGGGCGTTCGCTTCGCTGCCACGCTTTTCGGTTTTCTGCTCGTCTTCCCGTTCTTCCAGCGCGCCTCGCGCCACGGCCCGCGCACGCCCATTGCTCCCCGTTCGCGAGGCGATCCCGCGACACGCGCTCGCCCACCGTCTACGGGTAAACGCAGATTAATTTATGCGTAATGAGTTATACAATGCGTAAAAATTTGCTGAGGCGAGCGCATGTCGCGTGTCGCCGGACCGGAGATCGAACATGACCTTGGACTTGAGCCGACCGGGCGAAACCGGCTACCAGCCCGGCTTCGCGAACCACTTCGCGACCGAGGCGCTGCCGGGCGCGCTGCCCGAAGGGCGCAACTCGCCGCAGCGCGCGCCATACGGCCTGTATGCCGAGCAGTTGTCGGGTACGGCGTTCACCGCGCCGCGCGCCCACAACCGCCGTAGCTGGCTGTACCGGATTCGCCCGGCCGCCGTGCATCTGCCGTTCGAGCCGCTGGAGCGTGCGCGCGCGCTCGTCTCGGAGTTCGCGGCCGATTCGGCCGACGTGCCGCCCACGCCGCCGAACCAGTTGCGCTGGGACCCGCTGCCGATGCCGGCCGAGCCGACCGATTTCATCGACGGCTGGGTGACGATGGCCGGCAACGGCTCGGCCGCCGCGATGAACGGCTGCGCGATCCACGTGTACGCCGCGAACCGCTCGATGCAGGACCGCTTCTTCTACAGCGCCGACGGCGAGCTGCTGATCGTGCCGCAGCAGGGCCGCCTGTTCATCGCCACCGAGCTGGGCCGGATCGACGTCGAGCCGCAGCAGGTCGCGCTGATTCCGCGCGGCGTGCGCTTCACCGTGGTGCTGCCGGACGGCGAGGCGCGCGGTTATATCTGCGAGAACTTCGGGCAGGCGCTGCAATTGCCCGACCTCGGCCCGATCGGCTCGAACGGCCTGGCCAACCCGCGCGATTTCGAAACGCCGCACGCCGCCTACGAGGATCGCGAAGGCGCATTCGAACTGGTGGCCAAGCTCAACGGCCGGCTCTGGCGCGCGAAGATCGGCCATTCGCCGCTCGACGTGGTGGCCTGGCACGGCAACTACGCGCCGTGCCGATACGACCTGCGCCGCTTCAACACGATCGGCTCGATCAGCTTCGATCACCCCGATCCGTCGATCTTCCTGGTGCTGCAGGCGCCGAGCGACACGCCGGGCGTCGACACTCTCGATTTCGTGATCTTCCCGCCGCGCTGGCTGGCGGCCGAGGACACGTTCCGCCCGCCCTGGTTCCACCGCAACGTCGCGAGCGAGTTCATGGGCCTGGTGCACGGCGCGTACGACGCCAAGGCCGACGGCTTCGTGCCGGGCGGCGCGAGCCTGCACAACTGCATGTCGGGGCATGGGCCGGATGCGGGCACGTTCGAGAAAGCTTCGGCATCCGATACATCGACGCCGCACAAGGTGGGCGACACGATGGCCTTCATGTTCGAGACGCGCACGCTGATCCGCCCGACGCGCTTCGCGCTCGATACCTCGCAATTGCAGGCGAACTACTACCGCTGCTGGCAAGACCTCACGAAACACTTCAACCCGGAGCAACGATGACCGCCGTAACCGACCTCAACGACACGCTCGCGCCCTCGCTGCGCAGTTGGCTCGATTCGGCGAACGACGCCGGTTGCGATTTCCCGATCCAGAACCTGCCGTTCGGCATCTTCAGCGACGCGAAATCGGCGCAGCCGCGCGCGGGCGTGGCGCTCGGCGACGCGATCGTCGACCTGAGCGCGCTGGCGCAGGCCGGCCTGCTCGCGGTGCCCGGCGCGGATGCGCACACGGTGTTCGACGCACCCGCGCTGAACGCCTTCATCGCGCTCGGCCGCGAGGCGTGGCGCGCGGTGCGCGTGCAACTGAGCGCGCTGTTCGAGCGCGACAACCCGCGACTGCGCGACGACGCGGCGCTGCGCGAGCGCGTGCTGGCGCGCATGGATGGCGCGACGCTGCATCTGCCGGTCGAGATTCCGGGCTATACCGATTTCTATTCGTCGAAGGAACACGCCACCAACATCGGCTCGATGTTTCGTGATCCGAAGAATGCGCTGTTGCCCAACTGGTCGGAAATGCCGATCGGCTACAACGGCCGCGCCTCGTCGGTGGTGGTCAGCGGCACGCCGGTGCGGCGCCCGCTCGGCCAGTTGAAGCTGCCCGACCAGGCGCGTCCGGTGTTCGGCGCATGCCGCCGGCTCGACATCGAACTCGAAACGGGCTTCGTGATCGGCCAGGCCACCGCGCTCGGCGAGCCGGTGGCCTGCGAGCAGGCCGAGTCGCACATCTTCGGCATGGTGCTGCTCAACGACTGGAGCGCGCGCGACATCCAGCAATGGGAATACGTGCCGCTCGGGCCGTTCAATTCGAAGACGTTCGCCACCACCATCTCGCCGTGGATCGTCACGCTCGACGCGCTGGAGCCGTTCCGCGTCGCGCAGCCGGAGCAGGAGCCCCAGCCGCTGCCGTATCTGCGCCACGCGGGCGAGCACGGCTTCGACATTCGCCTCGACGTGCTGCTGCAACCGGAAGGCGCGAGCGAGGCCACCGTCATCAGCCGCACCAACTTCCGGCACATGTACTGGACGATGGCGCAGCAGCTCGCGCATCACACCGTGTCGGGCTGCAATACGCGCGTGGGCGACCTGATGGGCTCGGGCACCATCAGCGGGCCGCAGAAGGATGCGTTCGGCAGCCTGCTGGAGCTGACCTGGGGCGGCAAGGAACCGCTCGCGCTGAACGGCGGCGGCACGCGCAGCTTCATCGAGGACGGCGATACGCTGACGCTCGCCGGCCATTGCCAGGGAGATGGCTACCGGATCGGCTTCGGGCCGTGCGTCGGCACGATCCTGCCGGCGCTCGCGGGCATTCCGGGCGGCATCGAACTGGCCGGCGGGGAGCGCGGCGATGGCTGATCTCACGCTGCATACGTATTTCCGCAGCTCGGCGTCGTATCGCGTGCGCATCGCGCTGAACCTGAAGGGGCTGGACGCCGCGCAGGCGCCCGTGCATCTGCTGCGCGGCGGCGGCGAGCAACTGGGCGAGGCCTATCGTGCGATCCATCCCGACGGCCTCGTGCCCGCGCTGATCGACGGCGATGCGCCGCCGCTCGTGCAGTCGCTCGCCATCGTCGAGTATCTCGACGAGTGCTGGCCCGAGCCGCCGCTGCTGCCCGCCGCGCCGGCCGATCGCGCGTTCGTGCGCTCGGTGGCCTTGCAGGTGGCCTGCGAGATCCATCCGGTCAACAACCTGCGCGTGCTGGCGTATCTGAAGGGCACGCTCGGCGTGAGCGACGCGCAGAAAAGCGCGTGGTACGCGCATTGGATCGAGACGGGTTTCGCGTCGCTCGAACGGCGGCTGGCGGCCGATTCGCGCGTGGGCCGATGCGTGTTCGGCGACACGCCGGGGCTGGCCGACCTGTGCCTCGTGCCGCAAATCTGGAATGCGAAACGTTTTGCCGTGCCGCTCGATGCGTATCCCACGCTGATGCGCTTGTACGCGCACGCGTCGGCCTTGCCCGCGTTCGCCGCGGCCGAGCCGTCGGTGCAGCCCGATGCGGAGCCGCCGCCCGCGCGTTGACGGGCGATTCGCGGCAGCCTTGCCACGCGGCGCGATGCTTCGGCTCGCGCCGTTTTTGCATTCGACAGTTACGGGTGCCGTTCTCCTCCACTCGTGACGCCGAGTCATCGATGTCCTGACGGCGCGGCCATTCGTCGGCGCGCGGGCGCGGCGTACGCTTCGGTCGGTCGCATGCAGCACGCCTCGCGTGCCATGCGCTCCCAGGCAAAAACGTTCAGTGATCCGGAGGGTTGAACCATGTATGCAGTGACTGGCATCAGCGGCAAGGTGGGTGGCGAAGTGGCGCGTACGCTGCTGGCGGCGGGGCAACCGGTGCGCGCCGTGCTGCGCGACGCGTCCAAGGCGGCGCGCTGGGCGGCGCTCGGTTGCGAGATCGCGATCGCCGAGATCGGCGACGCGGCCTCGATGACGCGCGCGTTCAGCGGCGCCACGGGCGTGTTCCTGATGACGCCGTCGAACTTCGATCCCGCGCCGGGCTTTCCGGATACGGTGGCGAACAGCGTGGCGGTGCGCGAGGCGATCGAAGCGACGCGGCCCGGCAAGGTGGTGTTTCTTTCGACGGTCGGCGCGCATGTCGAGGAGCCGAACCTGCTCAACAATTCGAAGCTGACCGAAGCGATGCTGCGCACGCTGAGCGTGCCGGTGGGCATGTTGCGCGCGGGATGGTTCATGGAAAACGCGTCCTGGGATGTGGAGGCTGCGCGCGCGGGCGTGGTGCCGTCGTTCCTGCAGCCGCTCGATCACCCCATTCCGATGGTGGCGACGGCCGACATCGGCCGCCATGCCGCGAGCATGCTGCGCGAGCATTGGGACGGCGTGCGCATCGTCGAACTCGAAGGCCCGCGCCGCTACAGCGCCGACGACATCGGCGCCGGCTTCGCGGCCGCGCTTGGGCATGCCGTGCGGATGGAGCCGGTGCCGCGCGATACGTGGGACGCGCTGTTCCGCTCGCAGGGCATGCAGCATCCGCTGCCGCGCATGCGGATGGTGGACGGCTTCAACGAAGGCTGGATCGATTTCGAGGGCGCGGGCTGCGAGCATCGCGTGGGCGAAATCGAACTCGACACCGTGCTGGCGGGCCTGGTGGCGCGCTGAACCGCGCGGCACGGCATCGCTCGGAATCCGTTATGTTGAACGCCTTCGCTCAAGGAGCCGCCATGAAACGCATCTTCATCACCGGGTCGGCCGACGGGCTCGGCCTGATGGCCGCGCAATTGCTGGCCGACCAGGGGCATCGCGTCGTGCTGCATGCCCGCAACGCCGTGCGCGCCGACGAGGCGCGCCGGCAATGCCCGGCCGCCGAGGCCGTGGTAACGGGCGATGTCGCCACGCTCGACGCGATGCGCGAGGTGGCCGAGCAGGCCAATGCGCTGGGCCGCTTCGACGCGGTGATCCACAACGTGGCCGTCGGCTATCGCGAGCCGCGCGTGGAGACCGCCGACGGCTTGCCGCACGTGTTCGCCGTCAACGTGCTGGCGCCGTATGTGCTCACCGCGCTGATGCAGCGCCCGCAGCGGCTCGTGTATCTGAGTTCGGGCATGCATCACGGCACGCGCGCCGCGCTCGACGATCTGGACTGGACGCGGCGGCGCTGGGCCGGTGCGCAGGCCTACGCGGAGAGCAAGCTCTACGACGCGCTGCTCGCCTTCGCGGTGGCGCGCCGTTGGCCCGAGGTGCTGTCGAACGCGCTGGAGCCGGGCTGGGTGCCGACGCGCATGGGCGGCGCCGGCGCGCCCGACGATCTCGATCAGGCGCATCGCACGCAGGCGTGGCTGGCTGCCGGCGACGACGCGAACGCGCGCGTCAGCGGGCAGTATTTCTTCCATCGCAAGCTGCGCCGGCCCGATCCGGCCACGCACGATACCGCCTTGCAGGCCGCGCTGCTCGACGCGTGCGAGCGTTTGTCGGGCATCGCATTGCCCGATTGAATGCCGTGTTTTGTGGGGCGATTGTTCAGTCCTGCCGCCTGAAGAATTTGGACTGTCACAATCATCGGCTAGAATAGCGGCCTGTCTTAGGGGAGTAGTCTGCTTTGCCGCCCCGGCAAAGCGCCGACGTCAACATAATTGACCTGAACCGGTCATGGCGTCGGCAGCCGTGTGTCCCACGGCCTGGCGAGACCTATGACGTTCCTTCCTCCCGGGCCGGGCTGGAAGGCAGCGTCATGGTTGCGTCGCCTGGCCCGTGGAGATAACAACAGATGTCCCTCAATCCCTCCTGCCGTGGTGTCGTCTTCGTTGCGGGGTACCCGCGATGATCCTGACGTTCGTCCTGTTGCTGGCCGCGGCCGGCATCATCTACTTTTCCTGCGAAACCTTCGTCAATGGCGTGGAATGGCTCGGCCAGAAGCTGAACCTGACGCAGACGGCCACCGGCACGATTCTGGCCGCGTTCGGCACCGCCTTGCCCGAGAGCGTCGTCACGCTGGTGGCCGTGGCGTTCGGCGATTCGCCGGCCACCAAGGAGATCGGCGTGGGCGCCGCGATTGGCGGGCCGCTCGCGCTGAGTACCGTGGCCTATGCCGTGGTCGGCGTCTCGCTGCTCGCGGTGGCGAAACGCCTGGGCCGCGCGAGCGAGGTGCAGGCCAATACCGCGCAATTGCGCCGCGACCAGCTGTGGTTCCTGGCGATCTTCGTCGTGAAGATCGGCGTGGGCCTCGTGGTGTTCCAGTACAAGCCGCTGCTCGGCATCGGCTTTCTCGCGGCCTACGCCGTGTATTGCTGGCGCGAACTGACGGCCGACGGCGATGGGGGGGACCATGGCGAACTCGAACCGCTGATGCTGCGTCCGCGCTCGGACAATCCGGCGCTCGGTTGGGTGCTGCTGCAGACGCTGGGCGCGCTGGTGGTGATCTTTGCCGCGTCGCATCTGTTCGTCAATCAGATCGAGGCGGTGGGGCCGTGGCTCGGCATGAGCCCGCAATTGACGGCGCTGCTGTTCAGCCCGATCGCCACCGAGCTGCCTGAAATCATGAACGCGGTGATCTGGGTGCGGCAGGGCAAGGAGCGGCTCGCGCTGGCCAACATCAGCGGCGCGATGATGATCCAGGCGACGATCCCCACCGCGTTCGGCGTGTTCTTCACGCCGTGGCATCTGGCGACGCCGTCGGTCCTGGCCGCGGTGATGACGGCCATCGCGATCATCTATCTGCAGTTCGTGTTTCGTGCCACGCACATCAATAGCCGCCGGCTGACCTGGGTCGGGGCGTTGTATGCGGTGTTTGCGGGCTTGTTGATCGTGATGTGATGGGTCGTGACGCCGGGTCGCCGCGCGCCGAGGGGGGCGGGCGGGGGCCTGGCGGTAGGGGGCATGGCATTACGCCCCCATCCCCTCACCGCCGTTCCAAAACCGCCTCACTACATCCCGGCTTGTCGAACAACGCCGCCATCCCGCAGGCCGACGCATATATCCGCCAGCTCGAATGCGCGACGCCGCGTGCTTCGATCACATGCTGGCGCGTTTGCGGATCGAGCATGTGGATATAGGCGTCGTACGCCCGCCCGCGATCGAAGCGCGTGAGGCCTTGCGCGTCGGCCTCGCAGTTGTGTCCGACCGAGTCCTCGTCCGGCGAGTTGTCGGCGGTGCCGAGCAGGTACACGACGTCGCGCTGCAAATAGCGGGCTTGCGCCGCCTCGGCCGTGGCCGGCGCGCCCGCGTAGGGCGGCACGCCGGTGCGCAGCCCGTAGTTCCAGCGCTCGAACGTCTGGCATCGCTTCGCGTCGAACGGCGCAAAGGCACCGTTGCGATCGGGCCGTACATCGGTGAAATACAGGTAGGTGGCGGGGTTGGCGACCACGTAGCGGATCGCGATCGGTTCGCCGCCGAGATCGGCCTCGCCCCGCCCGAGCGCCGCATAGCGCTGCACATACTGCCCGCCCGCCGAGTGCCCGGCCAGCACGATCAAGCGCAGGTTCGGGAACAGCGCCCGGTTGGCGAGCCGCTTGAAAATCTCGTCGACGACCTCGAATGAACTGATCGCGACCGGGCCGGTGGACAACTGGGCGCGCGGCCAGTCATCTTCGCGCCAGCGGAGCATCGTGTCCGGCAGGTGATGCGCGGCGATATCCTTCGCAGTCAGAAATTGTGGGGTGATCAGCATCGCGTCGCGTGCATCGGGGCCGGCGAGTCGGGCCGCGTGCTCGCCCGAGGTCAGATCGCGGCGTGGCCATCCCGGTATCACAATGACCGCGCGCGTGATGTCGGTCTGCGGCCGGGTCCAGTCGCGCGACACCGCGATCGGCACCTGTACCGCGCCGGACGGCGTGGCGAGTTCCAGCCGCTCGGGCTGCACGATCGGCACGGGGCTGTACACGACATCGCGTTCGCGCATGACCGGCGCCGCGGCTGGTGGATCGGCCTGCGCCGCCACCGCCGACATCGCGGCCAACATCAGAGACCATGCATAGATGAGTGTTCGTTGCAGACGCACGCGCCATCTCCTCGGTTTTCGTTGATCTTGTTCATCAGGAAACGAAGCGGGAGACGGTTGCGTTGACCGGGCGCGGCTCCCGAACTCCGGCCAAGATTTACGGCGTATTACACGCGTCGCGCCACCCGCTTCTCCCCCCGCGCCCGATCGACATCCGCGCTGCGATACATGCGCTCCGGAATCTCCCCGAGCCGCGACCCATGCACCTGCCGCAGCTGCAATCCATAGAACTTCTGAAAGTTCATGATGAGCGGCGACCAGCGGTCGGGATCGATGCGATTCGGGTCGCCGTCGACCAGCAGGTCGGGATGCACATGCACGCGGGTAATTCGGACTTCGAACAAGCTGATGAAGCCACGCGTTTCGGGGTTGTCGTCGCCGATGCCATGCGTGGCCGCGAGCACGGCTTCGAGCTGGATCGGACATTCGAGCGCGCGCGGCGGCTTGACGGTTTCCGAGGCAATCGGCGTCATGCCGGCCCGCCCGAACTTGTCGGCCTCGTGCTCGTAGCCCATCGCGCGCCTGAATTCGGGCATCGGGTTGGAGCCGGTGGTGCGGGCGATCGCGTCGACGGCGCCCACTTCGGCCGGCGACGGCAGGTTCAGCACGCACTCGCCGGTGCGGATCAGGTTCTCGGGCGTTTTTGATGAGGCGGCGAGGCCGAGCACGGCGCGCCAGCCGAGCCAGAAGCACGACGACATCGGCGCGAGGTTCGCCGAGCCGTCTTCGTTCGCGGTGCTGATCAATACCACGGGCGTGCCGAGATAGAGGATGGACGGCTCGCTCGCGACGTGCGGGGCGATCGGTTCACGGGGAGAGTGCATGGCGATTCCTTTGGGGTGGAGAAGAACAGTGCCCCCATCGTGACCGACACGAATGCGCCCGACGCCCCGATTCTTGCGCTCGCACTACGCCCTCGAAATCCTTTCATGTTTATTTCGTTAGTCTTAACGAATCGTTGACATTCCCCTCCCTAGAATCCGTATCGCAAACAACAATCATTTGTATTTACAGCGAAGGGATAAGCATGTTGTCGTATCGGGGAAGGGGGAAGCGTCCGTCGGGGCTGCTGACGGGCATGCTGGGCGCGACGCTCGGCATCGCGATGATCTCGGGCGCGCAGGCCCAGGCGCAGGCGGTTGCGGAGCCGGGCGGTGTGGCCAACACGGCGGCGCCCACGGCCAAAGCCGCGCAATCTGCCCACGCGGCCCAAGCGACTCAAGCGGCCCAACCCGCCACCTCACCCACCGCCGCGCTGCCGGCCGTTTCCGTGCACGAATCGCGTTCGTCCTACCAGACCGAATTCGTCCGTTCCGAACAGTTCACGCAGCCGATCCTCGACATGGCGCAGAGCGTGGCCGTGATCCCGAAGAAGGTGCTCGACGAGCAGCAGGCGCAGAGCCTGCAGGAAGTCCTGCGCAACGTGCCGGGCATCACGTTCACCTCGGGCGAGGGCAATCTCGGCTGGGGCGACATGTTCACGATCCGGGGCTTTTCGTCCGAACAGAGCTTCACGGCGGACGGCATTCGCGATGCGGGCCTGGCGAGCCGCATGGACACCTTCAACACCGAGAGCGTCGAGGTGTTCAAGGGCACCGGCTCGATCGAATCGGGCGTGGCGGCGCCGGGCGGCAGCGTCAACCTGATCACCAAGGAAGCGCACCTGGGCGACGCCTACCATTTGCAGGGATCGCTTGGCAGTGCGAGCTATCGGCGCGTCACGGCCGACCTCAACAAGCAGCTCGATGACACCACGGCGCTGCGGCTGAACCTGATGCGCCACAGCAACGACGTGGACGGCCGGGCGGTCACGAACTACGACCGCTGGGGCGTGGCGGGCTCGCTGGCGATGGGGCTGGGCACGCCCACCACGGTCACGATCGACTACCTGCACCAGCACGACGACAACGTGCCCGACGGCGGCATTCCGATCCAGCGCGGCACGGGCGGCGCGCCGATGCCGGGCGTCGCGCGCAACGCCTGGTACGGCGACCCGAACCTGTACACGGACCGCACCGAAACCAACCGCGTGACGGTGAAGGCGGCGCACGACGTCAACGACAACGTGCGCATCTCCAACATCACGCGCTGGGAGCAGACGGACCGTGTAACGGTGCTCGCGCCGGCCCGCTTCAACAGCACGGCCGGCACCTCGCTCGGCTACGTGGGCACCGGCCCGCTGATCACGAGCGGCGCGGGCGTGCAGTCGTACAGCGGCTACGCGCTCGATCCGAACATGAACGGGCTGGCCGTGATGCGTGGCAACAACTACGGCACCTCGAAGCGCTACGACATCGTTGCGAACGAAACCAACCTGAACCTGTCGTTCGACACGTGCCATATCCATCACGACGTGGTGGCGGGCGCGGAGTTCTATCACGAGCGCTATGGCGACCTCACACGCACCGTGCTCGGGCCGGCGACCAACCCGGTGATGTCGTTGAGCAATTCGTACGGCACCAGCATGGGCGCGGTGCCGACCGTGGAAAGCGGTGCGGGCGATTACTCGGCGGTGACGGACGGCGGCGTGTACTTGCGCGATACGGTCACGCTCACGCCGAAATGGATCGTCGACGGCGCGATTCGCTACGACCGCTTCTCGGTCAAGCAGGTGAACGGCGCGGCCAACGCGCATACCGTCGCGCGCAGCAACGACGGCGCCTGGAGCGGCCGCGCCGGCATCACCTACAAGCCGGTGCCGTTCGGCAGCCTGTATGCGTCGTACAGCCAGGCCACGCAGCCGTCGGCGGTGGGCGGCACCACCAACAACGTGATCTACGGCGACACCACCAGCCAGAGCGTCAAGCCGGCCACGGCCAAGACCTGGGAAGTGGGCACCAAGTGGGACCTGTTCGATCGCCGCCTGTCGCTCACGGGCGCGCTGTTCCGCACCGAACTGAGCGATTCGTGGGACTACGGCGACAGCACCACCACCGTGGTGCGCCAGTTGCCGCCGAAGCGCGTGGACGGCATCGAACTCGGCATGTCCGGCAACATCACCGACAAATGGTCGGCGTTCGCGGGCTTCGCCGGCATGCGCGGGCGCATCACGAAGGGCGCGAACGAGGGCGCGCGGCCCGGCAACGTGCCGAACGCCACGTTCAACCTGTGGACGTCGTACCAGCTCACGCCGAAGTTCGGCGTGAGCTACGGCGTGCAGTATGTCGGCACGCGCCGCTACACCGACAACGCCTATGTTGGCGGCCAGAACAACACCAGCAGCACGGTGAACGGCGCGAACGGCAAGCATCCGGTGTACGTGGCCGACAACGAGAAGGCCCCGGCGTTCTGGCTGCACTCGCTGGCCGCGCGCTACGACGTGAACAAGCATCTGACGGTCAGCCTCAACGTGCAGAATTTATTCAACAAGTTCTACTATTCGGCGATCGGCGCGTCGCTCGACGGTTATCAGATCTACGGCGTGCCCGGCGCGGGCCGCACGGTGCTGATGACGGCCGACGTGAAGTTCTAGGCATGGGCGCCATGCAGCCGCATACGGGAGAGCAATCATGATGGTGGAAGTGCCGGGCGTGTTCAGCCCGGAAGAAGCGGCGGCGATCGCGGCGCGGCTGCGCGCGGCCGATTGGGTGGACGGGCGCGTCACGGCCGGCGTGCAATCGCAGCGCGTGAAGGACAACCGCCAGTTGTCCGGCGACGATCCGCTCGCGCGCGAAGTGGGCGACGAGATCATTCGGCGGCTCGCGCAGCACGCGGTGTTCATGTCGGCCGCGCTGCCGAAGAAGATCTACCCGCCGTTGTTCAACCGCTATGCGGGCGGCGAAGCGTTCGGATTCCATATCGATAACGCCGTGCGCGGCATCCGCGAATCGCGCGAGCGCGTGCGCACCGACCTGTCGGCGACGCTGTTCCTTTGCGAGCCGGATACGTATGACGGCGGCGAACTGGTCGTGCGCGACACGTTCGGCGAACAGCGCGTCAAGCTCAAGGCCGGCGACATGATCCTGTATCCGGGGTCGAGCGTGCATCGCGTCGCGCCGGTCACGCGTGGCGAACGGCTGGCGTCGTTCTTCTGGATCGAAAGCCTGGTGCGCGAGGATGCGCAGCGCAGCCTGCTGCTGGAGATGGACGTGGCGATTCAGCGGCTCACGCAGCAAGGCGCCGACGAAGCCTCGCTGCTGCAACTGACGGGCAGTTATCACAACCTGCTGCGGATGTGGGCCGACGTCTGAGTCAGAAGCGCCGCTTCGGCTCGTCGGTTCGCAGGTCGATCGCGAAGCGGCAGCCGCGCCCCGGCGCGGAATCGAGCGTGACGCGCCAGCCTTGATGCTGGCAGATCCGCTGCACCAGCGACAGCCCGAGCCCGAGGTTGCCGGCGTCGGCGTGCTCGCCATGCACGAACGGCGCGAATACGCCCGCCTGCGCCTCGAACGCGATGCCCTTGCCGTCGTCGCTCACCTCGAGCGAGCCGGGCGCGGCGCGCACCAGAATGCGCGTGCCGCCGTCGGCATGTTGCAGCGCGTTGCGGATCAGGTTCGACAGCACGATGCGCAGCAGTGCTGACGGATAGCGCGGCACGGTAGCCTCGTCGCCCGTGTCGTCATCGGTTTCCAGTTCGAGCGCGAAGCCGCGCTGCGCGGCCAGCGCGCGCCAGCGGCCGGTTTCGTCGCGGGCGGTTTCCACCGCGCCGGCCATCAGGAAACCGTGCGTGTCGCCCGCGCCGCGCGACAGCATCAGGTAGGCGGCCAGTTGCTGGTCGATCTCCTTGGTGGCCGTGTGCATGCGCTGCAGCCGGCTGCGTTGCGCGTCGCTCAAGCCCGGCCCGTCGAGCAGCAACTCGGCCGAACTCGAAATCACCATCAACGGCGTGCGCAGCTCATGGCCCACGTCGGCCGTGAACAGCCGTTCGCGCTGCAACGCCGCTTCGAGCTGGTTGTAGGTTTCGTCGAATGCGGCGGCGAGCCGGCCGATCTCGTTGTCGGGATATTCGTGGGCGAAGCGCGTTTGCGGCGGCAGCGCGGGCCGCTCGCCCACCTGCGCGGCGAGCCGCAGCAGCGGCCGCACGAAGCGCCGCGTGATGGTGCCGCCGAGCATGAAGGCCAGGATCAGCGCGCCGGCCATGGTGCCCACGGCGATCCAGTGCGAGCGCTGCTGCCGGTGTTCGAACTCGGTGTAGTCGCGCAGCAGCAGATATCGTGTGGCGTCCTGATCGTCGACCATCGCGTGCCACTGGCGGCCGTCGTGTTCGATCTTGCTGAAGCCGGGCGGCAGCGCGCGCAGCCACGGCGGAAACGCGCTGCTGCCCGGTGCGCCGTGGAAGAAGCGATCCTCGCGGCCCACGTCGCGCCCGTTCAGGTATTCGTCACGAATCCGGTTGACGGCCATGCCCATGTCGATGCGCTGCAAGTGCACTTCGAGCGTATCGATGGCCCACAGCGAGGCGAGCGACAGCAGCGCGGCCACCACGACCGCCACCAGCAGGTAGGTGAGGATCAACTGGCGCGCGAGCGTGCGCCTAGGGTTCCACACGCTGCGGGTCCTGAAGCTGGTAGCCGATGCCGTGCACGGTGCGCAGCAGCGGCGCGCCGTACGGCTTGTCGATCACCTGGCGGATCAGGTGGATGTGCGTGCGCAGGCTGTCGCTGTCGGGCGGCGAATCGAGCCACAGCGCCTCTTCCAGCCGCGCGCGGTGCACCACGGCCGGGCTGGCCTGCATGAGGATCTGCAGCAGCTTGAGCGGGGCGGGCGGCAGCCGCAGCGTGTCGCCCGCGCGCGTCAGCGTGCGCGTCTCGACGTCGTAGGCGAGATCGGCCACCTGCAGCGTGCGTGCTGCCGGGCGGCGCGTGCGATGCAGCAGCGCCTTCACGCGCGCGGCCAGCTCGGCCAGCGCGAACGGCTTGACGAGGTAATCGTCGGCACCCGCGTCGAACCCTTCGAGGCGGTCGTCGAGCGTATCGCGCGCCGTCACCATGATCACCGGCGTTTCCAGCCGCGCTTCCTCGCGCAGCTTGCGGCACAGGCTGTAGCCGTCGAGCCGCGGCAGCATCAGGTCGAGCACGATCAGGTCGAATTCGTGCGCGGTGGCGAGCGCGTAGCCCTGCAAGCCGTCGAACGCGCAATCGACGATATGGCCGCGGTTGCCCAGATGGCCGGAGATATTGGCGAGGATGTCGGGATCGTCTTCGACGACGAGGATACGCATGGCGGTGCCGCGGAAGGATGCAAATAAGAATCGTTGGCGATTCTACCGTGCCGGGCGGCCTTGCGCGCGTCGATCCGGCGGCATCCAGGCAAAACGGCCGGCCCGATCAACTCGGGGCCGGCCGTTTTAGGCAGGACTGCGATGCAGTGCTGCTTAGACGTTCTGAAGAAACGCCGCCAGGTGGCGGTTGAACGCGCTCGGGCGCGCCATGTTCATGCCGTGCGAGGCGCCTTCGATCGTGACGCGCGACGCGCCGTCGATCCAGCCGGCCAGCGCGGCGGCGTTCTCGCGATACGGCTTCGGGCTGTTCTCGCCGTCGATCATCAGCGCCGGGCAGGCGATGCGGCTGGCCACCTCGGCCGAGAACGCCGGCAGCGGGTCGCGCAGTTGCATCGACAACGTGCGGGCGTTGTCGGTGGTCATGGTGCGGAAGCCTTGCGGGCTCTTTTGCCAGGAGCCGGCGCGGCTGACGGAATCGACGAACAGTTCGAGGCCCGCATCCACTTCGCCATTGGCGATCAGCGACACCGCACGCGTGCGCAGGCGCTTGGTTTCGAGCGAGAGCGTGGTGGGCGTGGAGGCTTCGATGCCCGTCAGCGTGCCGCCCGGGTCGCACAGCGTGAGCGAGCGCACCAAGTCCGGGAAGCGCAGCGCCACCTGGAACGCGACGCTGCCGCCGCGCGAGTGGCCGACCAGGTGCACGGCGCCGGCGTCGAGCCCGCGCAGGAACTTGCCCACTTGATCGGCGTGGTTGCTGACGCTGAAGGCGGGCAGGTCGTCCGACGGCTCGGCCGGCCAGTAATGCGTCAGGCTCGGCGCGATGCAGGTGAATTGCGTCGCGAGGCCGGCGAGCTGCGGTTGCCAGAATCGGAAGTCGCACAGCGAGCCGTGCACGAACACGACGACATCGCCTTCGCCCGTCTGGACGTAGGGCATCTTGATGATGGGACCGGGACCGGGAAGGTCCAGCGATACGGGTGCGGCGAGAGAAGCGACGGGGTTCACGATCAGTTTTTGAATAGTTCCGGGCGCAATGATAATGGATTTCCCTGATATGCCCACCCGGTGCCAAAAAACCACAACGTGGGAATGTCCGTGGCCGGCGCGCTCGTATTTCTCTCAAGTATTTGAATTTATTGTATTTATTTGAATTTCTCGGGCTCGCTTCGGTGCGGGAATGATCGCCCTGATTGTTCTAAGATTTTGTAGTAATAAGCGTTTGCAAGGGGCGGTTTGTCGCGGATGGCGGTTGAGGGACGGTCTGGAAGGTAAAACGGGGCAGGATCAAGGCTTGCTTTTACGCCGCCGAACCGGGCGCGTCTCCACGGCGCAACGATGAATCGATAGGAAAACGTAATGTTTGGTGCGAGGTGCGGCGACACGCTGCACGGCCGCGCCGGTTCGCGCCACGTTCTACAATCGGGGCCGCTGCACACGTTGCGCACGCAATCGCTTTGCCCGCATCCTCGTCACCTCCTCATCCGCCTGCCGCCCTACCGCCATGCCCAATTCAGACCTGCCCGACACCGGCAATCCCGTCCGCTCCACCGGCGCACCGCTGCCGTATCGCGCGATTCTGTGGGACATGGACGGCACGCTGTCCGACAGCGAGCCGCTGCATTACGCCTCCCTCGTGGCCGCGCTGCGCCACTTCGGCGAGGAGCCGGACGATGCGCTGCACGCGCAGACGTTCGGCATGACCGGCCGCGCCTCGTACGAATTCTGCGTCGAGCGTTATGGCCGTGCGTTCGATTTCGCGACGTGGTCGCAGGTGCGTTTCGAAACCTTCATCGCGAGCCTCGGGCAACTGCGCGCGCGCGAGGGCGCGCTCGAACTGTGCCGCGCGGCGCAGCACGCGGGCCTGTATCAGGCGGTGGTGTCGAACGCCGGGCGCAACACGCTCGAATCGGGCATCGCCGCGCTGGCGCTCGGCGAATACCTGACGGTGGCGGTGTGCGCGCACGATGTGGCGACCGGCAAGCCCGCGCCGGACGGCTATCTGCTGGCGGCCGAGCGGCTCGGCGTGATGCCGGCGCAGGCCGTGGTGGTGGAAGACAGCCCGCTCGGCGCGCAGGCCGGGGTGGCGGCCGGCATGCGCGTGCTGGCCTGGCTCGAAGCGGGCAGCGAGGCGAGCCTCTACCCGGAAGCCGCGCAGATCGTGCGGACTTCGAAACAACTGGCGGCGGCGCTGGGCCTGTCGATCGACGACGCGGCCTGAGCGCCCGGCCCGCGGCCCGAAACCGAACGTCCGACCCGTTGCCGCTGGTGCAACGAACGGCGATACTCTCGTTCGCCGATTCACCCGCTGCCAGGCCGAGGCGTTCGAAACGCCGCGCCGGCCGGATCGAAGCAATAACAGAACAGAGGAACAAGCATGGACGTATTGGATGTGGTGATCGTCGGGGCCGGGCATGCGGGCGCGAATTGCGCGGCCGAATTGCGCAAGGCCGGTTTCGACGGCAGCATCGCGCTGCTGTCCGACGAGGCCGAGCTGCCCTACGAGCGGCCGCCGCTGACCAAGGATTACTTCACGGGCGAACGCGGCGGCGAGCAGATCCGCTTCCGCACCGCCGAAGCCTGGCTCGAACGCAATATCGACGTGCGTCTGTCGCAGCGTGTCGAGGCCATCGAGCCGGAGGCGCACCGCGTGCGCGTGGCCGACGGCACCACGCTCGGCTATCGCAAGCTGGTGTGGGCCGCGGGTGGCGCGCCGCGCCGTCTGGCCTGCGAAGGCGCGACGCTGGCCGGCGTGCACGTGATTCGCGGCAAGCACGATATCGACGGGCTGAAGGCCGATCTGGCCGGGCGCGAGCATGTCGTGATCGTGGGCGGCGGCTACGTCGGCCTCGAAGCGGCCGCGTCGCTGACCAAGCTCGGCGGCGTGCGCGTTACGGTGATCGAGGCGCAGGACCGCTTGCTTGCGCGCGTCGCGGGCGCGGCGCTGTCCGCGTTCATCGAGGGCGAGCATCGCGGGCGCGGCGTGGAGATCGTCACGGGCGCGCAGGTCACGGCGCTGAAGGGGCAGGACGGGCGCGTCACGGCCGTCGAGCTGGCCGACGGCCGCTCGATCGCCGCCGATGTGGTGATCGCCGGCATCGGCATCGTGCCGACCGTGCAGGGCCTGCTCGACGCGGGCGCGCAGGGCGGCAACGGCGTGGTGGTGGACGAGCAGTGCCGCACCAGCCTGCCCGATGTGTACGCGATCGGCGATTGCGCATTGCGCGTGCATCCGCTCGTGACCGGCAGCGCGCTGCGCATCGAGAGCGTGCCGAATGCGCTCGAACACGCGCAGATCGTGGCCGCCTCGATCGTCGGCAAGCCGCAGCCGAAGCCGGGCGTGCCGTGGTTCTGGTCGACCCAGTACGACCTGCGCATCCAGATGGCCGGGATTCCCGATGGTTACGACGAGGTCGCCGTGCGCGGCGACGTGGCGGCCCGCGCGTTCGCCGTGTTGTACCTGCGCGGCGGCCGCGTGATCGCGCTCGACGCCGTCAACGCCACCAAGGACTACGTGCAGGGCCGCGCGCTGATCGCGGCCGACGTGACGCTCACGCGCGAACAGCTGGAAGACCTCAGCGTGCCGTTGCAGGCGCGCATGCCGGCGGCCTGAGCCTGCCGCCTCCGGTTCGACGCAGCGCGCCCGCCGTGCCGCGTCGAACCGCTTCCCGCCTTCCGAGCCCGCCTCCGAACCCGCCTTCCGAGCCGTTCACTTCGGCAATCGCCGAAACGAGCTTCGCGATTCCGGTATTTTTCCCGTACCGTCGCACTTCTACACTGGCCCGATCCCCTAGATACGGAGCCACCATGTCCACCAACGCCTACGACAGCGGCCGCCTGAACCTGCCGTTCGTCGGCATCTGCACGTTCGCCAAATCGCCGCTGTGTCTCGATTGGGATCACATCGACGCCGATATCGCCGTGATGGGCGCGCCGTTCGATTGCGGCACGCAATGGCGCGCCGGCGCGCGCTTCGGCCCGCGCTCGATCCGCGAAGCGTCCACGCTGTTCTCGTTCGGCCACGGCGGCGCCTACGATTTCGAGGACGACGTCACCTATCTGCCGGCCGAGGACGTGAAGATCGTCGATATCGGCGACGCCGACATCGTCCACACCAATACCGAGCGCAGCCACGACAACATCGAGTTCGGTGTGCGAAAGATTCTCGAAGCGGGTGCGCTGCCGGTGGTGATGGGCGGCGATCACTCGATCAACATCCCCTGCATCAACGCGTTCGCCGGCCAGGAGCCGTTCCATATCGTCCATATCGACGCGCACCTCGATTTTGTCGACGAGCGTCACGGCGTGCGCTACGGCCACGGCAACCCGCTGCGCCGCGCGGCCGAAAAGAGCGTGGTGACGGGCATGACGCAGATCGGCATCCGCAACGTGTCGTCCACGGCGCGCGAAGGTTATGCGCAGGCGCGCGAGATGGGCTCCGACATCATCTCGGTGCGCGACCTGCGCCGCCTCGGCATCCAGGGCGTACTCGACAGGATTCCGAAGGGTGTGCGCTACTACCTGACGATCGACATCGACGGCTTCGATCCGTCGATCGCGCCGGGCACCGGCACGCCGAGCCACGGCGGCCTGCTCTATTACGAAGGGCTGGAGCTGTTCGCCGGGCTGGCCGCGCAGGGCGACGTGATCGGCATCGATCTGGTGGAAGTGGCACCCGACTACGATCACTCGGGCAGCACGTCGATTCTGGCCGCGCAACTGCTGCTCAACACGCTCGGCCGCGTGATGCACCAGCGCAAGCTGCGGCGCGCCGAGGCGGCCAACGCCGAGGCCATAAAGTAAGGCACCCGAAGTAAAAAATCAGGCGGCAAACCGGCGGGGCCGGGTTCGCGCTTACCGCGCGGCCGGCCCCGCCAGCACATCCGCCGCTGCGATCAGGCATTCGCGGAACGCTTGCACCACGCGAGTCGGCTCGGCGTTCTTGCGCGTGACGATGTCGAAATCGAGATGCGTGGCGTAGCGCGCCGGATCGATGCGGCGCATCAGCCCGCCATCCACCCACGGCTTCGCGTAGTGCGGCGGCAGGAAGCCGAGGGTGTTGCCCGACAGGATCAGCATCGCGCGGCCCTCGACGTTGTCGACGGTGGCGGCGGCCTGCGGCAGGCCCAGCAGCGCCAGTTCCTGCTCGGCCAGATACGAGCGCGCGGCGAGCCGGCACCCGGCCAGCTCGGAGGCGGGCACCTGCCCGTCGGCGCGCGCGGCGAGCGGGTGGGTGGCCGCGCAATACAGGCCCTGTTCCTCGCGATAGAGCGGCGTGTAGGTGATGCCCGGCGTGCGCGTGGGGAACGGCCCCACGGCCAGATGCAATTGTCCGTCGAGCACGTGCTGGACGAGGCTGGCCGGCGCGGCGATCTGCAGGTCGAGCCGCACTTCGGGCGCGCTTTGGCCGAACTCGCGAATCGCCGGCAGCAGCGGCGAATGCAGGTCGGTCAGCGTGGCTTCGATCAGGCCGAAGCGCAGCACGCCCTGCAGGCGGTTGCGCACCGCGCCCGCTTCCATGTGAAAGATTTCGACCGCGCCGAGCAGCCGTTGCGCGGCATCGTAAAGCCGCGCGCCGTCGTCGGTCAGCCGGAAGCCGCTGCGGCCGCGCTCGCACAGCCGCAGGCCGAGGCGCGTTTCCAACTGCGCCATGTATTCGCTGATGCCTGAGGCGCCGATGTTCAGCGCCGATTGCGCCGCGGAAAAGCCGCCGCACTGCGCGATGGTCGCGAAGATGCGCAGCAGCTTGAGGTCGGTATCCTGGATTTGCACGTGGGTCCCTCCTGCACGATGATCGAAGCCCGGCCGCGCAACGGCGCGGCCGGGCTTCGT
>NZ_BAAILN010000096.1:170205-173667 GCF_054589155.1 Burkholderia sp. 3C
GTGCCGTTGCGGTAGGTGTAGATCGTGATCGGCGAATCGGTCAGGTCGCGGTCCTGGTTGAAGCGGTAGTGGCCCGAGATGCCGTCGGCGTCGATCGCCTGCAGCGCCGCGCGATACTTGGCCGGATCGGTCGAACCGGCCTTGACCATCGCCTGCGCCACGATGTTCACGCCGTCGTACAGCGCCGCGCTGTAGGTCAGCGGCGGTGTGTTGAAGCGCTTCGCATAGTCGGCCGAGAACTGCCGGCCGGCCGGCGTCTGGCTCAACACCGGGCCGCCTTGCGGGCAGTACACGTTGCCGTCCACCGCATCGCCGCCGAGCTTCGCGAGTTCCTCGTTGCACATTGCGTCGCCGCCGAGCAGGTAGCCCTTCATGCCGAGGCGCTGCATCTGCTTGCGCATCGAGCCGGCCTGCGCGTAATAGCCGCCGTAGAACACGCCTTGCGCGTTGGCACCCTTGATATGCGTGAGGATCGCGAGGAAATCGGTGGCCTTGTCCGAGGTGTATTGACGGTCCACCACCTCGATGCCGTTCGCCTTCGCGGCCGCGATGAACTGCTCGGCGAGGCCCTGGCCGTAGGCGGTGCGGTCGTCCACCACGGCGATGCGCGTCACCTTCAGTTGTTTGGCGGCGAACGTGCCCATCCGCGCGCCGAGCTGCGTGTCGCTCGCGGAAATTCGGAATACGAACGGATAGCCGTGCTGCGTGATCGACGGGTTCGACGCCACCGTGGCCAGCACGATGTTCGCGTTGTTGACGGGGGCCGAGATCGGCAGCGCCACGCCGGAATTGAACGGGCCGAAGATCGCGTTGACCTTCGCGTCGATCAGGTTCTGCGCGACCGTCATGCCGGTGCGCGGGTCGCCGGCGTCGTCCTGCGAGATCAGCTCGAAGCGCGTCTTGCGCCCGCCGATCACCAGCCCCTGCGCGTTCAGGCGCTCGATCGCGAGCCGCACGCCGTTCTCGTCATCCTTGCCGGTGGCCGCCTGCGAACCCGTGAGCGGGCCGGTCAGCCCGAACTTCACGACCTGCTCGTCGGCCGCATGCGCGCCCGTCGCGATCATCCCGCCGGCAAGCGCCGCGAACCCCATTGCCATCCAGTGCTGTTTCATCGTTCTCTCCTCGTGCTGAATCGGTGTGCCGCCCTGCCGACCCACCGTCGGCGCCGCGTCGAGAAGCATTCTGGAGAGCCAAATTTGTCGAAAGTATTTGCGATTTCAGAACTACACTTCGGCGAAGTCCGAAGTATAGGTCGCCAAAAAAGCGGGGGCGGCGGCCGGCCGCTCGCGCTTTTTCTTCAGCGCGTGCCGGCGACGGAGGGGCGGCTGCCGAGCGAGCCGAACACGAACGTCGAGGCCACCGTGATCGCGCCGACCAGCAGGAAACTCATCCGGATACCGAACAACTCGCTGCCGTCGGGGCCGGCCAGCAGGCTCGCGAAGCCGCCGCCGATCGATACGCCCAGGCCCATTGCGAGCATCTGCACCATCGAGAACAGGCCATTGCCGCTGCTCGCGTCGCGGTGCGAGAGATCCTTCAGCGTGACGCTGTTCATGGCCGCGAACTGCATCGAGTTCGCGCCGCCGAACGCGGCCAGCAACGCGAGATCGACCAGCAGCGGCGTATGCGGGGCGATCGCCGCGAAGCCGAGAATCGACGCGCCCACGATCAACGTGTTCACCTTGAGGAACGGCACGTAGCCGAAGCGCTTCACGAGCGGTGCGATCCAGCGCTTGGTGATCACGCCGGCGATCGCGGCCGGCAGCAGCACGAGGCCCGCATGCAGCGGCGAATAGCCGAAACCGAGCTGCATTTGCAGCGGCAGCAGGAACGGCACGGCGCTGGTGCCGATCCGGCACACCAGGTTGCCGATCAGGCCGGTGCTGAACTTGCGATCGGCGAACAGGCCGAGCCGGAACAGCGGGCGCTCGCGGCGGCGCGCGTGCGCCACGTAGCCGAGCACGGCCAGCGCGCCGCCGAGCGTGGCCGCGGCGATCCACATGCCGCGCGCGGGCACGGCCGGCATGTCGAGCGCGAGCGAGCAGGCCAGCATCGCCAGCGACAGCAGCACGCAACCGATCAGGTCGAACGGCTCGCGCTCGGCGAGGCCGTCCGCCGGCAGGTAGCGCAACACGGCGAGCAGGCCGACCGCGCCGATCGGCACGTTGACGAAGAAGATCCAGCGCCACGACAGCGCCTGCGCGAACCAGCCGCCGAGCGTCGGGCCGATGATCGGGCCGACCTGGGCCGCCACCGAGACGAACGCGAGCGCGCCCACATAGGCCTCGCCGGGCACGCTGCGCAACACCGCGAGCCGCCCGACCGGCAGCAGCATCGAGCCGCCGATGCCCTGCACGATCCGCGCGATCACCAGTTGCGAGGTGGTGTGCGAGGCCGCGCAGGCGAGCGAGCCGATCGAGAACACCAGGATCGCGGCGAAGTAGACCGAGCGCGTGCCGTAGCGGTCGGCGAGCCAGCCCGAGGCGGGCGTGAGCATCGCCATGGTCAGCGTGTAGGCCACCACTACCGAGCGCATCGACAGCGTGGCCTCGCCGAACGCGTGCGCGATCGACGGCAGCGCCGTGTTGACGATGGTGGTGTCGAGGGCTTGCATGAAGAAGCCGGCGGCTACGATCCAGAGCAGCGCCGATTGAGAAAGAGATCGCGTCATGAGTCGGGGAGGAGCGGCAAGTAACGAAACTGAAAGCCGGGCGGCGTTCAGTCGGAGCGTGACCATACGCCGGTTCCTCGATTATTGCGCGATCAATCGTTGCCGGCTCAATGGGATGGCTGCGCGCCGGCCGGGCCGCATTGCGCGTTGGCCCCGACCACGTTGTCGTTGCGCGGGTCCGGGTCGCCGCCGACGCTCACTACCGACAGCGCGGCGCCCGCGTTGCGGTAGCGGTAGCTGCAATAGCCGACGCCGGTGCCCGAGCAGGTATCCGCCTCGATCACGCCGTGCTTCGCCAAGTCGGCCGCCGCGTCGTCGGGGCCGGGCTTTTCCGCCGGGCGCACCGGTTGCCAGCCGGCCGCGATCAGGATGGTGCGGGCCACGGCGATCGATTTGCCGAACACGTTCGGCACCATCGCGCGCCCGCCGCAGAACGAGCGCGAGGCGGCCACGCCGGTCAACGCCAATCCTTCGTCCTGCTGATGCAATTCGGCCACCGGGCCGCCGACGCGTTCGCCCTCGCCAATCAGCAGGCCGCCGGTTTCGAGCGGATCGAGCGTGCCGAACTGCCAGGGCGCGGTGCGGGAGAGATAGGCGAGCGCAACCAGTTTCGCGCCGTCGAACACGCCGAGGTTGGTGTTGTGCGGCGTGCAGATCGCGCTCGTGCCCGGATCGAACCCGCTGGCGAACGACACCACGCGATAGCGGCCGAGCGAGGCCTCCGACATCGCGAACCAGCCCATCGCCTCGACCGCGCGGCCGGCCGGCGACAGCGCTTTGGCGTCGAGGCG
>NZ_BAAILN010000096.1:173825-176205 GCF_054589155.1 Burkholderia sp. 3C
ATGGGTTCGAACCGATTGGGCGGAAACGGGCGGCGCGATTGCGAACAGGATGCCTGCGCACGCAACCATGAGGGACGTGGCCGATGCGTGGCGCGGCCGGCGCCACGTCCGGTTCGCGCCGAATGCGATAGGGGAACGGAGCATGCTGACTCTCTGCGGGAGGTGGCGTGATGGAGGTGGCGTGATGCGTGCGTGCGGGCGGCCATGCCGGCCGTGCCGTCGGGTTTCGTACGAACCGGCGGCCTGCGCCAACCGGCGCCCGCCGAGCAACGCGGGCGCCGCCATGATGCCCGAAATCGCCGTCCGTGCGTCCGGATGCAAAGTTCCGGATTCCATACGATTGAGACGCATGGAAACGAATCGTGGACGGAAAGGCACTCGCGTTTTCGACTGGAGAATTTAGGATTCAGCTTCACGAAAAGCCGGAAACACACGGCTCGCGCTGAATTCTCAAATTGATATCGTCATCTTCAGGATGACGAACCGCGTGGGGTCCCGCAGGGATCGTCGATCGATGGCTCGTTGCCGCGGGTGCCAGGCCGGCGCAGGCGAGCGCTTGCGCTCATGAGAGACAGTTCGACCGCCAGACAGTTCCGGCAGAGAGAAACCGCGGGCCGCGCGCCTGCCGACTTTTGAAACGTTTGGCTTGCGCGCCTTCCCGGCGCCGGGCAATTCACCGCACGTAGCGGGCGTCCGAACCGGCAGTCGAAGCGACTCGATTCGAGCTGGGGCCGTCATGAATTTCCGCCTGTTAATGGTGCCGTCGTTGCTGCTGGCGCTTGCCGCCTGCGTGCAGCCGCAGCCGAGCAACATGGTTCGCATCTGCGACGATCAAGGTTGCGCCGATCGCCCGAAGAACGTCGTCACCACCGAACTGAAGGACGATGCCCAGGATCGGGAAGACCCACGCATCGCCGCCCTCAAGCAGAGCGCGAAAACCCAGCCGAAGGCCGCCTACGATCTCGGCCTGCGCTACTTCCGTGGCGACGGCGTTCGTCAGGACAGCTATCAAGCGCTCAACTGGATGCGCGAAGCCGCCGAGCACGGCGACCTGCGCGCGCAGAAGGCGCTCGGCGTGTTCTACCTGTTCGGCCTCGAAGAGATGGGCTCCGATCCGCGCGAGGCGGACAAGTGGCTGTCGATTGCCGCGGGCCGTGGCGACAAGGAATCCGAAAAACTGCTGAAGCAGGCGCGCGAGGCCAAGAAGGCCGACGAGGACGATTTCAAATGGCGTTCGCAATGGCGCGACGTCTATTACGGCTATTGGAATTCCGGCTACACCTACTACGGCGTCTGGCAACAGACGACCTGGTACTGGTATTGACGGATTCCTAAGCATGGGGGGCCGCGACGGGGAGACCCTGCCTTTCGCGAACCATGCCGGGGGGCTTATCGAGGTTCGCACCGAAGCGTAAGCCGGACATCGTTTCACATCATTCGACAACGACATGAACATCACTTCCACCCTCAGGATCACGGCAGCCGCCGCGCTCGCCGTTTCCCTCGCCGCGTGCGGCGGCATGGTGACGCCCGGCGGCCAGAACGTCGGCGTGACCGGCGCGGCCGGCGGCGCGACCAGCGCGGGCGCCGATACGACGCTCGAGCACTGTGCGTCTCCGCTCGGTACGATCGCAGTCGACGACGGCCGCAACGCGGATTGGTTCGGTCCGTTCGGCAGCGCCACCAAGATCACCACCATCGATCCGCTGCTGCGCCTGGCCGTGCAGCAGTCGAACTGCTTCGTGATCACCTCGGTCGGCAACCAGAAGACCGATGCCCGCCTGCAGCGTATCACCGCATTGCAGCGCAATTCCGGCGAATACCGTGCCGGTTCCAAGCAGCAGAAGGGCCAGCGCGTCGCGGCCGACTACTACATGGAACCGAACATCGTCATCAACGATTCGGCCATCGGCGGCCTGGGCGGCGCGGTGGGCAGCATCTTCGGCGGCGGGATCGGCGCATTGGCCGGCACGCTGAAGAGCAAGGCGTCGGTCGTGACGCTGACGCTGTTCGACGTGCGCTCGGCCGTGCAGATCGCGGCAGCCGAAGGCAGCTCGACGGCCACCAACTGGGGCGCGGCGCTGGCCGGCTTCGGCGGCGGCGCGGGTGGTGCGCTCGGCGGCTTCTCGTCGACGCCGGAAGGCAAGGCGACGGTCGTGGCGTTCATCGACGCCTGGAACAAGATGGTCGTGGCACTGCGCAGCTACAAGGCGCAGGACGTGCGCGGCGGCCTGGGCCGCGGCGGCGCACTGAAGGTCAACTAAGCATTGCTCCGCGACGCGCGGCGGCCCCGAGGCTGCCGCGCGGCCTGCCTCGCTGCTTGCGGGCCGTTATCTCCGCGTCGTTTTTCCATCGCTTCATTGTTTCGAGGTCGCCATGA
>NZ_BAAILN010000097.1:0-366 GCF_054589155.1 Burkholderia sp. 3C
GGCCGCCCGTTCAGGGCGAGCGGCGGCGAGCGTGACACGGGCCGACGCCGCGATCGCGGCGCCGGCGCTTGTCGTCCCCGTGTTTGCCGCACCGTAACCGGCGCAGTGTCGCCGGCCGGTGCCGTTTCGTTGATTCTTATAGAGGTCGCTCCATGCGCGTCGAACGGGTTTCTTATCGCATTATTCCTGTCGCAGCAGCCGTAGCCGCGCTGCTTGCCGCCTGCGGAAAGCAGAATGCGGCTCCGCCGCCGTCCACGCCGGAAGTCGGCGTCGTGACGGTCCAGCCGCAATCCGTGCCGGTCGTCTCCGAACTGCCGGGCCGCACCAATGCCTTCCTGGTCGCCCAGGTGCGGGCGCGGGTCGACG
>NZ_BAAILN010000098.1:0-817 GCF_054589155.1 Burkholderia sp. 3C
GGTGGTGTTCCTGTGTCTGGCGGCGCTGTACGAAAGCTGGTCGATCCCGTTCTCGGTGATCATGGTGGTGCCGCTCGGCGTGATCGGCGCACTGATCGCGTCGACGCTGCGCGGCCTCGAGAACGACGTGTTCTTCCAGGTCGGCTTGCTGACCACGGTGGGCTTGTCGGCGAAGAACGCGATTCTGATCGTGGAATTCGCGCGTGAATTGCAGCTTACCGAGAAGATGGGCCCGGTCGAAGCAGCGCTGGAAGCGGCGCGGCTGCGGTTGCGTCCGATTCTGATGACGTCGCTGGCGTTCATCCTGGGCGTGCTGCCGCTGGCGATCAGCAACGGCGCGGGCTCGGGCAGCCAGCACGCGATCGGCACGGGCGTGATCGGCGGCATGATGACGGCCACCTTCCTCGCGATCTTCATGATTCCGATGTTCTTCGTGAAGGTGCGGTCGATCTTCGGCGGCGAGAAGGAAGACCCGGATCAGGCGCTGCGTCTCGCGCAGGAACACGCACACCGCACGCAAGAAGGCGACGGCAACCAGGAACATTGATGACCATGCGAAAAATCGTTTTGACGGCAATGGCGTTCGCGCTCGTCGCTTCGGGCTGCACGATGGCGCCGCATTACAAGCGTCCGGATGCGCCCGTGTCGGGCTCGTTCCCGTCCGACGGTGTCTACGCGACGCAGCCGGGCGCGAGCGACGCGCGCAGCGCCCAAGGCCAGGCCGCGCCGGACATCGGCTGGCGCAACTTCTTCGCCGATCCGCGCTTGCAGCAACTGATCGAATTGGCGCTGAAGAACAACCGCGACCTGCGTGTCT
>NZ_BAAILN010000099.1:0-330 GCF_054589155.1 Burkholderia sp. 3C
ATGTTCCGCCGAAGCCGATGGACCAACCGCTGAACAAGACATGCGGCTGGCCGATACACAGCGATTCGGCGGCACAAACGATTGCCATTTCGGGACCGAAATACGTGCCGCATGTGTGGATGGCCTTTACCCGCTATCGCTTCAGCGCACAGGTGCTCTCGGATCTGGAAAAACATCCCGAGCCACGGATGCAGAAACTGGATGTGGCCGCTGCGATGAACGGCGGTGCGGTGCCGAATGGTTTCGCGCCCGAGGCCGCCAATCTGACGCACTACGTGGCGGATTTCAGCGAGGAAGCCGATTGGAAAAAGCTGAACGACAAGCTGCTGA
>NZ_BAAILN010000100.1:0-11629 GCF_054589155.1 Burkholderia sp. 3C
CGGCGCCGAACCGTCGCGCGCGACGGCATCCCCATCCGCCGCGCGCGAGACCATGCCGGCCGACGCGGCGCGCGCGCTGTCCGGCGCGAAGCTGATGCCGTACTGGCTCGACAATCCGGCCGAGCCGCCGGCCGAAGCCGCGCTGTCGGGCGACACCACGGCGGATCTGCTGATCGTCGGCGGCGGCTTCACCGGCCTGTGGGCCGCCGTGCAGGCCAAGGAGCAGATGCCCGAACTGGACGTGGTGGTGATCGAGGCGGGGCGCGTCGCGCATGGCGCGTCGGGCCGCGCGGGCGGGATCATCTCGACCTCGGTGATGCACGGCTTGCCGAACGCGGTGCGCGTATTCCCGAACGACATCGCGCAACTCGAAAGCTTCGGCCATCACAACCTCGACGGCTTCGAGGCCACGCTCGCGCGTTACGGTATCGATGCCGATATCGAATGGAACGGCGAGATGACGGTGGCGGTCGAGCCGGAGCACGTCGCGCATCTGCGCGACGATCATGCGCTGCACACGCGCTACGGCCACGACGTGGTGCTGCTCGACCGGCAGCAGACGCTCGAGCAACTGAACTCGCCGCTGTTCGCCGGCGCCCTGTGGTCGCGCAACCGCAGCGGCATCGTGCATCCGGCCAAGCTGGCCTGGGGCCTCAAGCGCGCGGCGCTGTCGCTCGGCGTGCGGCTTTACGAGCACACACCGTTGCAGGACGTGCGCGACGAGGGCGCCACCGTGCTGGCGGCCACGCCGAACGGCAGCGTGCGCGCGCCGCGCGTGCTGTTCGGCAGCGGCACGGCGAAAGTCGGGATTCCCGACATCAACCGCCGCGTGCTGCAGGTGCGCGATCACGTGCTCGCCACCGAGCCGCTCAGTGAAGCCCAACTGGCGCGGATCGGCTGGCGCAACCGCCAGGGCATCTACGACACGCGTACCCAGCTCAACTATTTTCGGCTCACGAAGGACAACCGCATCATCTTCGGCGGGCTGGTCAGCTATCACTTCGACGGCAACCCGAACCCCGAGCAGGACGGCCGGCACGACACCTACACGCGGCTCGCGCAGGCGTTCTTCCGCACCTTTCCGCAATTGGCCGACGTGCGCTTCTCGCATGCCTGGGGCGGCCCGATCGACTATTGCTCGCGCGGCTCGGTGTTCGCCAAGCGCTATCTCGGCGACAAGGCCGTGTTCGTGGCCGGCTATACGGGCTTCGGCGTGGCGGCCAGCCGCTTCGGTGCGTTCATGGGCCTGAACATCCTGTTCGATCGCGACAGCCCCGAGCGCGGGCTCGACATCGCGAACCAGAGCCCGACCTACATCCCGCCCGAGCCGGTGCGCTGGCTGGCCGCGAAGCTCACGTTCCATGCGTTCGATGGGGCGGATGAAGAGGGCGGCTGGAAGCGCGCCTGGATTCGCGGCATCAAGGCGATGGGTTTCCCGATGTGACGCGTGGCGCGTGGCGTGGTGGGCCGGCAGGCCGCCGCGCCACGCCCGCATCGGGCCATCGATTCGTTCTCCGATGTTTTTGACACCGCACGACCCGCGCGGGCGCGATGCCCCGCGCGCACCCGCATGACAAGCGATCGGCACAACACCCCGGCCAGGCCGCGAACGCGGCCGGACCGACGCCCGAATGGAGCGAGACAATGAACGACACCTCCCACGACGACACCAGCATGACGCGGGTCGAGACCTTCGGTTTCGAACGCATCCCCGACGCCTCGCGCTATGCGCGGCCAATCGACCTGTTCCGGCTGCTGTTCGGCGGCTGCAATACGTTCTCCACCTGCGTGCTCGGCAGCTTTCCGATCCTGGTCGGGCTGTCGTTTCGCGACAGCGCGCTCGCGATCCTGCTCGGCGTGCTGGCCGGCACCTGCATCCTCGCGCCGATGAGTTTGTTCGGCACGCGCAACGGCACCAACGATCCGGTGTCGTCGGGCGCGCACTTCGGCATCCATGGCCGGATCGTCGGCTCGTTCCTGGCGCTGCTGACCTCGGTGGCGTTTTTCTCGCTGGCGGTCTGGAGCTCGGGCGACGCGCTGGTGGGCGGCGCGCACAGCCTGGTCGGGGTGCCCGTCAACGGCGCGACGGTGGGGCTGTCGTATCTGGTGTTCGCGGTGCTGGTGCTGGTGGTCTGCATCTACGGCTTCCGCTTCATGCTGTGGGTGAACAAGATCGCCGTATGGGCCGCGAGCCTGATGTTCGTGGTGGGGGCGTTCGCGTTCTCGGGCGCTTTCGACGCCGGTTACGCGGGCACGCTGCACACCGGCGGCCCCGGCTTCTGGGCCGCGTTCTGCGGCGCGGCGCTGGTGGCGATGAGCAACCCCGTGTCGTTCGCCTCGACGCTCGGCGACTGGACGCGCTACATCCCCGACACCACGCCGCGCCATCGCGTGGTGGGCGCGGTGTTCATCGCGCAACTGGCCACCTTCGTGCCGTTCTTCTTCGGGCTGGCCACGGCCACCATCATCGCCACCCACGCGCCGTCGTTCATCGCGTCGAACGACTACGTGGGCGGCCTGCTCGCCGTGTCGCCGCGCTGGTTCCTGCTGCCGACCTGCGTGATCGCGATCATCGGCGGCATGTCCACCGGCACCACGGCGCTGTATGGCACCGGCCTCGACATGTCGAGCATGTTCCCGAAGCGGCTGAACCGGGTGCGCGCGACGCTACTGATCGGCACGCTGGCGATCGGTTTCATCTTCGTCGGACGCTTCGCGTTCAACCTGGTGGAGAGCGTGTCGACTTTCTCGACGCTGATCGGCACGTTCAGCTGCCCGTGGATGGCGATCATGGTGATCGGCTACGTGACGCGGCGCGGCTTCTACCTGGCCGACGATCTGCAGGTGTTCAATCGCGGCGGGCGCGGCGGCCATTACTGGTTCACGCACGGCTGGAACCTGCGCGCGATGGGCGCGTGGCTGCCGGCCGCGCTGCTCGGGCTGGCCTTCGTCAACCTGCCGGGGCAGTTCGTGGGCGTGCTCGGCAACCTGGCGGGCGGGCTCGACCTCAGCGTGCCGGTGTCGCTGGTGCTCGGCGGCGCGCTGTATCTGGCACTCCTGACGATGTTTCCGGAACCGGATGCCGTGTACGGCCCGGGCGGGCGGCGGCTGGTGCGCGGCGCGCTGCATGGCGTCACGGGTGGTGATATCGGCAGCGCACGCGGCGAAGGCGAAACGGACGGCGCGGCCCGGATCGGCCGCAGCGCCCTGTAGGAGCGCGGGCCTTCAGGTGTAGGCACGATCGTCGCGTTTGCGCAGTGGAGCGTGCTCGGGATCGCCGTGGCGCTGGGCGGAGGGTAGGCGGGGGAACGGTGCCGAAGAGAACCGGCGGCACAAAAGAAAAAGCCCGCAACACTGTTGCGGGCTGAATCCATGTTGGAGACATGGAGGAGACAGACGCAATACTAAGGGTTAGTACTAGGCTTGGCAAGCGATTTCGTCATTCGTTGTGTGGGTGCAACGACAAAGCCTCGCCAGGCCTGCCGTTCGGGCGTTTCAGCCGGCATCGATCCCATTCGTTTTCGTTCCGGCCCCGTTGTAATCGAGCCTTGGCGCGGCGTGTCACGCGGGCCAACCGGCTTCGGTATGATGGACGCTCGCTGGCGCACGAGGCGGCGTTCCGCCCGAAGCCGTCGGCAGGACCACCCCACCCAGCCATGACCCTCCTCGATACGACGTTCGACGCCAATACGGCGGACCCGGCAGCGCTCGATGCGCTGCATGCCTTCGTCGAACGCCATCCGCGCCTGTTCGTGCTGACCGGCGCCGGCATCAGCACCGATTCCGGCATCCCCGGCTACCGCGATCGCAACGGCCAATGGATGCGCTCCCAACCGATCCAGTACCAGGAATTCGTCGGTTCCGAGCACGCGCGCCGCCGTTATTGGGCACGCAGCATGCTCGGCTGGCCGGTTGTCGGGCGTGCCCGGCCGAACGCGGCGCATCGTGCGCTGGCCCGGCTCGGCGCGGCCGGGCGAGTGGGCCGGCTGGTCACGCAGAACGTCGACGGCCTGCATCAGCGCGCCGGCAGCACCGGCGTGATCGAGCTGCACGGCGGCATCGACGGCGTGACCTGCCTCGACTGCGGCGCCCATCACGCGCGTGCCGCGATCCAGCCGATGCTCGAAGCCGACAACCCCGCGCTGCTCGCGATGGAGGCCGTGCCGCTGGCCGACGGCGACGCGCAGCTCGAACTCGATACGCTCGACGCGTTCCGCGTGCCGGCCTGCCCGCTGTGCGGCGGCATGCTGAAGCCGGCCGTGGTGTTTTTCGGTGAAAACGTGCCGCGCGAGCGCGTGGCGGCCGCCAGCCAATCGCTCGACGAAGCCGACGCCGTGCTGGTGGTCGGCTCGTCGCTGATGGTCTATTCGGGCTACCGATTCTGCGTCTGGGCGCAGCAGCGCGACAAGCCCGTCGCCGCGCTGAACCTCGGCCGCACGCGCGCCGACCCGTTGCTCGCGTTGAAGATCGAGGCGGCGTGCGGCTCGACGCTCGATGCGCTGGCCGCGCGGCTCGGGCTGGCCGACGCGGCGCACGGCGAGCAAGCCGGCGCCTGAGCGGCGAAGCCCTGAAGCCCCGAAGCCCCGAAGCCCCGAAGCCCCGAAGCCCCGAAGCCCCGAAGCCCCGAAGCGGCGGCGCGGGCACGGCACGCGCCCGCCCGCCCGCTATCGCGCTCCGCGCCAATCCGGCACACTGCGCGCTTCGCATCCTTTCGCACCGAGGCGCTTCCCGCATGAGCCACCCGATCACGCCCCCCGAACGTCTGCACGCGCCGGCCGCCGAACGCAATCGCGAGCCGATCCTCGCGGTGCTGCACGAGGTGCTGCCGGCCCAGGGCATCGTGCTCGAAATCGCGAGCGGCAGCGGCCAGCACGCCGTGCATTTCGCCGCCGCGCTGCCGCATCTCGCGTGGCAGCCGACCGACCCCGATCCCGACGCGCTGGCCTCGATCGCCGCCTGGTCCGCCGATGCCGCGCTGCCCAATCTGCTCGCGCCGCGCCAGCTCGACGTGCGCGCCGACACCTGGCCGCTCGACGCGGCCGATGCGGTGGTCTGCATCAACATGATCCATATCGCGCCCTGGGACGCGGCCTGTGCGTTGATCGCGGGCGCGTCGCGTGTGCTGGGCGACGGCGGCGTACTGCTGCTGTACGGCCCGTACCGTCGCAACGGCGAGCACACCGCGCCGTCGAACGCCACGTTCGACGCGCAGTTGCGCCGCCGCGATCCTGCCTGGGGCATTCGCGACCTGGAGGCCGTGACCGAACTCGCGCAGGCTGCCGGATTCGAGCCGGAACGTGTCGTCGAGATGCCGGCCAACAACCTGAGCGTCGTGTTTCGCCGCCGCGTGCGCTGAACACCTGCGCGGCGCGACCAAGCGCCGCCGACAGGTTTTCCCTTATCCTTTACGGCTAGGCGCGCGGCTCGGCCGGGCCGCGCCAGGATTTTTTCGGAGAATGAACCATGGGCAAACAAGCAATCGGCGTAGTCGGGATGGCCGTGATGGGCCGCAATCTGGCGTTGAACATCGAGAGCCGCGGCCACGCCGTGTCCGTGTACAACCGCAGCCGCGACAAGACCGACGAGCTGATCGCCGAATTCCCCGATCGCAAGCTGGTTCCCACCTACACGCTCGAGGAGTTCGTCGCGTCGCTCGAAACGCCGCGCCGCATCCTGCTGATGGTCAAGGCCGGCGAGCCGACCGATGCCACCATCGCGGCGATCAAGCCGCTGCTCGGCAAGGGCGACGTGCTGATCGACGGCGGCAACACGCATTTCACCGACACCATCCGCCGCAACCAGGAACTCGCGCAATCGGGCCTGCACTTCATCGGCACGGGCGTGTCGGGCGGTGAGGAGGGCGCGCTGCACGGCCCGTCGATCATGCCGGGCGGCCAGCGCGACGCCTATGACCTGGTCGAGCCGATCCTCAAGCAGATCGCCGCCAAGGCGCCGGGCGACGGCGAGCCGTGCGTGGCCTACATGGGCCCGGACGGCGCGGGCCATTTCGTGAAGATGGTCCACAACGGCATCGAATACGGCGACATGCAGTTGATCGCCGAAAGCTATGCCGTGCTCAAGCAGGTGGCCGGCCTGTCGAACGAGGAACTCGGCAAGGTCTACACCGAGTGGAACCAGGGCGAGCTCGACAGCTACCTGATCGAGATCACCTCGAAGATCTTCGACAAGAAGGACGACGAGACCGGCGAATACCTGGTCGACGTGATCCTCGACCGCGCCGCGCAAAAGGGCACCGGCAAGTGGACCAGCCAGAACGCGCTCGACCTGGGCGTGCCGCTGCCGCTGATCACGGAATCGGTGTTCGCGCGCGTGCTGTCGTCGCTGAAGACGCAGCGCGTGGCCGCCAGCAAGGTGCTCAAGGGGCCGTCGCCGGCCAAGCCGGACGGCGATCGCGCGGCCTTTGTCGAAGCGGTGCGCCGCGCGCTGTACCTGAGCAAGGTGATTTCGTACGCGCAAGGCTTCGCGCAGCTCGACACGGCCTCGAAGGAATACGAGTGGAAGCTCGATCTCGGCGAAATCGCGCGCATCTTCCGCGCTGGCTGCATCATCCGTGCACGCTTCCTGCAGAAGATCACCGATGCCTACACGACCAACCCGGAACTCGCGAACCTGCTGCTCGATCCGTACTTCCAGGACATCTCCACGAATTACCAGGAAGCACTGCGCGACGTGGTGGTGGCCGCGGTGAAGGCCGGCGTGCCGGTGCCGGCGTTCTCGTCGGCGGTCGCGTACTTCGACAGCTATCGCTCGGAACGCCTGCCGGCGAACCTTGTGCAGGCGCAGCGAGATTTCTTCGGCGCACACACGTTCGAGCGTACCGACAAGCCCGGCAGCTTCCACGCCGATTGGGCGTAAGGCGGACACGAACGGTAATTGTTGCAGATACCAGCAACATCAATAGGGTTTATAGTCCCGGTATCGGCGGATTGTTATCGTTCGAAGAACAGTGTTTTCGGCGATTAGTGGTTTTCCCTAGGTTCGAACGAGACTAGACTTCACATCACTCGCTGCCCACATGGTGTGTGCGGTGAAGCAAAAAAAATGTCTCGGAGGTTTAATCATGAAAACGCTGATCGCTGCTGTTGCTGCCGCTGCTGTCCTGTCCGTGCCGGCCATTTCGTTCGCTCAACAATCGAACGGCCCGCTGACCCGCGCCGAAGTGAAGGCGCAACTGGTTCAACTGGAAAAGGCCGGCTACCAACCGGGTACGGATCGCACCGACTACCCGGCCGGCATCCAGGCTGCTGAAGCCCGCGTCAACCCGCAACAAAACTACGCCAACGCCGACACCAGCGGCTACGGTTCGCAACCGGCCGCTGCCGCCGAATCGGGCACGCCGTCGAAGGTTCGCCGCATCGCCGACGGCGCCCCGATCTACAAGGGTCGTTGATCGGAAGCGGGTGGCGCGCCGCAAGGCCGAGCCACCCGCACCGATAGCCGGTTGACGTGGTAGTAGTACGTCGCAGTCATAGCCCGCGGTTTCCGAAAGGAACCGCGGGCTTGTTTTTTGCTGCGTGAATCATCCCGGTTCAGCCTTCCTGGCCGAACGGCGAACGATGCCGCTACCGGTCCGGAAACGGTGCAAAATCGTCCAGCCGTGCGGGGAATCAGGGTGCGATGGTTCCGAAATTCGCGCCGAGCAGGTACTATCCGACGGGCACGCAGCGGCCTGGCCGGGCCGCGCGGCGAGAAGGCGGCGCCACCGCCGCCATGCCGGAATCCGACATGAAGCTCATTCGCAGCAAGACTTTCACCGCGTCGCGCGCCTGGGGCGCGCTCGATATCGCCAATATGCGCGGCATCACCACGCGGCTCCACTGGACCGACCAGCCCTACATCTGGCATGTGAACGACGGCGAGGAAGTGTTCGTCGTCCTCGACGGACAAGTCGACATGCACTATCGCGATGCCGCCGGCGAGCAGGTAGCCTTGCTCGAAACCGGCGACATCTTTCATGCCACGGTGGGCACGGAGCACGTCGCCCATCCGCGCGGAGAAGCCCGTATTCTCGTCGTGGAAACCGAAGGCAGCGTCTGAAGCCCCCACACCCACGGGGGCGGCCCGATCCGGGCCACGCGTCCGGCTCGCGTATGCGATGCGCGGCCGGGCGCAGCGAAGCGAAACCAGGGAGGCAGCTTGAGAAGAACGATCTTCACCGAAACCACCACGTACCGTCGCGCCGTGTCCCGTGCGACGCTGCTCGCCGCGGGCGCCGCGCTCGTCGGCGGTTGCACGATGACGCCGTGGACGGACTCGTACCAGCCGTCGAACGCGCCGCAACCCACCCGGCAAGCCGGCGTGCTGGCCGGCTATTACCGCGTCAATCCCGGCGATACGCTGCCGTCGATCGCGGCCGGCTTCGGCCAGCGCGTGCAGGATCTGGCGAGCTGGAACCGCATCGCGCCCACCGACATGCTGACGCCCGGCCAGGTGCTGCGCGTCTCGCCGCCGCCCGGTGCGACCGTCGTGACGTCGCCGGTGCCGTCCGGCGCCGCGCCGTCCGTCTCGACATTGCCGGACACGCAAGCGGCGCAGGCGCAAACCCAGACCACGCCGCTGGCCTGGCCCGCGCAGGGCACCGTGACCTCGCGCTTCATCCCCGGCAAGACGCGCGGCATCACGATCACCTCGACGGGTGACAAGACCGTGCGCGCCGCCGCGCCGGGCCGCGTGGTGTATGCCGGCACCGGTGTCGCGAAGTACGGCCCGCTCGTGATCCTCAAGCACGAGAGCGGCCTGATCACGGCCTACGGCCATAACGGCCAGTTGCTCGTCAACGAAGGCGATGCCGTGACGGCGGGCCAGCCGATCGCCGAGATGGCGACCAATCCGGATGGCCGTGCGTCGTTCGACTTCGAAGTGCGCCAGGACGGCAAGCCGGCCGATCCGATCACGTTCCTGCCGCGCAACAACTGAGGCAGGCGGGCACGCGCTGTCGCGCGCCCGTTCCGCACTCGATCTGCCCGCATCGTGCGTTCGCGCGATGCGGGTTTTTTGTTCCCGCAGCGCCACTCGCGGCGCATCCCGAAAGGCCCCGCGGCGCGACGTTGATGGAACGTTCGATGCTGCACGCGGCCCATCCCCCGGCGTCTTGTCGCAGCGCGTTTTCTCTCGCCGAATTCCTTGCGTTTCGATCTGCCTCGCGTCATTTCGGCCCGGTACAATCGCGGCTTCAGCCCCGGCCCGCCAAGCGCCGGAGGCGATTCCACAATAAAGAAAGACCAACGGAGCCCCGATGAAGAACATCCTAGCGACCCAGCCTCGCTATAACCGCCCGGCCATTGCGTTTCACTGGGCGATCGTGCTGGGCATCGCGCTGGCCTACCTGGCGATCGAGATCCGGGGGCCGAAGGGCACCGATAGCCGCACGTTCTGGATGAACGTGCATTTCTGCGCGGGCACCACCGTGTTCCTGCTGTCGGTGCTGCGGGTGTTCTGGCGTTTCGGCTCGCGTCATCCCGATCCGCTGCCGCAGCCGGCCGTGTTGAGGTTTCTCGCCAAGCTCTCGCATCTCGCGCTGTATCTGTTCACGCTCGGCCAGCCGCTGCTCGGCATGGCGTTCGTCAACATGGGCGGGCATCCGGTCACGATCGCGCCGCTCGGGCTGTCGTTCACGCTGTTCGACGCCAATCCGGCCCTGCGCGGCCCGCTCAAGGAAACTCACGAGCTGCTCGGCAACCTGTTCTATTACGTGATCGGCCTGCATGCGCTGGCCGCGCTCTGGCATCACTTCGTGAAGCGCGACACCACGTTGCGCCGAATCCTGCCGTAAGCGCGACGGCGCGGCCCGATCGTTTCGGTTTCCGTATCCGGGGCCTGTTTTCCGGGGCCGCGCCATCGCGGAATGTTGCGCCCGCAACATATCGTCGGGTTCAAGCGGCGGGTCGACCCCGGCTGTGATCGCATCTCGCGCTTGCCGCGCTTCACGATGCGCCTTCCTCGAATCGATTCGCACTCCCACATGAATCGATGCGGCATCGCAACACCGCGCGGCTTCGCCCGTGCCCGCCCGATCGCACCGCTCCCGTCAATCGAGTAGAGACGCGCTTCCAAACAGCCGTCCGATTGCGGACAAGCCGCGCGCCCCCGTGTTTCACTCCGCACTTGCCGCGATCGCGCCTCGGCGCGCCGCGGCGTTCCGTTGCATCCACATCGATACATCCCATAACGATGGAGACAAGCATGCGCAGATCGATGCGTTCCAGGCTGGTGGCGAGGGCAGTGGCGTGGGCCGTGGCGGCGATGCCGCTGGCGGGCGTGGCAGCCGTGACGATGGCCGTGGCCCCGGCGGCCGTCGCGGCCGATACCTACGCGGCGACGCGTTATCCGGTGATCCTCGTGCACGGCCTGTCCGGCACCGACAAGTTCGCCAACGTCGTCGATTATTGGTACGGCATCCAGAGCGATCTGCAATCGCACGGTGCGCAGGTGTACGTCGCCAATGTGTCGGGATTCCAGAGCGACGACGGCCCGAACGGGCGCGGCGAGCAACTGCTGGCCTACGTGAAGCAGGTGCTGGCCGCCACTGGCGCGACTAAGGTGAACCTGATCGGCCACAGCCAGGGCGGGCTGACCTCGCGCTATGTCGCGGCCGTCGCGCCGCAACTGGTGGCGTCGGTCACGACCATCGGCACGCCGCATCGCGGCTCCGAATTCGCCGATTTCGTGCAGGACGTGCTGAAGACCGACCCGACCGGCCTCTCGTCGACGGTGATCGCGGGCTTCGTCAATGCGTTCGGCGCGCTGATCAGCAGCTCGCACAACACGAATCAGGACGCGCTCGCCGCGCTGAAGACGCTGACCACGGCGCAGACCGCCACCTACAACCGGAACTTCCCGAGCGCGGGCCTGGGCGCCCCCAGTTCGTGCCAGACGGGCGCGTCGACCGAGACCGTCGGCGGCAACACGCATCTGCTGTATTCGTGGGGCGGCACGGCGATCCAGCCGACCGCCACGGTGCTCGGCGTGACGGGTGCGAGCGATACCAGCGTCAACCTGATCGATTCGGCGAACCTGACCGACCCGTCCACGCTGGCGTTGCTTGGCACCGGCGCGGTCATGATCAATCGCGGCTCGGGCCAGAACGACGGCCTTGTTTCGCGATGCAGCGCGCTGTTCGGGCAGGTGATCGGCACCAGCTATCACTGGAACCATCTCGACGAGATCAACCAGTTGCTCGGCGTGCGCGGCGCGAAGGCCGAGGACCCGGTCGCGGTGATCCGCACGCACGTGAACCGTCTGAAGCTGCAGGGCATCTGATGGGCGTGGCCCGCCTGGCGCTGTACGCGGCCTGCGGCCTGGCCGCGTCCGGCGCGATCGTTTTCTGGCTGGTGCCGCCGGTGCCTCAAGAGCAGGCGGGCGGGGCGGGTGCGCAGGCTGCCGTTGCCGGCGCGCCGCCCGACGCATCGGGCGTACCTGCCACGTTGGCCGCGTCGTTGCCGAGCGCGCTGGCCGGCTCGCAAGCGCCACGCTTGCCGCTCGATGCGGGCGGCCGGCTCGCGAGGACGCGCGCCGTGCGCGATTTCTTCGATTACTGCCTGAGCGCGCAAAGCCAGCTCACACCGGCCGCGCTCGACACGCTGGTGCGCCGCGAGATCGCGGCGCAACT
>NZ_BAAILN010000100.1:11760-14168 GCF_054589155.1 Burkholderia sp. 3C
CGCGTTTGCCGGGCGGCGGCGCGGTGCTCGGCGACAAGCTTGATCCGGCGGCCATGCAGTTGGCGCTCGACCAGCGTTCGGACCTGGCGAACCGCACGCTCGGCGAGTGGGCCGCGCCGTTTTTCGGCGACGAGCAGCGCCATCAGCGGCTCGATCTCGAACGCATTCGCATCGCGCGCGATCCGTCGTTGAACGACGCGCAGAAGGCGGCGCGGCTCGCCGCACTCGATACGCAACTGACGCCGGCCGAGCGCGCCCGGCGCGACGCGTTGCAGGCGCAGCAGGATGCGGTGACGGCGATCGCCGCCTTGCAGCAATCGGGCGCGACGCCCGACGCGATGCGCGCGCAGATCGCGCAGACGCTCGGCCCCGAGGCCGCCGCGCGCGTCGCGCAATTGCAGCGGGACGATGATGCATGGCAGGCGAAGTACCGCGCCTATGCGGCCGAGCGCGACCGGATCGCCGCGCAGGCGCAGGCCCCGCAGGATCGCGACGCGCAGATCGCGCAATTGCGGCAGCAGACGTTCACCGCGCCGGGCGATGCGATCCGCGCTGCCGCGCTCGATCGGGCCGCGCCGGCGGCGAGCGGACGGGGCGGGTAGCGTTGTTGGCGAGCCGAATTCCCGGCGGCCGGCTCGCATGACATCGATTCGTCTTCCTGAGCGACGGCTGTCGGCAAGGCCGCATTCATTTCGTGGTCCTTGCCTTTCGGTCAGCTTTCTCGCATCACGCGGGCCTGCACGATTCGCGCCGCTCTGCAACAATGCGGGAGCGGCAGCGTACCGCCGTACCGTTCCATCCGTGATGCGCATCGCGCATCGCTCGTCCCACCGAGTCCAGCCTTGTCCGAAACCCTCCTCGCCGGCGGCTCCGCGGAGCCGGCGTTCAATTGGCGCGCGATGCTCGCGCTGTTGCTCGCAGTCGCGCTCGCGACGCTCGACACCGCGATCGCCAACACCGCGCTGCCGGCCATCGCCGCCGACCTCCACACGGCGCCCGCCGCCTCGGTGTGGATCATCAACGCCTACCAGCTCGCGATGGTGGCCACCTTGCTGCCGCTCGCGGCGCTCGGCGACATCGTCGGCCACCGGCGCATCTATATCGGTGGCCTGCTCGTGTTCACCTGCGCGTCGCTGGCCTGCGCGCTGGTGTCGACGCTGCCGATGCTGACCGCCGCGCGCGTCGTGCAGGGCCTGGGCGCGGCGGCGATCATGAGCGTCAACACGGCGCTGATCCGTTATCTGTACCCGGCCAAGCGGCTCGGCAGCGGGCTCGGGCTCAATGCGCTGATCGTCGGCACCTCGTTCGCGATCGGGCCGACCATCGCCTCGCTGATTCTCTCGGTGGCGGACTGGCCCTGGCTGTTCGCGGTCAACGTGCCGCTCGGCGTGCTCGCGCTGGCGGTGGCGATTCCGTCGCTGCCGCAAACCGCGCGCGGCGGCCACACGTTCGACCGCGTCGCGGCGCTGTTCAACGTCGTGACGTTCTCGGCGCTGATCTTCGCGCTCGGCGAAACGGCGCAGCGCGGGCCGGTGTCGATCAGCCTGATCGCGGCGGGCGTCGCGCTGCTGTTCGGCTGGCTGCTGATGCGGCGCGAGCACGGCCACCCGTCGCCGATGCTGCCGGTCGACCTGTTCCGGCGCCCGGTGTTCGCGCTGTCGGCGGTCACGGCCGTGTGCTCGTTCGCGGCGCAGGGGCTGGCGTTCGTGTCGCTGCCGTTCTATTTCGAGGATGTCCTGCATCGCAGCGCGGTCGAAACCGGCTTCCTGATGACGCCGTGGTCGGCCGTGGTGGCGCTGTCCGCGCCGATCGCGGGCCGCCTGTCGGACCGTTATCCGCCGGGCCTGCTCGGCGCGATCGGCCTGGCCCTGCTGGCGCTCGGCATGGCGCTGCTGGCGATGCTGCCGCCGTATCCGCAGGTCGGCGACATCATCTGGCGCATGGCGCTGTGCGGCGCGGGCTTCGGCTTCTTCCAGTCGCCGAACCTGAAGGCATTGATGGCGAGCGCGCCGCCCGAGCGCAGCGGCGGCGCGAGCGGCATCGTCGCCACGGCGCGGCTGATCGGCCAGGCCACCGGCGCGGCGCTCGTCGCGCTGTGCTTCGGCATCGCGTCGCGCCACGGCCCGACGCTGGCGCTCGGCATCGGCGCGGGCTTCTCGGCCGCCGCCAGCCTGGCGAGCGGGATGCGGCTGTTCGCGCCGTCGCATCGCTCGGGGCAGGCCGTGGCGTCGGAGCGGGGCGGCAAGTAACCCGCAGGTAATCCGCAAGCAACGCCACCTCGCGCGGCGCGGGACAGGTCGGGATCGGCATGGCTTGTCGGTTGTCGAGCGATTCGATCCGGACATCGCGCCTGGTGCGCCCGCTCGCGGCGCACACGCCGCCTCCGACCCTGCCGTTCCACCGGCACC
>NZ_BAAILN010000100.1:14319-19692 GCF_054589155.1 Burkholderia sp. 3C
AGCCGGGCTCGAATCGGCCACGCACCGTTGCCGGTGCGCGGCCCCTGCAAAAACCGCGCTTACGCCGCCAACAGCGAGCGCAGCACGAACGGCAGAATCCCGCCGTGCTTGTAGTAATCGACTTCGATCGGCGTGTCGACGCGCAGCAGCACCTGCACGCGCTTCGTTTCGCCGTTCTTGAAGTGGATCGCGAGCGTGACGTCCTGCTGCGGCTTGAAGTCGTCGCCGAGGCCTTCCACGTCGTACGTTTCTTCGCCGGTGATGCCGAGCGACTGGACGCTGTCCGTGCCCTTGAATTGCAGCGGCAGCACGCCCATGCCGACCAGGTTCGAACGGTGGATGCGCTCGAAGCTGCGCGCGATCACGGCCTTCACGCCGAGCAGTTGCGTGCCCTTGGCGGCCCAGTCGCGCGACGAACCCGTGCCGTACTCCTCGCCCGCGAAAATCACGGTCTGCACGCCGTCGGCGATGTACTGCATCGCGGCGTCGTAGATGTACTGCTGTTCGCCGCTCGGCTGATGGATCGTCAGGCCGCCTTCGACGCGCGAGCCATCGGCCTTCGCCGGGATCATCAGGTTCTTGATCCGGACGTTCGCGAACGTGCCGCGCATCATCACGTCATGGTTGCCGCGACGCGAGCCGTAGCTGTTGAAATCGGCCTTCTGCACGCCGTTTTCCTTGAGCCACTTGCCGGCCGGCGAATCTTCCTTGATCGAGCCTGCCGGGCTGATGTGGTCGGTCGTGACCGAATCGCCGAACACGCCGAGCGCGCGCGCGCCCTTGACCGGCGCGATCGAATCCGACGGCTGCATCGAGAAATCCTTGCCGAAGAACGGCGGCTCCGCGATGTAGGTCGACTTCGGCCAGTTGTAGACCTGGCCCGTTTCGCCCTCGATCTTGCTCCAGAGGTCGCCCTTCTTGGTCAGCTTCGAGTAGTTCGATTCGAACGCCTTCGGATCGAGCGCGTACTTCAGCAGCGCGTGGATTTCGTCGCTGGTCGGCCAGATGTCGCCGAGGTAGATGTCGCGGCCGCCCTTGCCCTTGCCGACCGGCTCGGTCATCAGGTCGCGCGTGATGTTGCCGGCGATCGCGTAGGCCACCACCAGCGGCGGCGAAGCCAGGAAGTTGGCGCGGATGTTCGGGTGGATGCGCGCCTCGAAGTTGCGGTTGCCCGACAGCACGGCCGCCGCGACGATGTCGTTCTTGACGATCGCTTCGTTCAGTTCCGGCGTCAGGTCGCCCGCGTTGCCGATACAGGTGGTGCAGCCGTAGGCGGCCAGTTCGAAACCGAGCTTCGACAGGTAGGGCAGCAGGTCCGTCTTGGTCAGGTATTCGGTGACGATGCGCGAGCCCGGGGCCAGCGAAGTCTTGATGTGCGGCGCAACCGTCAGGCCGGCTTCCACCGCCTTCTTGGCCAGCAGGCCGGCGGCCAGCAGCACGCTCGGGTTCGAGGTGTTGGTGCACGAGGTGATCGCGGCGATCAGGATGTCGCCGCTCTTCACGTCCACGCCGTTGCTCGTGGTGAACTGTCTGGTGAGGTCCTCGGCCTTCTTGTTGAAGCCGTTTTCCGCCACCGGCTTCGAGAACAGGTCCGTAAACGTGGATTTCACGTTGGTGATCTCGATACGGTCCTGCGGGCGCTTCGGGCCGGCCAGCGACGGAGCGACGGTGGCGAGGTCGAGCGTGACCGACTTGGAGTAGTCGATGTCGCCGGCCTTCGGCACGCCGAACAGCTTCTGCGCCTTGAAGTAGCTTTCGAACGCGTCGATTTCGGCCTTCGTGCGGCCGGTGCCTTCGAAGTAGCCGATGGTTTTCTCGTCGACCGGGAAGAAGCCCATGGTCGCGCCGTATTCGGGCGCCATGTTGCCGATCGTCGCGCGGTCCGGCAGCGACAGCGAGGCCGTGCCTTCGCCGAAGAATTCGACGAACTTGCCGACGACCTTCTCCTTGCGCAGCATTTCGGTGATCGTCAGCACCAGGTCGGTGGCCGTCACGCCTTCGCGCAGCTTGCCCTTCAGCTCGACGCCGACCACGTCCGGCGTCAGGAAATACACCGGCTGGCCGAGCATGCCGGCTTCGGCCTCGATGCCGCCCACGCCCCAGCCCACCACGCCGATGCCGTTGATCATGGTGGTGTGGCTGTCGGTGCCGACCAGCGTGTCCGGGTAGTAGACGGTGTCCGCGCCTTCGGACTTCTTGTGCACGCCGCGCGCCAGGTATTCGAGGTTGACCTGGTGGACGATGCCGATGCCCGGGGGCACCACGCCGAACGTGTCGAACGCCTGCATGCCCCACTTCATGAACTGGTAGCGCTCGTTATTGCGCTGGAATTCCAGCTTCATGTTCAGATCGAGCGCGTCTTTCTGGCGGAAATAATCGATTTGCACCGAGTGATCGACGACCAGATCGACCGGGACCAGCGGTTCGATCTTCTTCGGGTCCTGGCCGGCGCGCAGCGCGACGCCGCGCATGGCCGCGATGTCGGCGAGCAGCGGCACGCCCGTGAAATCCTGCAGCACCACGCGGGCCACCACGAACGGGATTTCATCGACGCGCTTGGCGGTCGGCTTCCAGTTCGCCAGTTGCTCGATGTGTTCCTCGGTGATCTTCTTGCCGTCGTAGTTGCGCAGCACCGACTCGAGAACGAGACGGATCGACACCGGCAGGCGTTCGATCTTGATCTTCAGTTCCTTGCCGAGTTGGGGCAGCGAATAGAACTTGCCTTTGCCGGAACCGCTGTCGAATTCCTTGAGGGTCTTGTGGAGATTGTGGGCCATGATGTTTTTCCTGGGGTGAAGGCGAGGAAAGAAGTCCTGTATCTGAAGGCTGGATCACATACAAGTCGACGTATTCATTGACCGGCACGGCAGCGAGCCGGGCCGGGTCCAGCGACACGTCGAGAATCGCTTGTCGCGGTTTCGCCGGAACCCGCTGCGCGGGCTGGCCGCGGCGGCGTCCGGCGAGAAAACGGAAGCCCGCCGTGTCGTGCCGGCGGCGGGCAAGCTGTGGATCATCGCATGCGGCGCGCCGAAGCGCGCGCAACGCGAGTCGGCCCGGCGTGCAGCGGGCCATTCACGGAATACGGGGCGGGGCGCGAGATCGCCGAACGGGGCGTTCGCGATGGCGTGGCGCCGGATCGTGCACCGGAGGCGGGACGGCTTGCCGTCGAACGGTGCGGGATCGAAATCGGGGCGGGGCGCGGCGCCCGGCAGGTTGCCGGACAGCCGCGGCCGGCGTGAGCAGGCCCGCCGCAACAGGATATTCATCCCGCCATCGCGTGTGCCGAGCCGGCCGTGGTGCGCCGTTTCCGGCGCGATCGCACGGCCGATCTCGAAACCCGGCACGGCATCGAGGGCTTCGACGCGTACCGCGCCCGGCGTGGGCCGGGCAGTCGTTTGCGGGGCGGACATCAGGTTTCCTGTCGTGGGGGAGCCTGTCTGGTCGGGGTGCTGCGGGGTGCCTGGCGGCTTACTTCTGGACGTTCGGCGCCAGTTCGTTCGACTGCGTCGGTGCCGGCGAGCCGTTCGAGGCCATCTCGGCGGTCACGCATTCGTCGGCCAGGCGGGTGTCTTCCTTGTCGCTGAACAGCATGCCCTTGGTCGGGATCACCACCAGCTTCAGGCCGCTGGCCGGATCGTAGAACACGTCGGCGCCCGTGGTGGTGGCCTGACGCGGCAGCTTGTAGTTCTTGTTCGCCCAGTGCACCGTGACGATCTGGTCGCGCTTCATGTCGCCGGCCAGTTCGTACGAGAGGCCGTCCTTGCAGGTCCACTTGACCGCGCCTTCCGGTGCCGGATCGACCTTCGCCGCTGCCGCAGCCCGCGCGCGCTTGCTGCGCGGGATCAGGTGGCGCTTCGGCGCCGGACGCTTGGCGACGGCCTTCTTGGCCGTGGTCGTGGTGGTCGATTGTGCCGAGGCTTCCGGCGCAACGGTCAGCAGCGTCGCGGACAAGGCGCCGATGGCGGTGGCGATCAACAGTTTGTTCATGTGCTCAAAGCCTTTTTCTGGATACGGTGAGTGAGGGAGCGCGGCCGGCCCGTTCTTCGAGGGGGAATACCGCACGCCCGATGTGCGCAGCGGCCGCTATTTTCTCCTAATTCGCGCGATGTTTTGCAGGGAATTCGCGGCGTTTGTCTCGATTTTGCGAATGCAACGATATCTCGCGTCCGGCTGCTGCGCCGCCGGCACGCACATCGTGCGGATGGTGCGGGTGGCACGCGATCGGCGCCCGGCAGACGCGGCAGGCATCGCTCATGCCTGTGTTCCGGCCGGTGCCGGCAGCCAGCGCGCGATCTCGGCCGGCAGCGCGCGGCCCGTCGCATGGGCGCGGCGCAGCACCGACCAGTAAAAGCGATAGCTGGCGCGGTCGTGCAGGGTGTCGCGGTGGCGCGTCGGCCCCCAGTCGGCGGCGGCGGCAGCCAGCAGGATCTCGGCGGCGAGCGCGATGGCCTCGCCGCGTGGCGCGAACGCGGCCACGATCTCGGGGATCTGCGCGGGATGGATGCTCCACTGGCGCGTGTAGCCGAATTCGTCGCGGGCGCGGCGCGCGTTGTCGGCCACCACCGACATGTCGCGGATTTCGGTGGTGACGTTGTGCGAAGGCGTCTTGCCGTGCGCGTGGGCGGCGGCGGCGATTTCGAGCTTGGCGCGCCGCACGAGCGGATGGTCGAACTGGCCGGGCGCGCGCATCGCGCTGTCGGGAATCGCGCCGTGGTGCGCGGACACGAAATCCATCAGCCCGAAGCTCAGCGTGGAGACGCTCGGCAAGGCGGCGATCCGGGCGACCTGTTCGAGCGCGCCGTGGGTTTCGATCAGGACGTCGGCCGGGATCGGCTGCGCGATGCCGAGTTCGCGGCGCGTGCCTTCGATAAAGGCGCAGGCCTCGGCGACATCGGCCGCGTGGGTGACTTTGGGCAGTGTGATGTAAGCCGGCGCGCGGGCGGCGCGCAGCACGATGCGAACATCGTCGCGCCAGTGCGGGTGGCTGAAATCGTGGATTCGGACGCCGGCGCGGCCATGGCGGTTGGCCGGGTCGCCGAGCATTGCGGCGACCAGCTCGGCGTGCTCGGCTTCGCGGCCCACCGCGGCGCCGTCTTCGCAGTCGAGCGTGATGTCGAACACGGGGCCCAGTTCGGCCTGCAGCGCGAACGACTTGCGCATCAGCTTTTCGCTGCCCGCGTAATGATCGCAGCAGGGCAGGATCGCGGGGGGCGAAGCGCCCTCGTACAGCACTTCGGCGGGGGACAGGGCGGGCATCGTCGTTACGCGTCGGATCGTGAGGATCGGAAAGGCACCGGATTCGGACAGGCTCTGCCTGGCGGGCAAAGCGTGCGCGGATCGGTTGCGGATCGCGGTAAACCGGCCGGGGGGGGG
>NZ_BAAILN010000101.1:0-14377 GCF_054589155.1 Burkholderia sp. 3C
CGCCCGACGACACCGTGCTGTGCCGCTGCGAGGACGTGACACTCGGCATGGCGCGCCCGTTCGCGAACGCGCGCGACGCCAAGCTGCAGACGCGGTGCGGCATGGGCGCATGCCAGGGCCGCGTGTGCGGCGCGGCGGCCGCCGTGCTGCTCGGCTGGCAGGAAGGCGGCGCGGGCGCGCCGCGTCCGCCGTTCGTGCCGGTGCGGGTGGGCACGCTGGCCGCGCTCGACGGCGCGGCCGACGCCCTGGCCGATCCGCCGCTCCTATAATCGACGCACCCCGTTTCCCATCCCACGCCACAGCAATCATGACTTCGCTTGCCGCTTCCCCATCGCCGCTGTCGGATGCGATCCGTCTGCCCGCCGCGCCCGGTGGCGGCGGGCTCGATGCGATGCTCGCGCATTTCGCACTGCTCGAACCGGTGTTCGACGGCCTGCCCGACGTGGCGTTCTTCGTGAAGGACGTGGCCGGCCGCTACGTGCTGGCGAACCGCACGCTCGCGCAGCGCTGCGGCTTCAAGGAAAAGCGCGACCTGTACGGCAAGACCACCGAGGAAGTGTTCCCGCGCCGCTTCGGCCGCAACTATCTCGAACAGGACATGGCGACCATCCACGTCGGCCAGCCGCTGACCGACCAACTGGAGCTGCACCTGTATCCGGGCCGCGAGCCGGGCTGGTGCCTGACCACCAAGGAACCGCTGCGCGACGCGGCGGGGCAGGTGGTCGGCCTGGCCGGCATTTCGCGCGACCTGAAGGCGAACGAGGGCTCGCATCCGGCGTACAGCCGGCTCGCCGATGTCGTGCAGTACATCCAGGAGCATTACGTTCAGCCGCTCAATCTCAAGCATCTGGCCGCGATGGCCGGGATGTCGGTCGCGCAGCTCGAACGCTATTTCCACAAGGTGTTTCATCTGACGCCGCGCCAGGTGCTGCTGAAGACGCGGCTCGATGCGGCCACGGCGCTGCTCGTCACGCACGAGAAAGTGACCGACGTGGCCGCGCTGTGCGGCTACACCGATCACAGCGCGTTCTCGCGGCAGTTCAAGGCGACGGTGGGCGTGACGCCGACCGAATACCGGATGACCTTGCAGGCCGAACGCGGCGCGTGAGCGACGCAGGCCACGCAACGCTCACGCAATCCCGACGCTCAAAAAGCAACTAACGGTCTAGCCGCCCGGCGCCTGCAAGAAACGTCCGGCGCCTCGGCGCATTCGGCGCGAGCAGGCAGGTCAATGCCGTGCCGTCAGGCAAGGGCGGCGGAGAAGAAGCGAGGGAAGCGGGAGAAGCGAGGAAAACGGCGCGAAACCGCACGCAAGAACAACGGGAAGAGGGTGAACCCGGCACGGACGCGAGCGCGCCGGCCAAAGCCACGGCTCGATCAACGGAAGCCGAGGCCCTTCAGAATGGCCGTGCCATCGGCCGTCAGGCGAACCAGCGGCGCGTCGGCATCGTTGCTGACGGTTTCGATCAAACCGGCTTCCTGCAACGCGGGCAATTCGGGCTTCGCGTTCGCGGCGATCGGCGCATGCAGCAGCACCAGCAGCGTGGCGATCTCGTGGTGACTGAGCAGGCGGCGCAGCATGGTCTTCGGGCGTGACGGGGGGCTGGCCGGGCGGCCGGGTGCATCGTTGGCGCTCATACAACCTCCTATTTATCTCGAAAACCAATGGGTAGCGGATGGTGACGTCCGAGACTTAAACGATTCTTAAAACCGTGGCGAGGAAGGGACAAGGCGAACGAGTGATCCGTTACCAGTTGTAACGGCGGCGCAGCGGGCGGCGGCGCATGTTGCGCCGCGATGATCGCGCCGGCCCTTGATGCGTTTGAAACGGCGGCCGGCGGTGGGGGCGAGGATGTTGCGGGCCGTTCCGTTACGGCCGTAAGACGCGAGGGGGCGGTCGTCGTCGCCGATCGGCCGCGCCCCCGTTCCAGCGAAAACGTTTACTTCCTGCGTTGCGCCTGCGCGGCCAGCCGCACCGCCGTGTTCGCCGCGCCATAACCGTCGTAGCCACCGCGCCGCTCGACGATCTCGAACGAGAAGCGGTTGTCGACCAGTTCCGTATAGGCGTGCAGGAATTCGCCGCCGTTCTCGTCGCGGTCGTACAGCAGGTGATGACGGCACAGCTCGTCGATGAACGTGTCCGGCAGCGCGTAGCGCGCGGCGAGATCGTCATAGTAATTGCGCGGAATGCGCAGGAAGCTCACGCCGTCCTCGGCCGCCTCGGCCACCGCCTTGACGATGTCGTCGGTGCGGAACGCGACGTGATTGAGCCCCGAGCCGTGATAGCGGTTCAGCGATTCGAACACGGCCGTGTGGCGATCCACCGAGGCATTGAGCGCGATCCGCACGCTGCCGTCCGGGCTGCGCACGGCGCGGCTGCGCATCAGGCCGTACGGGTCCGGCACCAGCCAACTTTTCTCCACCTCGAAGCCGAACGCGGTGCGGAAGAACAGCACCCAGGTGTCGAGCGCGTCGGCCGGCAGCGCCAGGCAGACATGATCGATGCCCGTCAGCGGGCCGACTTCCACCGGGCCGTCCACGTCGGTCAGCACGAAATCCGATTCGTAGAGCGTCGGCGCGCCGGGCGCCTCGTCGATGAAATAGTCGAGGCTGCCGTCCGGCGCCTGCACGCCCGGCACCACGCGCTCGCTCGGGCCGACGCGCCCCGAGAACGGCGTAAAGCCGAAGCTGGCGGCGCGCTCGAACGCGAGCTTGGCGTCGTCCACCTGGAACGCCGACGCGCACAGCGACAGCCCGTGCTGCTGGAAGAACGCATCGGCGAACGAATCCGGCTCGGCGTTCAGCACGATCGAGGCCGCGCCGTGCTGATACAGCATGACGTTCTTCGAGCGGTGCTTGCCGGCCAGCCGGAAGCGCAGCTTGCCGAGCCAGCCGGCCACGTTGGCGGCGGCCGCCGCATCCACGGCGAATTCGATGAACTTGAAGCCGACGTGCGCGGGCGCGGCCGGCGGCGCGAACAGCGGCTGGCTGGCGGCCGGCGCGTGGCCGTCGGCGGCCAGCCGCACGCGCGTGATGTCCTCGAGGTGCAGCAGCGAGCGCAGGCCGTCGGCCGCCGTGATCGCGGTGGGCGCGGCGCGGAAGCCGTCGTTGAAGATCTCCAGCGAAAGCGGGCCGTCGAAGCCCGATTCGATCACGCGCGCCGTGAAGCGGGCGAGGTCGAAATCGCCCTGGCCCGGGAACGAGCGGTAATGGCGGCTCCATTCGAGCACGTCCATCGCCAGCTTCGGCGCGTCGGCGATCTGCACGAACGCAATCCGGTCGCCGGGGATTTGCGCGATGGCGTCGGGATCGTCGTCGAGCGAGAGCGTGTGGAAGCTGTCGAGCGCGAGGCCCAGGTGCGGGCTGTTGACGGCATCCACGAGCTTCCACGCGTGGCGGTAGGTTTTCACGACGCGGCCCCAGGCCAGCGCCTCGTAGGCGGCGATCACGCCCGCGCCGCGCGCGGCCTCGGCCAGCGCGCCGAGCTGGTCGGTCAGCAGGGCGTCGTCCGCGATGGTGTTCGGCGAGACGTTGCTGCAGACAAGGATGCGATCGGTGCCGAGCGCATGCATCAGGTCGAACTTGCGGCGCACGCGGTCCAGGTTGCGCGCGAGCTGCTCGGGGCTGACGCCGTCGAAATCGCGGAACGGCTGGAACAGCACGATGTCCAGGCCGAGATCGGCGGCGATCCTGCGCACGTCGGCGGGCGAGCCGTCGAAATAGAGCAGATCGTTTTCGAAGATCTCGACGCCGTCGAAACCGGCCGCCGCGATCGCATTGAGTTTTTCGACGAGCGTGCCGGACAGCGACACGGTGGCGATCGAACGCTTCATGAGCGAATTCCCGCAAAAAGGGTTCGGAAGTGACGACAACGGACGAACAGGTTAACCAGAACGCGTTCGAAGATCGCGCAACTCCCCGATTTTATTAAGACAAGTGACCGGATTATACAAACTAACTAGATGGTACAAATAAGCATAAACCCCGAAAGACAAGCGATGCGCGCCGAAGGCACACTTGCGCCACCTCAAAGATTGTAGGTGGCGGATGCGCGATGCGATCCGCCCCGGTTTTACGGAGTCACGTGCAATGTCGAAGCCGAAGGTCCTGGTGCTCAACGGGCCGAACCTGAACCTGCTGGGCACCCGGCAGCCGCATATCTACGGCGCCGAAACGCTGGCCGACGTCGAGCGCCGCTGCGCCGAGGCGGCCGAATCGCTGGGCCTGGAGATCGAGTTCCGCCAGTCGAACGCCGAGCACGAACTGATCGACTGGCTGCACGAGGCGCGCACGCGCATCGACGGCGTGGTGATCAACCCGGCCGCCTATACGCACACGTCGGTGGCGCTGGCCGATGCGCTGACGGGCATCGACAAGCCGGTGATCGAGGTGCATATCTCGAACGTGCACCGGCGCGAGGCGTTCCGGCATCACTCGTATGTGTCGGGCGTCGCGCTGGGCGTGATCTGCGGCATGGGTACCGATGGTTATGTGTTCGCGCTGCAACGCTTCGCGACGATCTTGAAAGGAGCGGGGCAATGAGCGGTCAAGCGGATAAGACATCGTTCCTGATCGGGCTGATCGGGCAGGGCATCGGCGGTTCGCTGTCGCCGGCCATGCACGAACGCGAAGGCGGCCTGCAAGGCTTCAACTATGTTTACCGGCGGCTCGATCTCGACGTGCTGCAGATGAGCGTCGACGAATTGCCGAAGCTGCTCGACCTGGCCGAACGGATGGGCTTCGACGGCCTGAACATCACGTATCCGTGCAAGCAGCGCGTGATCGCGCATCTCGACACACTGTCCGACGATGCGCGCGCGCTGGGCGCGGTCAACACGGTGCGCTTCGCCGACGGCAAGCGCAGCGGCCACAACACCGATTGGTCCGGGTTCGCGCGCGCGTTCCGGGGCGGGCTGGACGGCGTGTCGCTGGCGCGCGTGGTGCAGATCGGCGCGGGCGGCGCGGGGGCGGCCGTGGCGCACGCGGCGCTGATGCTCGGTGCCGTCGCGCTGACGATCTTCGACGTGGATGCCGCGCGTGCCGCATCGCTGGCGGCCGAACTGCAAACGCGCTTTCCGCAGGCGGTGGTCACGGCGGGCGGCGCGCTCGACGCCGCGATGGCGCAGGCCACCGGCCTGATCCACGCCACGCCCACCGGCATGGCCAAGCATCCGGGGCTGCCGCTGCCGGCCGAATTGCTGGCCGGCAAGCCGTGGGTGGCCGACATCGTCTATTTCCCGCTCGAGACGGAATTGATCCGCGTCGCGCGGGAGATGGGTTGCCGCACGCTGCCGGGCGGCGGCATGGCCGTGTACCAGGCGGTCGACGCGTTCGAGATCTTCACCGGCCGCGAGCCGGACGCCGAACGCATGTTCTCGCACTTCGAATCGCTCGTCGCACGCTGATGCGGCGCGGCCAGGACAACAACCAGGAGACTTCGATGCAGCATTCCTCCCAACCGACCGCCACGGCCGCGTCCCGCGCGGACGCGGGCACCCAGCGCCGCTCGTCGGCGCGCTACCGGATTCTCGCGCTGCTCGCGTTCGGCACGATGATCAACTATCTCGACCGGACCGTGCTCGGCGTGGCCGCGCCGAGCCTGACCAAGGAACTGGGGATCGGCGCCGCCGTGATGGGGATCATGTTCTCGTCGTTCTCCTGGACCTACGTGCTCGCGCAGGTGCCTGGCGGCCTGTTCCTCGACCGTTTCGGCAGCAAGCTCACCTATTACCTGTCGATGACGTTCTGGTCGCTGTTCACGCTGCTGCAAGGCTTCGTGGGCAGCGTGGGCACGCTGCTGGCCTGCCGCCTCGGCCTCGGGTTCAGCGAAGCGCCGTGTTTCCCGACCAACAGCCGCGTGGTGGCGACCTGGTTCCCGCAGAAGGAGCGCGCGATGGCCACCGGCACCTACACGGTCGGCGAATACATCGGCCTGGCGTTCCTGAGCCCGGTGCTGTTCGCGCTGATGGGCGCGTTCGGCTGGCGTTCGCTGTTCTGGGTGGTCGGTGGGGTCGGCATCCTGTTCGGCCTGGTCTGGCTCAAGCTGTATCGCGAACCGCGCGAGCATCCGGCCGCGAATGCCGCCGAGCTGGCCTACATCGCCGAGGGCGGTGGCCTGATCGACGGCGAATCGAAGGCCGGCAAGCCGGGCCAGAGCAAGTTCAGCTGGTCGATGGCCGGCAAGCTGCTGAAGAAGCGCCAGCTCGCGGGCATCTGCCTCGGCCAGTTTGCCGGCAACTCCACGCTGGTGTTCTTCCTGACGTGGTTTCCGACCTATCTCGCCACGGAACGCCACATGGGCTGGCTCAAGATCGGCTTTTTCGCGGTGATGCCGTTCATTGCCGCGTCGGTGGGCGTGATGTTCGGCGGCATTTTCTCCGATTACCTGCTGCGTCGCGGCAAGTCGGCCAACGTGGCGCGCAAGCTGCCGATCATCGCCGGGCTGCTGCTCGCCTCGACCATCGTGCTGGCCAACTACGTGCAGAGCAACGAGGCGGTGATCGCGATCATGTCGGTGGCGTTCTTCGCGCAGGGCATGGCCGCGCTGGGCTGGACGCTGGTGTCCGATATCGCGCCGGAAGGCCTGCTCGGCGTGACCGGCGGCATCTTCAACCTGGCGGCCAACCTGGCGGGCATCATCACGCCGCTGGTGGTGGGGTTCATCGTTGCCTCGACAGGCTCGTTCGTCGGCGCGCTGGCCTTCATCGGCGTGATCGCGCTGATCGGCGCGCTGTCGTACATCTTCATCGTCGGCGACATCAAGCGGATCGTGCTGTAACCGTTCTCCACGCACGGCACGACTTGGCCCGGCCCGCGACAGCGGCGCCGGGTTTTTTTAAGGGTGCGGGCGAGGTGCGGGATGGCGGTGGGTTTGACGCGCGGTGATGCCGCGCCGAGTTGATGCACCGGGCCCCGCCGCCACCGCCTTCAACGCACCACAATGCCGAGCCGCTTCAGCGCCGCGTCGATCGCCGCCACCGCGCGGCGGATCTCGCCGGCATCGATCGCGCCGATGCAACCGACGCGGAACGTCTCCACCTCGGTCAGCTTGCCCGGATACAGCACGAAGCCCGCGTCGCGCACCGCCGCGTAGAACGCCATGAAATCGTAGGCGGGATCGCGCGGCGCGTGGAACGTGACGATCACCGGCGCCTGCACGCGCGCGTCGAGGAACGGCACGAAACCAAGCGCGCGCATCCCGTCGATCAGCGCCGCGCAATTCGTCGCGTAGCGCGCGCCGCGCGCCGGCAGGCCGCCCTGTTCGGCGTATTGCGCGAGCGCCGCGTGCAGCGCGGCCACCACGTGCGTTGGCGGCGTGAAGCGCCATTGGCCGGTGCGCTCCAGGTAGGCGTGCTGGTCGTGCAGGTCGAGCGCGAGCGACGGCGAACGCCCGGCGCTGGCCGCGAGCAGCGCGCGCTTGACGATCACGAAGCCCATCCCCGGCACGCCTTCGAGACACTTGCCGCTGGCCGACACCAGCGCGTCGATGCCGTGCGCCGCCACCTCCACCGGCAATGCGCCGAACGAACTCATCGCATCGACAATCAACCGCTTGCCGTGCCGCGCACACACGGCAGCGACCTGCGCGAGCGGGTTGAGGATGCCGGCGCTGGTTTCCAGATGCACGAGCGCGACGTGCGTGATGCGCGGCGTGCGCGCCAGCATCGCGTCGAGCGCTTCAGCGTCGATGGCCTCGTGCTCCGCGAACGGCAGTTCCACCGTCTCGATGCCGAGCCGCCCGAGAATCCGCACGATCCGCGCGCAATATGCGCCGTGGTTCGGCACCAGCACCACGCCGTCGCGCGGCACCAGCGTGCCGAGCGCCGCCTCCACCGCGAACGTGCCGCTGCCTTGCAAGGGCACGCAGGCATAGGTGTCGTCGCCGCCGGCGATGCGCACCAGATCGGCGCAAAGCTCCCGCGTCAGGCGATTGAACGCGGTGTCCCACGAGCCCCAATCGCGCAGCATCGCGCGGCGAGTGGCCGGCGAGGTGGTCAGCGGGCCGGGCGTCAGGAGAATCGGGTCGGTATCGGGCGTCACGTTGCCTCCGGGGCGGAAAGGAATCAAAGCGGGATGAAAGCAGGCGGCGCGCGACGGGCGGCGCACCGGACAAATCCCATCGTAGTGGCAAAGTGTGTCAATTATTGGAGTTAAGTGGCGCAGTCATGGAGTTGTCATCGAACACTGTGATGCTTCGCCTGCTGCCGGAACGAATGCGTTCCGGCCGGCGTGGAGCCGGGCCGAATGCAAGCCCGCACAAGACGACAGGGCGCCGGCACGAGCCCGGCCCGACCCTCTATCCGCATTACGGAGAAGCGAGATGACAGTCCAGAATTCCTTCGGCACGGTGTTGCGCAAGCTGGCGCTGGCGGCGTGCGCGGCCGGCCTGCTGCAAGGCGTCGCCCTGCCGGCGCATGCCGCCGGCGCGGTGGTGCTGTACACGGCCGACGGCCTTGAAAACCTCTATCGCGACGTGCTGCCGGCGTTCGAGAAGAAGGAAGGCGTGAAGGTGAACATCGTCACGGCGGGCAGCGGCGAAGTGGTGAACCGCGCCAACGTCGAGAAGAATTCGCCGAAGGCCGACGTGCTGGTCACGCTGCCGCCGTTCATCCAGCAAGCCGGCCAGCTCGGCCTGCTGCAGGACTACGCGAGCGCCAACTACAAGAACGTGCCGGCCATCGCCAAGGCGGCCGACGGTTCGTGGGCGACCTTCGTCAACAACTACTTCTCGTTCGCGATCAACCCGGATGTGGTGAAGAACCCGCCGAAGACGTTCGCCGACCTGCTCGCGCCCGAATACGGCGGCAAGGTGGCCTACTCGAACCCGGCCACGGCCGGCGACGGCATGGCCGTGATCATCCTGACCACCACGCTGATGGGCGAGGACGCCGCGTTCGACTACCTGGCCAAGCTCGAACGCAGCGCCAAGTTCCACACCAAGGGCACGGGCTACCTGAACGTGCTGCTGTCGCGCAACGAGATCAGCGTCGCCAACGGCGACCTGCAGATGGATCTCGACGACGCCGAGCACGGCGCGCTGGCGGTCAAGCCGGTGTTCCTGACGGCCAAGGCCGGCGACCCGCCCACCACGTTCCAGTTGCCCTACGCGATCGGCCTGATCAAGAGCGGCCCGAACGCCGACGTCGGCAAGAAGCTGATCGACTACCTGATGTCGGCCGACGTGCAGGCCAAGGTGCCCGACATGTACGGCATCCCGGGCCGCACCGACGTGCCGCTGACCGGCAAGAACGGCGAAGCCGTGAAGCGCGCGATCGCGGGCGTCAAGCTGATCCCGGTGGACTGGAACGCCGTGATGGCCAAGAAGGCCGGCTGGACCGAGCGCTGGAAGAAGGACGTGATCGGCAGCTCGGGCAAGGAAACCGAAGTCGTCAAGCCGAAGTGACCGGTGCCTGAAGGATGCCTGTGAATACCGCCAGCCTGACCCATCTCGGCACGCGCGGTTCGGCGCAATCGCACGCGGCTCCGCGTGCCGTTGCGCCGGGCGGCGTGCAGATCGAGCATCTGAGCGTGCGCTACGGCGCACGCACGGTGCTCGACGATCTTTCGTTGCAGATCGGCGCCGGCGAGCTGCTGACCGTGCTCGGCCGCAGCGGTTGCGGCAAGACCACGATGCTGCGTTTCATCGCCGGGTTCGTGAAGGCTGACGGCCTGACCGGTTCGCTGACCGTGGCCGGCCGCGATCTGACCCATGCGCCGCCGCACAAGCGCAATCTCGGCCTGCTGTTCCAGAACTACGCGCTGTTTCCGCATTTGTCGGTGTTCGAGAATGTGGCGTTCGGGCTGCGCGCGCGGCGTTTGTCGTCGGGCGAGATCGCGCGGCGCGTGGCCGATGCGCTGAAGCTCGTGCAGCTCGGCGACGCCGGGCATGCGATGCCCGCGCAATTGTCGGGCGGCATGCAGCAGCGCGTGGCGCTGGCGCGCGCGCTCGTGATCGAGCCGGACGTGCTGTTGCTCGACGAGCCGCTGTCCGCGCTCGACGCCAACCTGCGCGCCTCGGTGCGCACCGAACTGAAGGCGCTGCACGAGCGCCTGCCGAACTTGACGATCGTCTGCGTCACGCACGACCGCGACGACGCGCTGGTGCTGTCCGATCGCGCGCTGCTGATGCGCGACGGCCGCATCGCCCAGATCGGCACCCCGCAGCAACTTTACGACCGCCCGCGCGACGGCTTCGTGGCGCGTTACCTCGGTGCGGCGAACCTGTTGCCGCCGAACGTGATCTACCCGATCGGCGATCCGCTGCACACCCTCCGCGATCAGGTCGCCTGCGTGCGGCCCGAGCGCTTCACGCTGAAGCCGCCCGGCAGCGGCGGGCTGAACGGCACCATCGGCGCGGTCGAGTGGCATGGCTCGGAGCTGTCGGTGTCGGTGATGCTCGATGCCGTGCCCGACACGCCCGTCCTGGTCACGCTGCAACGCGGCCGTGGCATGACGCCGGCGCGCGGCGAGCGCGTTTCCCTGCATTGCGAGGCGGATGATGTCGTCCTTATCGACCCCTGAGCGCAACGTCGAGCCGGGCCTCGCCGCGAAGCGCGAGGCATCGGCCGCCGCGCATGCGCGGGTGGCGCGACGCCGCCGCTGGCAGGGCAACCTGCATTTGCTGGTGTTGGCGATCGTCGTGCTCGGCCCGCTGGTGCTGTATCCGCTTGCGCGCCTGCTGCTGCTCAGCGTGATGGGCGATCACGGCTTCACGCTGGCCGGCTATCGTGCGTTCTTCGGCAACCCCGACACGCGCAATGTGCTCGGCACCACGCTGTGGGTGCTGTGCGTGAGCGCGGGCACGGCTTCCGTGCTCGGCGTGCTGCTTGCGGCGCTGCTGTTCTTCCGGCCGTTCCCGGGCGCCTCGCTCGTGACGCGCTTTCTCGAACTGTACGTGGCGTTCCCGTCGTTCCTGGTGGCGTTCACGCTGATCTTTCTTTACGGCTCGCAAGGCTCGGTCAGCATCGCGTTGCAGCGGCTGTTCCATCTCGATGCGCCGCCGCTCGATTTTCTGTTCGGCATCGGCGGCGTGATTCTTGCGCAGACGGTGTTCTACACGCCGTTCGTGGTGCGCCCCACGCTGGCCTCGTTCGCGACGCTCGACCTGCGGCTGGTCGAGGCGGCGCGCAGCCTCGGTGCGAGCGGCTGGATGCTGGCGCGGCGCGTGATCCTGCCGATCGCGTGGCCCGGCATCGCCGCCGGCACGATCCTGTGTTTCCTGCTGACGCTGAACGAGTTCGGGATTCTGCTGGTGCTCGGCAGCGCACGGCTCGTCACGCTGCCGGTGGCGATCTATACCAGCGCGTCGGTCGATCTCGACCTGCCGACCGCCGCGGCCGGCGCCGTGGTGATGTTGGCGATGTCGCTGTCGCTGTATGCGCTGTACCGCCGGATCAATCGGCGCGCGATGGGGGGAGGCCGGGATGTCCGCTGACTATCGTCTGGGTGGAGAGGCCCCCGCGCCGTTGCCGCAACACCGCGTCAACGCGATGGACGCCGTGCTCAAGCAGGCCTCGCGCGTCGCGCTCGGCCTGGCCGCGTTCGCCTGCTTCTGGCTGTTCGTGCTGCCGGTGATCGTGGTGGCGCTGTCGAGCGTCGCCACGCGTTGGTCTGGCACCATCTTGCCGGCCGGCTACAGCCTGCGCTGGTTCGCCGCGCTCGGCGAGCCCGAATTCGGCGCGCTGGCCACCAGCCTCGAAATCGGCTTCGGCGTGGCCGTGATCGGCACCGTGCTCGGGCTGTGGCTCGCGCTGGCGCTCGAAGGGCGCACCAGCGGGCGGCTCGGCACGCTGCTCGATGCGATCGTGATGCTGCCGAACGGCGTGCCGAGCGTGGTGCTTGGGCTGGCCGTGCTGATCGCCTATCATCAAAAGCCGGTCGATCTCTCGAGTTCGGCCGCCATCGTCGTGCTGGTGCAGCTCGCGCTGATCCTGCCCTTCTGCTATCGCTGCGCCGCCGCCGCATTGCGGCCCGAACTGACCGTGCTGCGCGAAGCCGCCGCCAGCCTCGGTGCGCCGCCGTCGATGGTGCTGCGCCGCGTGCTGCTGCCGCAACTGGTGCCGGCGCTGCGTGCGAGCCTCGCGCTCGGCTTCGCGCTGTCGCTCGGCGAGCTGGGCGCGACCATGACCGTTTATCCGCCGGGCTTCGCGACCGTGCCGATCGTCGTGATCGGCCAGGTCGAGCGCGGGTATTACCTGCCGGCGTCGGCGCTGGCGCTGTTGATGCTGGTGGCGTCGCTGGCGGCGCTGATGTTGATCGCGGCGCGCGTGCCGCGCCTGCGCCGGCCGTCGTAACGCAGGGCCGGATGTGCGAACCGACAACGATGAAGGTGGAGGAGTCATGCTGAAACCGGATCAGGACACGATCGACGTCAACGGCCGCCGCTACCGGCTGCCCGTCACGCCCACGGCCATCGTCTGTATTGGTGGCGGCGCGCCCGCGTATCTCGATGCGGCGCTCGCCGCCGGCGTCGTGCCGTTCGTCGCCCGCATGATGCGCGACGGCGCGGCGTTCGACGCCGACGGCATCGTGCCCGCGCTGACCCATGCGAGCCAGGTGTCGATCGCCTGCGGCGTGCCGCCCGCCGTGCATGGCATCTGCGGCAATACGTTTCACGATGCGCTCGCGCAAGGCGGCGCGGGCGCCGAGGTGGCGCTGCACCGCGCCGACGACCTGCGCGCCGGCACGATCTTCGCCGCGGCGGCCGAGGCCGGTGCGCGCGTGGCCGTGGTGACGGCCCGCGACAAGCTGCGCCGGCTGCTCGGCGCGCGGCTCAAGGGCATCTGTTTTTCGGCCGAAAAGGCCGCGCAGGCGTCGCTCTCCGAGAACGGCATCGCCGATGCACTCGATCTGGTCGGCTTGCCGTCGCCGTATATCTATAGTCCGGAGCTGTCCGAGTTCGTGCTGGGTGCCGGCGTGCGGCTTGCGAGGACGCGCAAGGTCGATCTGATGTATCTCGCGACGCACGACTATGTGCAGCGCAAGTGGGCACCCGGCTCGCCCGAGGCGAATGCGTTCTACGCGACGATCGACCGGCATCTGGCGCTGCTCGACGCGCTTGGCTGGGTGGTCGGCCTGACCGCCGATCACGGCATGAGCGCCAAGCACGATCCGCACACCGGCAAGCCCAATGTGGTGTATCTGCAGGACGTGCTCGACGCCGGGTTCGGCTTTCCGGCCACACGCGTGGTGTTGCCGATCGCCGATCCGCATGTCGCGCATCACGGTGCGCTCGGCTCGTTCGCGACGATCCACCTGGGCGCCGGCCTCGATGCGGACGAGGTGGTCGCGCGGCTGCGCGCGCTCGACGGCGTGGCGCTGGCGCTGCGCCGCGACGATGCCGTCGCGTATCTCGAACTGCCGGCCGACCGCATCGGCGACGTGGTGGTGGTGGCGCGCGACGATGTCGTGCTCGGCCGCCGCGAGCGCGAGCACGACCTGTCCGCGCTGACCCTGCCGCTGCGCTCGCATGGCGGTTTCGGCGAGCAGCGGGTGCCGCTGCTGTTCAACCGGCGCATGGCGTCGATCGATCCGAGCCGCCGCTGGCGCAACTTCGACGCGTTCGAACTGGCGCTCAACCATGCCGTGCGCGGCGCCGATTTCACGTTCGAGCGCGCGTTGCACGCACCCAATCTCGTCAATCAGGAAGGAGCAGGGACGTGGCATTGACGCTGGACGACATCCGCACGCTGTTCGAGCGCCGTGGCGGCACGGCATACAGCGGCGAGCCGGTGACGCAGCTCGAGCACGCGTTGCAGAGCGCGCAACTGGCCGACGACGAAGGCGCTGGCGACGCGCTGATCACGGCTGCGCTGCTGCACGACCTCGGGCATCTGCTGAACGAGCAGGGCGAGACGCCCACCGCGCGCGGCATCGACGATCTGCATCAGTATTACGCGCTGCCGTTTTTGCGCGGCGTGTTCCCCGAGGCGGTGCTGGAGCCGATCCGGCTGCATGTCGATGCAAAGCGCTGCCTGTGCGCGATCGAGCCGGGGTACGCCGAGGCGCTGTCGGCCGACTCGGTGCGCAGCCTGGCGCTGCAGGGCGGTACTTATAGTGATGAGGATGCGCGGACGTTCCTGCTGCGTTCCCACGCAGGCGATGCAATCCGGCTGCGCCGTTGGGACGACGAGGCGAAGGTGGCCGGCGGCGTGACGAAATCGCTCGATTACTTCATGGAAATCGCAGCGCGCACGGCAATAACGATGCATCGATAGAGTTTTTGCAAGAATTTATTCGCATATTTCTTTTTATATCAAAGGCTTGTCATAAAGGGCGCCGCGTGAGCGGCGCCCTTTATGCATTTTCTTTGCGAAAACGCTTGCACGAAGCGGGATGGGTGCTTAGAATTCGGCCTCTCTCGCGATGACGGAAACGC
>NZ_BAAILN010000102.1:0-237 GCF_054589155.1 Burkholderia sp. 3C
GCGGCGCCCTTTATGCATTTTCTTTGCGAAAACGCTTGCACGAAGCGGGATGGGTGCTTAGAATTCGGCCTCTCTCGCGATGACGGAAACGCAGGACGGGAGGAGAAGCCAGGCAGGACAAAGAGAGCGCCGGAATTGAGGCTGCTTCTTTGAACTGGTGAGGAACGCGATCGATGCAGTCTGTTGATCGAAGCGCTGAAAAAAGTAGTTGACGCGCTTCAAAATGTTCTTCATAAT
>NZ_BAAILN010000103.1:0-7210 GCF_054589155.1 Burkholderia sp. 3C
GTCGCCGCGCACGCGCGGCGGGGCCTGTGAAATACGCCAAAAGCGTGCCAGTGCGCCGCGCGGCGGTGCGTGCCGGGCGCGTCGCGGTGCGAGGCGCGGCCAGCCGGGGCGCGGCGGCGGGCCGGGCCGCGTGTGCCGTGCTCGTGCGATGGTGGGTGCGCAGAACTGGCACGCCGCCGCGTTGCGCGCTGTGCCTTCGTGGCACAGCCGTGCACGAGGCCGGGCAACGCGGGCCTGACGGACTTTCGGCACGGGATTTGCATATTTGTCGTGTCGATGAAAGCCGGGATCGAAAAAGGGGCAGGGACGATGAATGCTCGGGGCGGGATCGAAACCGTGAAGGATGCCGAAGCTTTGGCCGGCGGCAGGGCGGCGGCCGGCGCGCGGGCCGAGGCCACCGCGGAAGACACACGCCGCAGCGCGGCCGGCACGGAAGCGCCGGCGGGCCGCGCGGTGGTCAGTGTCGCGCACGACGCCGACGAGCAGGCGCGCAACCTGATCGGCTGGCGCCAGACCTACGACCAGCTCGCGGCCGGGCGCTTCGCCGGCACGCTGACCGAGCTGCCGCTCGACACCATGAAGCTGTTTCGTGAAACCACCAGCCACGCGCTGCGGCAGGGCTGCGAGGTGCGCGGCGACGCGTACTGGTTCGGCATCCCGGCCAGGCCCGACGGTAGCGCCCGGATCGATGCGCGGCCGATCGCGGCCGACGGTTTTGCCTGCCGGCCCGGCAACGTCGAATTCGAACTGCTGACGCCGGCCGCGTTCTCGATCTATGGCGTGGTGGTGCGCGGCGAGGTGTTGCGCCGTTACGCCGAGCATATCGAGCACGTCGGCCTCGACGCGCGGCTGCGGCAGCCGGTGGTGCAGGCCGGCGAGGCGCGGCTCGCGCGCTTGCGTGCGTTGCTGGCCGCGCGTTTCGACGATGCGGTCGCGCCGCGCGCGGTGTTGTCCGAGTGCGAGCGTCACGATTTGCAGGCGGCGGTGCTGGCGGCCTTGTTCGACATTTGCGCGGGGCCGGACGCCGACGACGAGGCCGACGGCCTGCATCCGCAGCGTCGCCGCCGCATCGTCGCGCTGGCGCGCGACTACATGCTCGCGCATCGCAGCCGGCCGATCGGCGTGCCCGAGTTGTGCGAGCAGCTTCACGTGAGCCGCCGCACCTTGCAGAACTGCTTCCAGGATGTGCTCGGCATGGCGCCCGCCACGTACCTGCGCGCGCTGCGCCTGAACGGCGCGCGGCGCGACTTGTGCGGCCGCGCGGCGGGATCGGTGCAGGACGTGGCCGCCGCGTGGGGCTTCTGGCATTTGAGCCAGTTCGCCACCGATTACCGTCGCATGTTCGGGATGCGGCCGTCCGAGGCGCTGAGGGAGGCGTCCGGGGTTGCGGTGGCCGAAGCGGTGAACTGACCTGAGCCAGTTCGTCACCGGTTACCGGCGCATGTTCGGCATGTAGCCGTCCAAGGTGCTGAGGAAGCCGTCCGGGGCAGCGGTAAACTGACCTGAGCCGGTTCGCCGCCGATTATCGGCGCATGTTCGGCATGTAGCCGTCCAAGGTGCTGAGGGCGGCGTCGATGAACTGATTAGACGTGGCCATCACGCGCCAGCGGCCAAGCCAGCGCATCCCAGTCCAGCGCACGATAGGCGTTATCCACCGCGGCAATATCGTCCGGATCGTCGCTCGCATGCCGATCGTGCAGCGCGGGCGGCACCGGCACCACCACCGGCCGGCAATGCGGATAGTCGCGCACGCGCAATTCGGGCGCGATGCTCGTGAAGCAGGCCAGCGTCGGCACGTCGAAGCCGTCGGCCACGTGGATCGCCGACGAATCGGCGCCGATCAGCACCGCCGCGCCGCGCACCCACGCCAGATAGGCGGCGGTATCGGGCGACAGCGCGCGCACATCGACATACGCCCGATGATCGACCGGCCCGAAGCCGAGCACCGGTAACCCATAGCGCTGCGCGATGCGGTCGACGAGCGCCGCGCGCTGCCCGGGCGGGATGCTGCGCAGCGGCGTGCTGGCGTCGGCGCAGAACAGCGCGTAGCGGCGCGCATGCCACGGCGCGGGCAGCGCGGGCAAGGCGAGCCGCGCGAGCCAGCGGTTGCGCTTGGCTTCCGCCGGGATCGCTGCCGGCTCGGCGCCGAGCGCATCGAGGAAGTAGTCGATCATCGGCAGCGACGCGAACGCAGGCCGATAAAGCTGGTTGCCGACGTCGATCTTCGGGGCGGCAGCCGGCAGCGCATCGAGCGCGACCGGCAGCGTGCGAATCTCGGCCACAGCGTCGCCATGCGAAGTGGGGCGAGCGGCCAGCGCATCGAGTTGCGCGACATGGGCCGCGAGCCGCGCGGGCCGATACAGCACGAAGCGCAGCGCCGGATGCGCGCCGCGCAGCGCGTCGAGCGCCGTGAGGCCGATGATCGAATCGCCGAGCGCGACGCCCATTCCGTTGATCACGTGCACCGTCGCGCAGCGCGCGTAGTCGAGCCGGAACGGCCGCTCGGCCGCGTTGAGGATGCCCGCGCCGGCCGCGCGCGCCGTGGCCGCGATCAGGCCCGCCGGCACCGCGTCGGCCATCTCCAGATCATACGGCGCGACGAGCATGCGCTCCGGCGTCAGCAGCGTACCGGGGTGCCGCAAGGCCGCATGCGCATCGAAGCCGGTGGGGCCGTCGCTCTCCACGCCTTGCATCGCGGCCCCGGTTGCCGGTGGCATGGCCACGCTCACGCTCAATTACCCGGCTCGCCGCGCAGCTTGCGGCCCTGTTCGCGCACCTGCGCGAGCGTCGCGGACGGCGTGCTCGCTTCCTGCGGCACGCGGATCTCGATCAGCGCCGGCAAGTTCGCGGCCAGCGCACGTTCGAGCGCCGGTGCGAATTCCGCCGTGGCGAGCACCGTTTCGCCATGCGCGCCGAACGCGCGCGCATAGGCGGCGAAATCGGGGTTGGTCAGGCCGGTGCCGTGCACGCGCCCCGGGTAATGGCGTTCCTGATGCATGCGGATCGTGCCGAAATGCTGGTTGTTGACCACGATCACCACCACGTTCAGGCCGTACTGCATGGCCGTGGCGAGTTCGTGGCCGGCCATCATGAAGCAGCCGTCGCCGGCCAGCGCCACCGCAACCCGTTGCGGATACAAGGATTTCGCCGCCAGCGCGGCCGGCACGCCGTAACCCATCGCGCCGTTGGTCGGCGCCAGTTGCGAGCGGAACGCGCGATACGGGTAATGACGATGCAGCCAGGTGGCGTAGTTGCCCGCGCCGTTGCTGACGATCGCGTCGTGCGGCAACCGCTCGCGCAACTGCTGCATGATCTCGCCCAACTGCACGTCGCCCGGCATCGGCAGCGGCGCGCGCCACGCGTCGTAGGCCGCGTGCGCGTCGGCCGCGCTGCCGGCCCACGGCAGCACCTCGGGCGGCGCGAGCGCGGCCAGCCGCGCGGCGATTTCGGGCATCCCCGAGACGATCGGCAGGTCCGCCGCATACACCCGGCCCAGTTCCTCCGCGCCCTGATGCACGTGGATCAGCGCCTGCCGGGTCTTGGGGATGTCGAGCAGCGTGTAGCCGCCGGTGGTGGCCTCGCCGAGCCGCGGGCCGATCGCGAGCAGCAGGTCCGCCTCGCGGATGCGCCTGCCGAGCGCCGGATTGATGCCGAGCCCGACGTCGCCCGCATAGAGCGGATGCGCGTTGTCGAACGTGTCTTGATAGCGGAACGCGCAGGCCACCGGCAGTTGCCAGGCTTCGGCGAAGCGGCGCAGGTCGGCGCAGGCGTCGCGCGTCCAGCCGCTGCCGCCGACGATCGCGAGCGGCCGTTCGGCGCGCGCGAGCCGCTCGCGCAATTCCGCGACCTGCGCATCGGACGGCGACGCCGCGATCCGCTTCGCGGCCGGCAGCACCGGCTGCGGCGCGCACGGATCGGACAGCAGATCCTCCGGCAGCGCGAGCACCACCGGGCCGGGCCGGCCCGCAGTGGCGACATGGAACGCCTGGCTCAAGTATTCGGGGATGCGGCGCGCGTCGTCGATCTGCGCGACCCACTTCGCCATCTCGCCGAACATGCGGCGGTAATCGATTTCCTGGAACGCCTCGCGATCGAGATGCTCGCGCGCGCACTGGCCGACGAACAGGATCATCGGCGTGGAATCCTGGAACGCGGTGTGCACGCCGATCGACGCATGCGCCGCGCCCGGGCCGCGCGTGACGAACGCGATGCCGGGCCGGCCCGTGAGCTTGCCGGTGGCCTCGGCCATGTTCGCGGCGGCGGCTTCGTGGCGGCAGACGAGGGTGGCGATGCGGGCGGTTTCGTCGCCGAGTGCGTCGAGCACGGCGAGGAAGCTTTCGCCGGGCACGCAGAACACGCGCTCGACATGGTTGGCCAGCAAGGCGTCGACGAGCAGTCGCGCGCCGTTGACGCTGGCCGGGGCGGCGGAATCCGGGGTGGACGGCATGGGCTGCGGGCTCCCTCTCGGTGGCGAGGGGGATAGCTTACGCCGGATAGGAACCACGCGGGAGTAACGAAAAACGCGGGCGCGGCGGCGGTGCGCCGCGCCTTCACGGCTCACGGCCGGCTCAACACTCGACGATATTGACCGCCAGCCCGCCGCGCGAGGTTTCCTTGTACTTGGTCTTCATGTCGGCGCCGGTTTCGCGCATCGTCTTGATCACCGAATCGAGCGACACGTAATGGCTGCCGTCGCCGCGCAGCGCCATGCGCGCCGCGTTGACGGCCTTCACCGACGCCATCGCGTTGCGCTCGATGCACGGAATCTGCACCATCCCGCCGACCGGGTCGCAGGTCAGCCCGAGGTTGTGTTCCATGCCGATCTCGGCAGCGTTCTCGACCTGGCGCGGCGTGCCGCCCATCACGGCGGCCAGCGCGCCGGCCGCCATCGAGCAGGCCACGCCCACTTCGCCCTGGCAGCCCACCTCGGCGCCCGAGATCGACGCGTTGAGCTTGTAGAGGATGCCGATCGCGGCGGCCGTCATCAGGAAGTCGATCACGCCCTGTTCGCTCGCACCCGGCACGAAGCGCGCGTAGTAGTGCAGCACCGCCGGGATGATGCCGGCCGCGCCGTTGGTGGGCGCGGTGACCACGCGCCCGCCGGCGGCGTTCTCCTCGTTGACGGCGATCGCGTAGAGGTTGATCCAGTCGACCATCGACAGCGGATCGCGCAGCGCCTGCTCGGGGTTGCCGCTCAGCGTGCGATAGAGCTGCGGCGCGCGGCGCTTGACCTGGAACGGCCCCGGCAGCGTGCCTTCGGCATCGGGGTTGCCGATCCCGCAGCCGCGCGACACGCACGACTGCATCACGTCCCAGATCTTCAACAGGCCGCTGCGGGTGGTGGCCTCGTCGTTCCAGGCGCGTTCGTTGTCCCACATCAGTTGCGCGATCGACTTGCCGGTGGAGGCGGTCAGCGCCAGCAGCTCGGCGCCGGAGCTGAACGGGTAGGGCATCTGGTCGGCCGCGTTCAGCACCTTGGTGTTCGCCGCGCCGGCCGTCACCACGAATCCGCCGCCGACCGACAGGTAGGTGGTTTCGCGCAGCGCCTCGCCGGCCGCGTCGCGCGCGCGCAGCGTCATCGCGTTCGGATGCTCGGGCAGCGCCTGGCGGTAGAAGCCGATCTGCTCCTTGATCGAGAACGGCACCGGGTGGCGGCCCAGCAGCGACAGCGATTTGCTGTCGCGCACGGCGGCCAGCCGCGCATCGATGGTGTCGGGATCGACCGTGTCGGGCGCGTCGCCCATCAGGCCGAGCATCACGCCGCGGTCGGTGCCGTGGCCCTTGCCGGTCGCGCCGAGCGAGCCGTACAGGTCCACGCGCACGGTGGCCGTGCGTTCGAGCAGCGCATCGCGCTCCAGCCCCTGGACGAACATCAGCGCGGCGCGCATCGGTCCGACCGTATGCGAGCTGGACGGGCCTATCCCGATTTTGAAGAGATCGAACACGCTGACTGCCATGGGGGAGTTCCTGTATGCGGAGCGGGTGAATTAACGCGCCGGCAATGGCAGGCACGCGGCCAGCCACGCGGGCGGCTGCGGCGACAGCGATTGCGCGACGCTGTTGTAGCGGCCGTCGAGACGGGCCGCGAGGTGGAACAGTTCGGTGGCGTTCTTCGGCGCCCACGGCCCCGAGTAGCCGGGCAGGCCGGCTTCGCGCCGTTTGGCGTCGAACGGCACGGTGGAGTTGACGAATTCTTCGTGGGTCTTCTCGCCGCGCGCGTACGGCACCAGCCAGTCGAGCGCGGCCTTCAGCGTCGCGCCGTTCGCGCCGCGCTCGCCGAGCCAGTTGCGGTTGAAGCGGCGCGCGGCCAAGGCGGCCGTGACGAGCGGCTGCAGGTCGTAGACGGTGTAGTGGAGCGCGTCGCGCTCCTCGAAATCGATGGTGGTGCCGTCGGGCTTGATGTTGTCGGCCAGATGCTCGACGAACAGGCGCTGCGCGGCGTTCATCATCTTGCGGTCGCCGAGCGTGAACGCGGCCAGCGCGATCAGCTTGATCCGGTGGCTCTGCCAGTTGTTGCGCCACACGCCCGTGAGCGGGCGCGGCTGCGCCTCGACCTGCGCGACGTAGCCGGCGCCGAGCTTGGCGATGAACGCCGACGCGGCGTTGCGCGTTTTCACCGGCAGCGTGCTCGCCGTCATGTCGTACGCGACGATCAGGCTTTCGAAACGAGTTTCGTCGATCGGATTGAAATCCGGCTCGTAGGTGGTGACCCAGGCGAGCAGGAAACGGTTCACGAACGCGAGGTAGGCCGGCTTGTTGGTGACGCGCCAGGCCAGCGCCGCGTCGCGCATGCGCTCCATGTCGTCGAGCGCGGCCTCGCTTTGATCGCGGATGCCTTCATGCGGCAGCAGCCCCTCGGTATGGAGGTGCTGCATCGCGTTCGGCGCGTCGTTCAGGTGCGCGTCGACGCCGCGGACGAGCGCCTGGATGCCGGGTTCGGCGGAAGTCGATTCGTTGCTCTGCAGCGCGGGCGCGGCGCAGAAATTCATGGCCGCCCGAGCGGGCGACGCGCCGACCGAAGCGGCGAACGCGACGCAGGCCGCGACGGCCGGTGCGAACGCCCGCCAGCGAGGCCGCGCGGCGGCGGCCCTCACGCGATGGACGGCCGTGTTGTCCGGTAACACCTTGCGCACCATGCGGAACTCCTCGTTTGGCTGGATGGCGGTGTGTGATGGTAGCCGGACTTGGTAACGAACGCGACCGCGCGCCG
>NZ_BAAILN010000103.1:7362-12774 GCF_054589155.1 Burkholderia sp. 3C
AGGCGTAGTCGGACATCGGCACGCAGGCGCAGAACAGGTTCCGGTCGCCGTAGACGTTGTCGGCGCGGCCGACCGGCGGCCAGTACTTGCTGCCGGCGGCCAGCGACGCCACCGGGAACGCGGCCTGTTCGCGCGAATAGGCGTGGTTCCACTCGTTCGCGGTGACCACCGCGGCGGTGTGCGGCGCGTGGCGCAGCGGGTTGTCCTCGCGATCGGCGCGGCCTTCCTCGACGGCGCGGATTTCCTCGCGGATCGCCACCATCGCGTCGATGAAGCGGTCGAGTTCCTCCTGCGATTCCGATTCGGTCGGCTCGACCATCAGCGTGCCCGGCACCGGGAAGCTCATGGTTGGCGCGTGGAAGCCGTAGTCCATCAGGCGCTTGGCCACGTCGTCCACCGTGATGCCGCTCGATTCCTTGATCGGGCGCAAATCGAGAATGCATTCGTGCGCGACCAGGCCGCCGGGGCCCGAATACAGCACCGGGTAATGCGGCGCGAGGCGGCGCGCGATGTAGTTCGCGTTGAGGATCGCCACCTCGGTGGCGGCCGTCAGGTTGCGCGCGCCCATCATCGCGATGTACATCCACGAGATCGGCAGGATCGAGGCCGAGCCGTACGGCGCGGCCGACACCGCGCCGATGCCGTCGGCGTCGCGCGTGTAGCCGGTCGAGCGCTGGTTCGGCAGGAACTTCGCGAGGTGCGCGCCGACCGCGACCGGGCCGACGCCCGGGCCGCCGCCGCCGTGCGGGATGCAGAACGTCTTGTGCAGGTTCAGGTGCGACACGTCGCCGCCGAACTGGCCCGGCGCGGTCAGGCCGACCATCGCGTTCATGTTGGCGCCGTCCACGTACACCTGGCCGCCGTGCGCGTGCACGATCTCGCAGATCTCGCGCACGTTCTGCTCGAACACGCCGTGGGTGGACGGGTAGGTGATCATGATCGCGGCCAGGTTGGCCGAGTGCTGATCCGCCTTGGCCTTCAGGTCGGCGATGTCGACGTTGCCCTGCTCGTCGCAGGCCACCACCACCACCTTCATGCCGGCCATGTGCGCCGAGGCCGGGTTGGTGCCGTGCGCCGACGCCGGGATCAGGCAGACGTCGCGATGGCCTTCGCCGCGCGAGGCGTGATACGCGTCGATGATCAGCAGGCCCGCGTATTCGCCCTGCGAGCCGGCGTTCGGCTGCAGCGACACGGCCGCGTAGCCGGTGGCCGCCACCAGCATCTGTTCGAGCTGGGCGATCATGGTGCGATAGCCCACCGTTTGATCTTCCGGCGCGAACGGGTGGATCTGGCCGAATTCGGGCCAGGTGACCGGCAGCATTTCCGAGGTGGCGTTCAGCTTCATCGTGCACGAGCCGAGCGGGATCATCGAGCGGTCGAGCGCGAGATCCTTGTCCGACAGGCTGCGCAGGTAGCGCAGCATTTCCGTTTCCGAATGATGGCGGTTGAACACCGGGTGCGTCAGGTAGGCGCTGGTGCGTTCGAGGTCGGCCGGCAGCACCGGCGCGCCCGGCAGCGCGGCGTCGAGTTCCTCGACCGACGGCGCGGCGGCGCCCGCCACCGTGGCGAACACGGCCAGCAGGTCGGCCAGGTCGGCGCGCGTGGTGGTTTCGTCGATCGACACGCCGACGCGCGTTTCGCCGGCGCGGCGCAGGTTGATGCGCTTGCCGCGCGCCGCGTCGTGCAGCGCCGTGGCCTGCGCGCCGGCTTCGATGGTCAGCGTGTCGAAGAACGTGTCGTTGACGAGCGCGAAGCCGAGCTGCCCGAGGCCCGCGGCCAGCAGGCCGGCGATGCGGTTCACGCGCAGCGCGATGGTCTTCAGGCCGCGCGGGCCGTGATAGACGGCGTACGAGCTGGCCATGATGGCGAGCAGCGCCTGCGCCGTGCACACGTTGGAGGTGGCCTTCTCGCGGCGGATGTGCTGCTCGCGCGTTTGCAGCGCGAGGCGCATCGCCGGCTTGCCTTGCGCATCGACGGTCACGCCGACCAGCCGGCCCGGCATCTGCCGCTTGAATTCGTCGCGCACCGCGAGGTACGCGGCGTGCGGGCCGCCGAAGCCGACCGGCACGCCGAAGCGCTGGGTGTTGCCGATCGCGACATCCGCGCCCCATTCGCCCGGCGGCGTCAGCACCGTCAGCGCGAGCAGGTCGGCCGCCACCACCACGTGGCCGCCGGCCGCGTGCACGGCTTCGGTCAGCGCGCGGTAGTCGCGCACGTCGCCGTCCACGCCCGGGTATTGCAGCAGCACGCCGAACGCGTTGGCCTCGGCGGCTTGCGCGGCCGGGCCGGTGACGATTTCGATGCCGACCGGCACGGCGCGCGTGCGGATCACTTCGAGCGTTTGCGGCAGCACGTCGTCGGCCACGAAGAAGCGGTTCGACTTCGGCTTGCCGTTGCGTTGCAGCAGCGTCATCGCCTCGGCGGCGGCGGTGGCCTCGTCGAGCAGCGAGGCGTTCGAGATGGCGAGGCCGGTGAGGTCGGTCACCATTTGCTGGAAGTTCAGCAGCGCCTCCAGGCGGCCTTGCGAGATTTCGGGCTGGTACGGCGTGTAGGCCGTGTACCAGGCCGGATTTTCGAGCACGTTACGCAGGATCACGGCCGGCGTATGCGCGTTGTAATAGCCCTGGCCGATGAAGGTCCGGAACACCTGGTTCTGATTCGCCAGCTCGCGCAGCGCGGCGAGCGCTTCCGCTTCGCTTTTCGGCTGCGTGAACGGGCCGAGCGGCAGCGTTTCGTCGCGGCGGATCGCGGCGGGAATCACCGCATCCATCAGCGCCGCGCGCGACGCGAAGCCGAGCGTGTCGAGCATCGCCTGCTGGCTGGCGGCGTCGGGGCCGATATGGCGTTCGGCGAACGCGTCGTGCGTTTCGAGCGCGGCGAGCGAGAGGGGCGTGCGGTTCATCAGGTGATCCGGATGGTCGAGCTTCATGGCATGTCCTGCGGGGTGGCGGCGCGCACCGGAGCCGGGCGCGCCGCGCGGGTCGTAAAACGCTTAGTCGATCAGCTTGGTGTACGCGGCTGCGTCGATCAGCTTGTCGGTGCTGGCGCCGGGGGCGAGCTTGATCTTGAAGAGCCAGGCTTCGTAGGCGTCTTCGTTGACCGATTCCGGCGTGTCGACCACGTCGGCGTTGACGGCGAGAATCTCGCCCGATACCGGCGAGTAGATGTCGGAAGCGGCCTTGACCGATTCGACGACGCCGACTGCCTCGCCTTCCTTGAACTGCTTGCCGACTTCCGGGAGTTCGAGGAAGACGATGTCGCCGAGCGTGCTCTGCGCGTGATCGGTGATGCCGACCGTCAGCGTGCCGTCAGCTTCGGTGCGGATCCATTCGTGTTCGTCGGTGTATTTCAGATCGGCCGGGACGTTGCTCATCGGATGCTCCTGATTGGGGTTGTGCGTTGAAGTTCGCCGTGCGCGCGGGAGGCGGCCGTCAGACGGCCAGCACCTTGCCGTTGCGCACGAACGGGAGTTTTACCACGCGCGCGGGAAGGTTTTTGTCCCGGATTTGCACCTGCACCGCATCGCCCGCCGATACGCCGGCCGGCACGCGCGCGAACGCGATCGATTCCTGCATGGTGGGCGAGAAGGTGCCGCTCGTGATCTCGCCTTCGCCGTGCGCGGTGACGACCTTCTGGTGGGCGCGCAGCACGCCGCCTGCCTTGCCGTTTTCCTTCAGGAGGATCAGGCCGACGAAGGCGGCGCGCTGGCCGTTGGCTTCGAGCGCGGCGCGGCCGACGAAATCGCGCGGGGCGGCGAGGTCGACCGTCCAGGCCAGGCCCGCGTCGAGCGGCGAGACGGTGTCGTCCATGTCCTGGCCGTAGAGGTTCATGCCGGCTTCGAGGCGCAGCGTGTCGCGCGCGCCGAGCCCGGCCGGGCGCACGCCCTGGGCGACCAGCGCATTCCACAGCGCTTCGACGTGGCTGGCCGGCACGATGATCTCGAAGCCGTCCTCGCCCGTGTAGCCGGTGCGGGCAACGGTGAGGTCGCCGAACGGCGTGCCGGCGACCTGCGCGGCGTTGAACGGTTTCAGTTCGCTGGTGGCGGCGCGGGCCGAGGGAATCGTGTCCCAGGCCTTGGCGCGCGCGTTCGGGCCTTGCACGGCGACGATCGCCAGCTCGCGGCGCGGCGTGATCTCGAGGCCGAAGCCGCCGTCGGCGTTCAGGCGCGCGAACCAGGCGAGATCTTTCTCGGCGGTGCCGGCGTTGACCACCACGCGGAAGAAGTTTTCGGTGAAGTAATAGACGATCAGGTCGTCGATCACGCCGCCTTCCGGGTTCAGCAGGCACGAGTAGAGCGCCTTGCCCGGGGTTTGCAGCTTGCCGACGTGGTTGGCGATGGCGTGCTCGAAGAACGCGCGCACGCGCTCGCCGCGGAAATCGACGACGCACATGTGCGACACGTCGAACATGCCCGCATCGGTGCGCACGGCACGGTGCTCGTCGAGCTGGGAGCCGTAGTTCACGGGCATGTCCCAGCCGCCGAAATCGACCATGCGGGCATTGAGCGCCGTATGCGCGGCGTGAAGCGGGGTGTGTTTGAGTGCGGTCATCGGGGCCTCGGGGTTCCGTTCGCGCGGGTGCGCGAGCGTGACAACGATCTGGCAATTCGCGGGATGCACGGGCGACACGACGCCAGTGAATCCTTGCCAAGCCCCTCTGTCCTTGGTACCTGAGAGATTGCGCGGCCGTGACCGGCCTGCGCGCGCCCCTTCGGTGGGCAGCTTGCCGGTGCGTTCGCACGGGCTACTGCCGCTCTCCAGAGTTCGAAACGCGCGACGCGCCGCATTGGCGGCGCGCACGGTGTTTCGACGCGGTCGGTCCTTTTGCCTGAGAGTTTGCGGGTGTGCCCCTTCGGCGGCGCGGCGAGCCGATGTACTGGCTGCTGCGCGCTCTCCCGACGCGTGCCGGCGAATGTACGCGAGGCCCAACGGCTTGTCAATTTGCGCAAATTCATGTCGCCTGGCGGCAGGCGGATGTCGCACGCCTGCGTGGCGAGGCTGGGGATAAACCGGTGGACAAGGTGTGGAACGGCAGGGGGTAACCGGCTGTTCGGCTGTGGAAAATCGTGTGGATGACTACGTGGGCAAGCGCGGGATTCGCTGGGGATAAGCGGTGGGCAGGCGGTGGGTAACGGGTGGATAAGCAGGGGCGAATCGTGGGATAAGGCGGTGGATAACCGGGTGGAAAAGCGCTGAAAAAGCTGTGGAAAGGGGGCCGGAAACCGTGGGATAAGCGGTGGGCAACTGCCCGTTCGCGGTGGACAAGCCTTGGGATAATCGGTGGGCGAGCGGTGAACAAGTCGCGCGGAGCGGGCTCCGGGAGCGCCGCGCGAGGCCGCGCCATGGCGGCTTGCGGGATGAAACGGAGCGGGAGAAAGCCGGGCGCGGAATCGACGGCGCGCCGCGCGATGCC
>NZ_BAAILN010000104.1:0-410 GCF_054589155.1 Burkholderia sp. 3C
GCAGTTGCGTCAGGCCACGTATTTTTATCAGCCTCATCCACGTGACGACCGCGCCGAACGCCAGCGCATCCGGGACATTGCCGAAACCCGGATTCGATATGGTGTAGAGCGCATCCACGTCTTGTTGCGACGCGAAGGCTGGCTAATCAATCACAAGAAGACGTATCGGATCTACTGCGAGGAAAAGCTGAATTTGCGGCGCAAGCGGCCGCGCCGACGCGTGGCCGCCGCGCACCGCATGGAGCGACCGGAAATCTCTACCATCAACACGTGCTGGAGCATGGACTTCGTGGCCGATCAGCTGTTCAACGGGCAGAAAATCCGCGCCTTAACTGTGGTCGATAATTTTAGTCGGGAGAGCGTGGCGATCACGGTCGATTACGCCTTGAAGGCAGCCGATGTCGTCGCTA
>NZ_BAAILN010000105.1:0-1991 GCF_054589155.1 Burkholderia sp. 3C
TCCTATGCAATGACGATCGCCGGCAAGTTCATGTGCTACGCGATCGGTGCGCTCGCGCTCGATCTGGTGTGGGGCTACTGCGGCATCCTGAGCCTCGGCCACGGCCTGTTCTTCGCGATCGGCGGCTATGCGATCGGCATGTACCTGATGCGCGAGATCGGCCACGACGGCGTGTACGGCAGCAACCTGCCCGACTTCATGGTGTTCCTGAACTGGAAATCGCTGCCGTGGTACTGGAGCGGCTCCGATCACCTGATCGTCGCATTGGTGTTGGTGGTGCTGGCTCCGGCCGTGATCGCCTGGGTGTTCGGCTTCTTCACGTTCCGCTCGCGCGTGAAGGGCGTGTACCTGTCGATCATCACGCAGGCCATGACCTTCGCCGCGATGCTGCTGTTCTATCGCAACGAAACCGGCTTCGGCGGCAACAACGGCTTCACCGATTTCAAGCGCCTGGCCGGCTACACCATCACCTCGCCCGGCATGCGCACGGTGTTGCTGCTGCTGACGTTCGCCACGCTGGTGCTCGCGTTCATCGCCGCGCGCGCGATCGTCACCTCGAAGCTCGGGCGGGTGGTCACCGCCGTGCGCGACGGCGAAACGCGGCTGATGTTCCTCGGCTATAGCCCGCTCGCCTACAAGCTGTTCGTGTGGACCGTGTCGGCCGTGCTGTGCGGCATCGCCGGCGCCTTGTACGTGCCGCAGGTCGGCATCATCAACCCGAGCGAGATGTCGCCGGGCAACTCGATCGAGATGGCGATCTGGGTGGCGGTGGGCGGCCGTGGCACGCTGATCGGCCCGATCATCGGCGCGTTCGCGGTAAACGGCGCGAAGAGCTTCTTCACGGCCTACTTCGCCGAATACTGGCTGTTCTTCCTCGGCCTGATCTTCGTGCTGGTGCCGCTCCTGATGCCGCGCGGCATCGTGGGCGTGATCGAATCCGTCATGAAACGTGGAGGCAGCCGATGAACGAGAACGGCATGATGCCCGACCTGGCCCAGCCGGATGGCAGCGATGCGCTGGCCGTCAGCGGCGTGGCCTCGATGTCGCGCGTGGTCGAACCAGGCGCGATCGACACCTCGCACGGCACGATCCTCTATCTTGAGGATATCGAAGTAAGTTTCGACGGCTTTCGCGCGCTCAAGAAACTCTCGCTGACGATCGACGCGGGCGAGTTGCGCTGCGTGATCGGCCCGAACGGCGCGGGCAAGACCACCATGATGGATGTGATCACCGGCAAGACCAAGGCCGACTCGGGCAAGGTGTTCCTCGGCCAGACCATCGATCTGTCGCGCATGAACGAGCCGGAAATCGCGCGCACCGGGATCGGCCGCAAGTTCCAGAAGCCGACCGTGTTCGAAGCGCATCCCGTCTGGGAAAACCTCGAACTGGCGATGAAAACGGATAAAGGCTGGTTCGCATCGCTGCGCTCACGTCTGGATCGCCACGCTCAACAGCGCATCGAGGAAACCCTCGAACTGATCAAGCTCGAAGACAGCGCCTATCGGCTGGCCGGCGAGCTGTCGCACGGCCAGAAGCAGCGGCTCGAAATCGGCATGCTGCTGATGCAGCAGCCGGCGCTGCTGCTGCTCGACGAACCGGCGGCCGGCATGACCGACCACGAAACCATGGAACTCGCGCAGCTTTTGAACACGCTGCGCGGCACCTGCTCGATGATGGTGGTCGAACACGACATGGAGTTCGTCGCGGCGCTCGCGGGCGACACCGGCCGCGTGACCGTGATGGCCGAAGGCGCGGTGCTCGCGCAGGGCACGCTCGACACGGTCAAGCGCGACGAAGCCGTGATCGAGTCCTACCTCGGTCGATAAGGAATCCCCAGCATGTTGAAGATCGAATCGCTGAATCAGTTCTATGGCGGCAGCCACATCCTGCGCAACGTCAATCTCACCGCCGAGGACGGCAAGCTGACCGTGCTGCTCGGGCGCAACGGCGTGGGCAAGACCACGCTGCTGCGCTGCCTGATGGGCGTGGTG
>NZ_BAAILN010000106.1:0-348 GCF_054589155.1 Burkholderia sp. 3C
TGCAGTTCCTTGGCCGCGCGCGCAGCCATCTGGTCACGATTCCAGGCCATGTCAGTCTCCTTTCGCGCGCACGACGCGTTGTTCGATACGTTTTTCCGGCGTCGCATTCAGCACGAGACGCTGCACGAAAATGCCCGGCGTGTGGATGTGATCGGGATCGAGCTCGCCGTTCTCGACGATTTCCTCGACTTCCACCACCGTGATGCGGCCGGCCATCGCGCACATCGGGTTGAAGTTGCGCGCGGTGCGGCGATAGATCAGGTTGCCCGACTTGTCGGCCTTCCAGGCCTTCACGAGCGCGACATCGGCCGTCAGCGACGGCTCCAGCACGTAGTGGTTCTCGCCGAA
>NZ_BAAILN010000107.1:0-17543 GCF_054589155.1 Burkholderia sp. 3C
TGCCCCACCTGTCCGGCCGCCCCAGCTTGCCCCACCTGTCCAGCCACCCCAGCTTGCCCCACCTGTCCGGCCGCCCCCGCTGGCCCCACCCGTCCAGTCGACTGTGCCTGCCCCACTCGTCCGGCCGCCCCTGACGCCACCGCTTGCCCTGCCTGCGCAGGCCGCCGCGCCACCGCCCCCCATGCCGCGCTCGGCGCGATCACGCGCCAGATCCACACCGCGAGCAGCACCGACAGCAGCGCGAACCCGAGCCAGCCGAATTCCGCGCGCCGCCCGGCCAACGCACCGCCGATCAGCCCGGTCACGACGATCCCGCCGCCCGGCCCCGTGAAGATCGCGCCACTCCATTGCGGCGCACCCAGCTCGGTGAGCCGGCGCATGCCCCACTGCGACGCGAACACGAACGTCCACGCGCTGACCACGCCGGCCACGAAGCGCACCGGCAGCCACACCGCGAAGCCGTGCAGCGCGCCCATCGCGGCGGTCAGCGCGATCGTCGCGACCAGGCCGCCGCGCACCATGCGCGCCGCATCGACGCGCAGCGCCGCGCAACTGACCGCCCCGACGAAATAGCCTGCGTAGTTGGCCGAGGCAAGCCAGCCGCCGTGCCGGATGTCGAGCGTGCCGTTGGCCAGCATCAGCGGCAGCAGCGGCGTGAACGCGAAGCGGCCGACGCCGAGCGCCACCGCCAGCGCCGCCGCGCAGGCAAACGCGATCAGGCGCGGATCGGCAAGGCGGCCCGCGTCAGCGCCTGGGCCGAGGGCGGCGGTCGAACGCGGCGCCCCCGCCGACGACACAGACGACGCGGACGATGAAGTGGACGACGACAGGCAGGAAGCGGAACGATTCATTCGGGTCGGATGCGATGTGGCGGCCGCGCGGACGGCGCGACACGGATCGGCCCATCCTAGCTTGACCATTCAATCTCGAAAAATGAATAATCGAGAACCTTTCGTTCTCGTGGAGAGAATCATGGATCTGGCGGCGCTCGCGATCTTCCGCGCGGTGGTGCGCGAAAACGGCGTCACGCGCGCGGCGGCGAAGCTGAACCGCGTGCAGTCGAACGTGACCACCCGCATCCGGCAGCTGGAGGAACAACTCGGCGCGGCGCTGTTCGTGCGCGACGGCCGGCGGCTGGTGCTGACGCCGGCGGGCGAAACACTGCTGCCCTACGCCGAGCGCCTGCTCGCGCTGGCCGACGAGGCGCGCCACGCGGTGCGCGAGGATCGTCCGCATGGGCGGCTGCGGCTCGGCACGATGGAGAGCACGGCCGCGAGCCGGCTGCCGGACGTGCTCGCGCGCTATCACCAGCGCTGGCCCGAGGTCGGGCTCGAACTCGTGACGGGCGTCACGAACTGGCTGATCGAGCGGGTCCGTGCGTTCGAACTCGACGCGGTGCTGGTCGCCACGCCGCCGCAGCCGGACATGCTCGACGCCGCGCTGTTCGAGGCGGTGCCCATTTATCGCGAGCCGCTGGTGCTGATCGCGCCGCGCCATCATCCGCCGGTGGCGACGGCGCGGGACCTGCGCGTGCCGACGCTGGTGTCGTTCGAGCGCGGCTGCGCCTATCGCGGCTACATCGAGCGCTGGTACGCCGCGCAGGCGAGCAAGCCCGCGCGCGTGCTCGAACTGGGTTCGTACCATGCGATCCTCGCCTGCGTCGCGGCCGGCGCCGGCGTCGCGCTGGCGCCGCGCAACGTGCTCGACATGTCGCCCGTCACCGACACGCTGTCGGTGCATCCGGTGGCCGATCTGCAACCGGTCGATACGCTGCTGGTCTGGCGGCGCGGCCATGCTTCGGCGGCGCTGGCCGCGCTGCGCGAGGCGCTCGTCGCGCATGGCGCGGAAGTCGCGCCGACGCGGGCCGTCGATCCGGAACCGGCGGTGGCGTCCCGGCCTCCGGCGAAGGCCCGGCGAGCGCGTACGGCGCAGGTCACCTGAACGGCGGCTGCCCGGCCGCCTCGATCGGCTGGCTCGACTGGCTCGACTGGCTCGACTGGCTCGACTGGCTCGACTGGCTCGACTGGCTCGACTGGCTCGACTGGATCGACTGGATCGACTGGATCGACTGGATCGACTGGATCGGCTGGATCGACTGGATCGACTGGATCGACTGGATCGGCTGGCTCCGCCGGCTCTGCCGGCTCGGCTGGCTTGCAGGGCAGCCCGCATGCACGAGCGAACGCGTTATCGCGTCATCGCGACAGAGCGCGCCGTCGGCCGCCCGGCATCGCCAAGCCGATGGATCGAACCCGGCCGCGCCAGGTCGTACGCGCGGCGCTACACGGCGCGCGCATCGCCGGCGCGCCGTCTCTCATCCCTAGGCGTCGAAACGCACCGTGCAGACCGCCGGCGGCAGCCCCGCCACCGGCGCGCGAAACGCAAACAGGCCGCCGGCCAGCGGCTGCGCCTGCCGCTCGGCCTCGCTCAGGCCCTTGGTCGCCGTGGTCGCGTAGACGGTGCGCAAATCGTCGCCGCCGAACGCGAGCTTGGTGACGTTCGCGCACGGCAACGCGACCTGCCCGAGCAGCCGGCCGTCGGGCGCGTAGCGCTCGATCCGTGCGCCGCCGAACAGCGCGATCCAGACGCCGCCCTCGGCATCCACGGCCATCCCGTCCGGATGGCCGCCGCCCTCGATCCTCGCGAACACGCGGCGCCGCCGCGGCACGCCGTCGTCCCCGAGATCGAACGCGTACACCAGGCGCCGCAGCGTGTCGGTGTGATAGAGCGTGCGGCCGTCGGGGCTCGCGGCGGGGCCGTTGGTGATCACGTAGCCGGCATCGTGCGCGGCCACGCGGCCGTCCTGGCCGACGCGATAGAGCCGCCCGGTCGGCGCGGCCTCGGCGTTGTCCATCGAGCCGAACCACAGGTGGCCGCCCGCATCGACGTAGCCGTCGTTGAGCCGGTTGCCGGGCAGGTCGGTCTCCAGCGGCAGCACGCGCGTGAACCGCCCGTTGCCCGGTTCGAAGCGGAACAGCCCGCCCTGCACGCCGCAGATCAGCGTACCGTCCGCGCACGGCAGCGCGAAGCCGATCTGCCCCGGTGCCTCCCAGCTCTCGCGGGCGCCGCCCGCCGGGTCGTAGCGATAGAGCCGCCGGCCCTTGATGTCGACGAACAGCACGCGGCGCGCGGCGGCGTCCCAGCAGGCGCCCTCGCCGAGCGTGGCCGCCACCGGCCAGACGCAGTCGAGGGCGCCGTCGGGTACGAGGGCCCGCGTCATCCGCCGAACCAGCCGGCGTCGACGAAATATTCTCGCGCGGTGCAGCGCGCGGCGTCGTCGGAGGCGAGGAACAGCGCCATGCGCGCGACGTGCTCGGGCTCGACGCGCTCGTGCAGGCACTGCGAGGCCACCAGCTTCGCCTCGCTCTCGGACGACTGCCACAGCTTCATCTGGCGCGGCGTGCGCACGGCGCCCGGCACGATACAGTTCACGCGGATGCCGAACTCGCCGAGATCGCGCGCGAGCCCGCGCGTCAGGCCCTCGATGCCGGCCTTCGCCGTCATGTAGATGCTGAGGCCCGTCTCGGCGATGTGCCACGAGATCGAGCCGAGGTTCAGGATCACGCCGCGACCGAGCGAGCGCATGCCGGGCAGCACCGCCTGCGCGCAGAAGAACTGGTGGCGCAGGTTCACCTCGATGCGGCTGTCCCAGTAGGCCGCCGTCAGCTCGCCGGGACGATGGCGGTCGTCGTTGGCCGCGTTGTTGACGAGCACCCCCACCGGCCCCGCCTCGGCCGCGATCGCGGCGAACGTCGCGTTCAGCGCGTCGATGTCGCGCAGGTCGCAGTAGTGGAACGCCGGCGGCACGGGTACGCCGCCGAGCGAGGCGACGAGCGCCGCCGATTCGTCGCGCGCGATGTCGATGAAGCTCACGCGCGCGCCCTGCGCGGCGAACGCCGCGACGATCGCCGCGCCGATCCCGGTGCCGCCGCCCGTCACCACGACGTGACGGCCGGCCAGGCTCGGATAGATGGCATAAGTCATGAAAAATCCCGAAAAACCGGTCAGCAGACCATTGAAGAAAGCATCCTCGTCCGGCCGCGCGGCGGCCGGCGTTGCGGGTGTTGTCCGCAGCGCCCGTCAGCGGCGCCCCGCACGCGACACTACGTCGACCCAGACGGCCAGCACCAGAATCCCGCCCTTGACGATCATCTGCCAGTAGGCGTCCACGTCGAGCATCGACATGCCGTTGTCGAGGCTGGCCATCACCAGCGCGCCGATCAGCGCGCCGTGGACGGTGCCCGCGCCGCCGCGCATCGAGGTGCCGCCGATGAAGCAGGCGGCGATCGCGTCGAGCTCGCCCATGTTGCCCGCCGACGGCGAGCCGGCCGCGAGCCGCGCGGTGTTGACGATGCCGCCGAACGCGCACATCAGCCCCATCAGCCCGAAGATCGCCAGCTTCACGCGGTCGGTGTTGATGCCCGACAGGCGCGTGGCCTCCAGGTTCGAGCCGACCGCGTAGATGCGCCGGCCGAACACGGTCTGGGTGGCCACCCACGAGAAGATGCCGAGCAGCGCGAGCACCAGCAGCACCGGCACCGGAATCCCGCCGTAGCTGTCGAGCGTGGCCACGAACGCGGCCACGATCAGCCCGGCCGCGACCAGCTTCGCGATGTCCTGCCAGAGCGGCGCGACCCCGAGTTCGTAGCGGCGCCGCGCGCGCCGCTGGCGCACCGTCACGACCACCAGCAGCGCGACGATCAGCAGCGCGATCGCGTCGCCGATGCGCGGCGGCACGTAGCCCTGGCCGATCAGCACGAAGCCGTCCGAGACCGGCGCGATGGTCGCGCCGTGCGTGATGCCGAGCAGGATGCCGCGATAGGCGAGCATGCCGCCCAGGCCGACGATGAACGACGGCACGCCGCGATAGGTGGACCACCAGCCGTTGAAGAGGCCCACCACCACGCCCAGCGCCATCACCACCGGCACGGTGGCCACGATCGGCCAGCCGAGCACCTGGTCGAGGATCGCCGCCACGCCGCCGAGCAGGCCGAGCAGCGAGCCCACCGACAGGTCGATCTCGCCGGCGATGATCACGAACACCATCCCGCAGGCCAGCATGCCGGTGATCGACATCTGCCGCAGCAGGTTGGAGAGATTGCGCGGCGTGATGAACGCGCCGTGGGTGAGCAGCGAGAACAGCAGCCAGATCGCGGCCACCGCGATCAGCAGCGCCAGGATCTTGTAGCGTGCGAACAGCCGGCGCAGTTGCTGCGCGGTGCCGGTGGCGCCCGCCGGGCGAGCCGCGCGGTCGGCGGCCTGGGTGGTCGTCTCGGGTGTCATGCGATGCCTGCCTCGGGTTGAGTCGTGTCGCGCCGCGCGGGCCGGATCGCCGCGCCCAGCACCTGTTCCTGGGTGAGTCCGTGGTTGGGAAAATCGCCGCGCAACTCGCCGTCGCCGATCACGATCACGCGATCGGCGATGCCGAGCACCTCGGGCAGCTCCGAGGACACCATCACGATCGCCATCCCGCGCTTGGCGAGATCGCCGATCAGCTTGTAGATCTCGTACTTCGCGCCCACGTCCACGCCGCGCGTGGGCTCGTCGAGGATCAGCACGCGCGGCTCGGTGAGCAGCATGCGCGTGAGCACCGCCTTCTGCTGGTTGCCGCCCGACAGGCTCGCGATCGACAGCATCGGGTGCGCGGCGCGCACCGACAGCCGGCGCATCTCCACGCGGATCGTGTCGTGCTCGGCGGCCGCGTCGATCCGGCCGAAGCGCGTGAAGCGCTGCAGCACCGCGAGCGTGATGTTGTGGCCGACGCTCAGTTGCGGAACGATGCCGTGGCGCTTGCGGTCCTCGGGCACCATCGCGATGCCGGCGCGGATCGCGTCGAGCGGCGCGCGAATCCTGAGCGGCGCGCCGTCGAGCAGCACCTGCGCCTCGCTCGCGCCCGGATAGGAGCCGAAGATCGCCTGCATCAGCTCGGTACGCCCCGCGCCCACCAGCCCCGCCACGCCGAGGATCTCGCCGCGCCGCACCGCGAACGAGACATCGTCCACGCGCTTGCGGCGCGGGTTGTTGACGTCGAGGCAGGTCACGTTGCGCGCCTCGAACACGATCTCGCCGACCGGATGCGGCTCGCGCGGAAACAGGTTGGTGATCTCGCGCCCCACCATCTGCGCGATGATGCGTTCGGTCGACATGCCCTGCATCGGCTGCGTCGACACATGCTTGCCGTCGCGGATCACGGTGACCGTGTCGCACACCGCCTGCACCTCGTCGAGCTTGTGCGAAATGTAGACGCAGGCGATCCCGCGCGCCTTCAGGTCGCGAATGATGTCGAGCAGGATGCGCGTCTCGGCGGCCGTCAGCGACGACGACGGCTCGTCGAGGATCAGCAGCTTCGCCTGCTTGTTGAGCGCCTTGGCGATCTCGATCAGCTGCTGGTGGCCGCCGCCGTAGTGCATCACCGGCAGCGCCACGTTGATGCCCTCGATGCCGAGGCCGGTCAGCAGCGCGTCGGCGCGGCGCACCATCGCCGCGTAGTGCATGCGCCCGCCCGGCAGCGTCAGTTCGTTGCCGAGGAACAGGTTCTCCGCCACCGACAGCTCCGGCACCAGCATCAGTTCCTGGTGGATGATGACGATGCCGGCGCGCTCGCTGTCGCGAATGCCGGCGGCCTGCAACGGGCGGCCTTCCCAGCGGATCTCGCCGTCCCAGGTGCCGCTCGGGTAGACGCCCGACAGCACCTTCATCAGCGTGGACTTGCCGGCGCCGTTCTCGCCGCACAGGCCCACGCATTCGCCGGGACGCACCACGAGATCGATGCCGTCGAGCGCCTTCACGCCACCGAAGGTCTTCACGATGCCACGCATCTCCAGCAGGGGTTCCGAGGTGCGGGTTTCCGACATGCGGATGTCCGACATGCGCCGTCCTTGTTCGTGTCCGGGGGTTCGAGGGTTCGGGTGGGCCGGGCTCGCGCCGCCGCGCGCGGCGCGCACCGGGGCGAGCCCGGCGCGTCGCCTCAGTGCGCGCCGATCTGCGCCTGCGTGTAGAAGCCGTCCTTCACCACCACGTCGACGTTGCCCTTGGTCAGCAGCGTCGGTTGCAGCAGCAGCGTGTCGACCTTCTTCCTGCCGTTGTCGTACTGCGCGTTGAAGGCCGGCTTGCCGCCCTTGGCGAGCGTCACGGCGAGCGTGGCCGCCTCGCCCGCGATCAGCTTGAGCGGCTTGTAGACGGTCATGGTCTGGGTGCCGGCCACCAGCCGCTTGACGGCGGCCAGATCCGCGTCCTGCCCCGACACCGGCACCTTGCCGGCCAGATGCTGCGCGGCGAGCGCCTGGATCGCGCCGCCCGCGGTGCCGTCGTTCGAGGCCACCACCGCGTCGATCTGGTTGCCGTTCGCGGTCAGCGCGTTCTCCATGATGCCGAGCGCGGTCGAGGCGCTCCATTCGGGCACCCACTGCGAGCCGACCACCTTGATGTCGCCGCGGTCGATCGCCGGCTGCAGCACCTTCATCTGGCCTTCGCGCAGGATCTTCGCGTTGTTGTCGGTGGGCGCGCCGCCGAGCAGGAAGTAGCGGCCCTTCGGACGCGCGTTGACCACGCCCTGCGCCTGCAGCTCGCCGACCTTCTCGTTGTCGAACGAGATGTAGGCGTCCACGTCGGCGTCGAGGATCAGCCGGTCGTAGGACACCACCTTGATGCCGGCCTTCTTCGCCTCGGCCACCACGTTGGTCAGCGCCTTCGAATTGAACGGCACGATCACGATCACGTCCACGCCGCGCGAGATCAGGTTCTCGATCTGCGAGATCTGGCGCTCCTCGCTCGCGTCGGCCGACTGCACCGACACCTTCGCGCCGAGCTTCTCGGCGGCCGCGACGAAGTAGTCGCGATCGCGCGACCAGCGCTCGACGCGCAGGTCGTCGATGCAGAAGCCGATCTCGGGACGATCCTTGCTCGCGTGGGCGAGCGGCGCCGCGAGCGAGACGCTCGCCAGCACGGAGGCGGCGACCAACGATTTCAGGACGGAACGACGGCGATTCGAGGGCATGTCTCTGTCTCCATTTCGTACTGGTTCTTGTGTGTGGGTCGCGGGACGCCGGTGCCCGATCGGCCGGGCGGCCGGGCGGCCGGGCGGTGATCAGGCACGGCCGGCCCGACGACAAGCGGCATGGTGCATGCGCCGGCCGCCGAGCGGCAATTACGAAATTGCCCAACCGCCTTAACATTTCTTGCCGGCCCGAGGCGATCGCGGCAACGGCGCGGCCGGCAGCCACTAGAATGGGCGGACCGCGACACCCGGGCCGCCTTGGCGCCCGTGATTTCGATATGCGAGAGACGCCCGCCGATCCCTCGCGAGGAGACCGTCCATGCAACGTCCATCCGCCGATCCGCCGCCGTCCGCGCGCGCGCACCGCATCGCGCTGCTGTTCAATGCGAACAAGGTGTACGACCGCGAGGTGATCGCCGGCATCGGCGACTACATGCGCTCGACGCGCGTGACCTGGGACCTGTTCCTCGAGGACGACTTCCGCTGCCGGCTGGCCGGCATCGAGCGCTTCGACGGCGACGGCATCATCGCCGACTTCGACGACCCGGCCGTGGACGCGGCGCTGCGCGGTTGCCCGCTGCCGGTGGTGGCGGTCGGCTCGTCCTACGAGGACGCGACGCACTACCCGGCCGGCCTGCCCTACGTGGCCACCGACAACGGCAAGCTGATCGCGCTCGCCTACACGCACCTGATCGAGGCCGGGCTCGAGCACTTCGCGCTCTACAGCCTGCCGCCCGCCGACGAGAACCGCTGGGCGCAGCAGCGCGAGCTCGTCTACACGCGCCTGCGCCGCCACGATGCGCCGGCGCTGCCGATCGAACACGAAATCTACCGCGGGCTGTCCACCAGCGCGCCCACCTGGCACCAGTCCACCCGGCAACTGATCGACTGGCTGCGCGCGCTGCCCAAGCCGGTCGGCGTGATCGCCGTGACCGACGCGCGCGCGCGGCACCTGCTGCAGGCCTGCGTGTCGGCCGGGCTCGCGGTGCCCGAGGAGATCGCCATCATCGGCATCGACAACGATCCGCTCACGCGCACGCTCTCGCGCATCCCGCTCTCGTCGGTGATCCAGGGCACCGAGGAGATGGGCCGCACCGCCGCCCACCTGCTGCACCAGATGCTCGGCGGCGCACGCTTCGCGGGCCGCCAGATCCTGGTGCCGCCGGTGGGCATCAACGTGCTGGCCTCCACGCGCCACCAGCCGCTCGCGAGCCCCTATGTGATGCGCGCGCGACACTTCATCCGCCAGTACGCGTGCCAGGGCATCCGCACCGAACAGGTGGCCGACTACGTGGGCGTGTCGCGCTCGTCGCTCGAGGAACACTTCCGCCGCGAGCTGCGCTGCACCGTGCATCAGGAAATCCTGCGCCACAAGCTCGACGCGGCCAAGCAGCTGCTCACGCAGCACGAGCTGGCCACCGCCGAGGTGGCGGTGCGCTGCGGCTTCACCTCGACGCAATACATGTACGCGGTGTTCCGGCGCGAACTCGACTGCACGCCGCGCGAATACCAGGAACGCACGCTGTCCGGAGGCCACGCTTGAGCGCAATCCAATCGACGCCGGCCTTCGGGCCGGCCGGCCACAGCGTCTCGTCGCGGCCGTGGGGCCGCCTGCCCGGCGGCGACCTGGTGCGCCTCTTCACGCTGCGCAACGCCCACGGCATGCGCGTGGCGATCAGCGATCTCGGCGCGACGCTGGTGTCGTGGCAGACGCCCGACCGCGGCGGCCGGCTCGGCGAGATCCTGCTCGGCTTCGACGCGCCGGGCGCCTACCTCGATTCGCACGCCTATCTCGGCGCGCTGGTCGGGCGCTGCGCGAACCGCATCGCCGGTGCGCGTTTCACGCTCGACGGCATCGACCACACGCTCGACCGCAACGACGGCGAGCAGTGCCTGCACGGCGGCCTGAACGGCTTTCACCGCGCGCTGTGGGACACCGACATGCTCGACGACGCGCTGGTGATGCGGCTGGTCTCGCCCGAGGGCGACGGCGGCTTTCCCGGCAACGTCGAGGTGCAGGTGCGCTACGCGCTCGACGACGACGGCACGCTGTCGATCGGCTATGAGGCGCGCAGCGACGCGCCCACGCCGCTGCAACTGACGAGCCACCCGTATTTCAACCTGAGCGGGCGCGCGCATGCCGACATCGACGGGCACGTCCTGACGATCGACGCGGATCAGTATCTGGAAGTGGATGCGCGGATGATCCCGACGCGGCTCGCCAGCGTGGCCGGCACCGCGTTCGATTTCCGCCAGAGCGCGCCGCTCGGCGCGCGGCTCGGCTGGCCGCACGCGCAGCTCGCGCTGGCGGGCGGCTTCGATCACTGCTTCGCGCTGCGCGAGGCGCATGTCGGCAGCGGTGGCGTACGCGCCGTGGCGCGCGTCTACGATCCCGGCAGCGGCCGCGAACTGACGGTGCTGACCGACCAGCCGGGGCTGCAGCTTTATACCGGCAACGCGCTGGCGGGCGCGCATGCGCCGCGCAGCGCGCTGTGCCTGGAGGCCGGCGCGTTCCCGAACCAGGTCAATTCGGAGGCGGCCGAGGCGGTGGTGCTGCGCCCGGGCCAGGTGTATCGGCAGGAGACGCGGTATCGCGTGGCGGTGGCGGGCTAGGCGGCGGTGTGCGTGGCTGGCCGCAACGTCCTCGAGCGAGACGACACCGGGAAAGGCGCCACCGGCCACGCCGCCCCGGCCCTGGCGCCCCCGCCCTGCGCCTATCCCACCATCAACGTCTTCGGCTCCAGATAAGCGCCGAGCCCCCACTTGCCCATCTCGCGCCCGAGCCCCGAGTGCTTGAAGCCGCCGAACGGCGCACGCGGCTCGTGGTTCAGCGTGTTGACCAGCACCCGCCCCGCGTCGATCCGCAGCGCGATGCGCTCGCAGCGCTCGCGGTCGCGGCCGAGCACCAGCGCGCTCAGGCCGTAATCGGTGTCGTTGGCGATCGCGATGGCGTCTTCGTCGTCTTCGTAGGCGATGATCGACAGCACCGGCCCGAAGATTTCCTCGCGCGCGATCCGCATGTCGTTGCGTACGCCCGAAAACAGCGTCGGCTTGACGAACCAGCCCGCCGACAGCCCATCCGGCCGCCCCTCGCCACCGGCCAGCAGGCGCGCGCCTTCTTCGGTGCCGAGCCGGATATAGCCCTGCACGCGCTCCCACTGGCGGCGGCTGACCATCGGCCCGATCTCGGTATCGGCCTCGCGCGGATCGCCCGATTTCACGCGCGCCACCGCTTCGGCCGCCACCTGTTCGAACTCGGCGAGCCGCGCGCGCGGCACCAGGATGCGCGTGCCGGCAATGCAGGCCTGGCCGCTGTTCATGAAGCCGGCCTGCAGGACGGTCGGCATGATCGCGTCGAAATCGGCGTCGTCGAGCACCAGCGTCGGCGATTTGCCGCCCAGTTCGAGCGTCACCCGCTTCATCGAGCCGGCGCCCGCTTCGATCAGGCGCCGCCCGACCGCCGACGAACCGGTAAACGAGATCTTCGCCACACGTGGGTCGCGGCTCAACACCTCGCCCACCACCTCGCCGCGCCCGTTCACGACATTGACCACGCCGCGCGGCAGATCGGCCGCATGCAGCGCCTCCAGCACGATCTGCGTCTGCCAGGCGCTCATCTCGCTCGGCTTGATCACGGCCGTGCAGCCGGCCGCCAGCGCGGTGGCAAGCTTGTTGCAGATGAAGCCGGCATTGCTGTTCCACGGCGTGATCAGCGCCGCGACGCCCACCGGCGTCATCACCACGCGCGCCGCGCCGGCCGTCTCCTCGAACGCGAACGCTTCGAGCGCATCGATCGCGGCCTGCACCGTCTGGGCCGGATAGGCCGCCATCCAGCGCGCGCGCGACGACGGCGCGCCGTACTCGGTCACGATCGCCTCCAGCAACGCCGCCTCGCGCGCCGCCACCTGTTCGTGGATGCGGCGCAACGCGGCCAGCCGCTGCGCGCGCGAGGTGCGCGACCAGGCCGGAAACGCGGCGTGGGCCGCCTCGATCGCGCGGTGCGCATCGTGCTCGTCGCCCAGGCGCACCTGCCCGATCGTCTGCCCGGTGGCGGGGTTGGTCAGGTCGAACCATTCCTGCCCGTGCGGCAGGACGAATTCGCCATCGATATAAAGGTGCTCGATCCGTTGCATGTGCGTTCTCCGTGTGAGGGGCCGAGCGGCGCCAGGCGGGCGCCGCTTGCAGGGATGCCAGTCTAGGGAAGCACGACTGTTTCGATAAGACGGCCTATCATGCATGGCTCATCCCGAAAATCAGGACACTCGATGCATCGCACCGGCATGACCGAACTCGAAGTGGTGCTGGCCGTGGCCCGTCACGCCAGCTTTCGCGCGGCGGCGCGCGAGCTGGGCATGTCGAGCACGGCGGTCAGCGCCGCCGTGGCCGGGCTGGAGGCACGGCTGGCGGTGCGCCTGTTCAACCGCTCGACGCGCAGCGTGGCGCTGACCGATGCCGGGCAGCGCTACGTCGAGCGCGTCGGCCCCGCGCTGGCCGAGATCCGGCGCGCCGGCGAGGAAGCCGCCAGCGGCCCGGACACGCCGAGCGGCACGCTGCGCCTGAACGCGCCGCCCGAATCGACCGTGATGCTGGTGCAGCCGTTGCTGAGCGAATACTTGCGGCGTTATCCGGAGGTGCGGGTGGACGTGACCACCGACCTGCGGCTCGTCGATATCGTGGCCGAGGGTTTCGACGCCGGCATCCGGCTCGCCGAATCGGTGCCGCAGGACATGATCGCGGTGCCGCTGACGGGCGACATCCGCATGCTGGTGGTCGGCACGCCCGACTATCTGGCGCGCCACGGCACGCCGCGCGAGCCGGCCGACCTGATCGCGCATCAGCGCATCGCGATGCGCATGGGGCACGGCGGCCTCTACCACTGGGAGCTGGAGCGCGACGGCCGCAAGTTCCAGGTCAACATGCCTACGCGGATGGTGTTCAGCGAGACGCGCGCGATCCGCCAGGCGGTGCTGGCGGGGATGGGGCTCGGTTTCATCTCGGAATGGTTCATCGCCGACGCGCTCGCCAGCGGCGCGCTGGTGCCGGTGCTGGAGGCGTGGTGCCAGCCGTTCGGCGGGCTGCGGCTCTACTACCCCGGCCGGCGCTTCGTGCCGGCCCGCCTGCGCGCGCTGATCGAACTGGTGCAGACGATGCGCGACGAGGGCACGGCCGTGTTTCCCGGCGACTGGATGGCCGGGCCGGGCGGCGCATGACGCGGAGCATGGCGAGCGCATGACGCGACGCACGCAGACGTAAAAAAGCCGCGAACCTCGCGGCTCGCGGCTGGTTCCTGCGGGCGCGACGCGCCGGGTGCGTTACAGCTTCGACGCCACCCAGCCCTGCACGCCGGCCAGCGCGGCCGGCAGGTTGGCCGGCTCGGTGCCCCCCGCCTGCGCCATGTCGGGGCGGCCACCGCCCTTGCCGCCGACCTGCTGCGCGACGAAATTGACCAGTTCGCCCGCCTTGACCTTCTTGCTGGCCTCGGCCGTCACGCCGGCGATCAGGCTGACCTTGCCGCCTTCCACCGCCGCCAGCACCACGGCGGCGTGCTTGAGCTTGTCCTTGAGCTTGTCGACCGTCTCGCGCAGCGTCTTGGAATCGGCGCCGTCGAGCGTGGCGGCCAGCACCAGCACGCCGTTCACGTCCACCGCCTGCTGCGCCAGTTCGTCGCCCTGGCTCGACGCCAGCTTCGACTTCAGCGCGGCCAGTTCCTTTTCGAGCGACTTGACCTGATCTTGCACCTGGCCGATACGCTGCGTCAGCTCGGCCGGCTGGGCCTTGAGCATGGCCGCGGCGGTGTTCAGGCGCGCGTCGAGTTCCTGCACGAAACGCACGGCGTTGTCGCCCGTGATCGCCTCGACGCGGCGGATGCCGGCGGCCACGCCGCCTTCCACCACGATCTTGAAGAAGCCGATGTCGCCGGTACGGCTCACGTGTGTGCCGCCGCACAGCTCGCGCGAGAAGCCGAGATCGAGCACGCGCACTTCGTCGCCGTACTTTTCGCCGAACAGCGCCATCGCGCCGCCCTTGACCGCATCGTCGTACGACATGTTCTGCACCACGCCCGGCGCATTCGCGAGGATTTCGGCGTTGACGATCGCCTCGACCTTGCGGATTTCATCGTCGGACAGCGGCGCGTTGTGCGCGAAGTCGAAGCGGGTCTTGTCGGCGTCGACCAGCGAACCCTTCTGCTGCACGTGGCTGCCGAGCACTTCGCGCAGCGCCTTGTGCATCAGGTGGGTGGCCGAGTGGTTGCGCTCGGTGCGCATGCGGCGTGCGATGTCGATTTCGGCGCGCACCGTATCGCCCACCTTCAGCACGCCCTGCGCCACTTCACCGTGGTGGCCCACCACCTCGGCCTGCACCTTCAGCGTGTCCTCGACGGCGAAGCGCGTGGCCGCATTGGCCAGCACGCCCTGGTCGCCGACCTGGCCGCCCGATTCCGCGTAGAACGGCGTGTGGTCGAGCACCACTACAGCCTGCTCGCCAGCCTTCGCCTCGTTCACCGCGGCGCCGCCCACGTACAGCGCGACGACCTTCGCGTCGTCGAACGCGATCTGCTCGTAGCCGTGGAAGGTGGTCTTGGCGCCCGAGTATTCGAGGCCTTGCGTGGCCTTGAACTTGCCGGCCGCGCGGGCCTGCTCGCGCTGGCGCGTCATCGCATCCTCGAAGGCCGGCTCGTCGACGGTCACTTCGCGCTCGCGGCACACGTCGGCCGTCAGGTCGAGCGGGAAGCCGTAGGTGTCGTGCAGCTTGAACGCCAGTTCGCCGTCGAGCACCTTGCCGCCCTTCGCGTCGAGATCGGCCAGCGCGGCGTCGAGAATCGTCATGCCGTGATCGATGGTTTCGAGGAAGCGTTCTTCTTCCTGGCGCAGCACGTCGGTCACGCGGCCTTCGGCTTCCTTCAGCTCCGGATAGGCGGCGCCCATCTCGGCAACCAGGTCGGCCACCAGCTTGTGGAAGAACGCGCCCTTGCGGCCGAGCTTGTAGCCGTGGCGGATCGCGCGGCGCACGATGCGGCGCAGCACGTAGCCGCGGCCTTCGTTGCCCGGGATCACGCCGTCGACGATCAGGAACGAGCACGCGCGGATGTGATCGGCGATCACCTTCAGCGAATTGTTCGTCAGGTCGCTCACGCCCGTTTCGCGGGAAGCGGCCTTGATCAGGTTCTGGAACAGGTCGATTTCGTAGTTGCTGTGCACGTGCTGCAGCACCGCGGCAATCCGCTCGAGGCCCATGCCGGTGTCGATCGACGGCTTCGGCAGCGGCGTCATGTTGCCCTGCGCGTCGCGGTTGAACTGCATGAACACGAGATTCCAGATCTCGATGTAGCGGTCGCCGTCTTCCTCGGGCGAGCCCGGGGGGCCGCCCCACACATCCGGGCCGTGGTCGTAGAAGATTTCCGAGCACGGGCCGCACGGGCCGGTGTCGCCCATCTGCCAGAAGTTGTCCGACGCGAAGCGCGCGCCCTTGTTGTCGCCGATGCGGATGATGCGCTCGGCCGGCACGCCCACTTCCTTGTTCCAGATGTCGAAGGCTTCGTCATCGTCGTGATAGACGGTGATCCAGAGCTTTTCCTTCGGCAACTGATAGACCGAGGTCAGCAGCTCCCAGCTGTAGTGGATCGCATCCTTCTTGAAGTAATCGCCGAACGAGAAGTTGCCGAGCATCTCGAAGAACGTGTGGTGACGGGCCGTGTAGCCCACGTTTTCGAGGTCGTTGTGCTTGCCGCCCGCGCGCACGCTGCGCTGCGAGGTGGTCGCGCGCGAATACGGGCGCGATTCGGTGCCGAGGAACACGTCCTTGAACTGCACCATGCCCGAGTTGGTGAACAGCAGCGTCGGGTCGTTGCCCGGAACGAGGCTCGACGAACGAACGATCGTGTGGCCCTTCGATTCGAAGAACTTGAGGAATTTCTCGCGGATTTCGGCGGCTTTCATAGCGTGCGGGAACGGACCTGCCAGACAGGCTCTGTGGCTATCGGCGCCGCGCGCCGGGGAAACGGGCGAACGGCGGCTGGTTTCGGAAACCGCTGATTATACGGGATCGCGACCCGAAGGCAGCAGGCCCGCGCCCCTGGCGGCGCGCCGGCACGCCTGCCCGGGCGCGCCGCGAAGCCGCCGCGGTGCATCCCCCCACGCATCCCCCGCGCCGCCGACGCACGATTCGCTTTAAGATGCGACGACCGCCGCCCGGGCCGGCAGCCGCGGGCGCAGCCAGATTCGACAAGGGAGACGAACAGCAGATGGGAGCCTTGAGTCATATCCGCGTGCTCGACCTGAGCCGTGTGCTCGCCGGGCCGTGGTGCGCGCAGACGCTCGCCGATTTCGGCGCCGACGTGATCAAGATCGAGCGCCCCGGCGCCGGCGACGACACCCGCCACTGGGGGCCGCCCTACCACCGCGCGCCCGATGGCAGCGACACGCGCGAGGCCGCCTACTACCTGGCCGCGAACCGCAACAAACGCTCGGTGACGGTCGACATCGCCTCGCCCGAGGGCCAGCGCGTGATCCGCGAGCTGGCCGCGCAAAGCGACGTGATGATCGAGAACTACAAGGCCGGCCAGTTGAAGAAATACGGCCTCGACTACGACGCGCTGCGCGCCGTGAAGCCGGACCTGATCTACTGCTCGGTCACCGGCTTCGGCCAGACCGGCCCCTACGCGCACCGCGCCGGCTACGACTTCATCATCCAGGGCCTCGGCGGCTTCATGAGCATCACCGGCGAGCGCGACGGCGAGCCGGGCGGCGGCCCGCAGAAGGCCGGCGTGGCGATCGCCGACCTGGCCACCGGGCTCTATTCGGCGGTCGCGATCATGGCCGCGCTGACGCACCGCGACCGCACCGGCGAAGGCCAGTACATCGACATGGCGCTGCTCGACGTGCAGGTGGCGCTGCTCGCCAACATGAACACCAACTACCTCGCCAGCGGCCAGCCGCCGACCCGCTGGGGCAACGCCCACCCGAACATCGTGCCGTACCAGACGTTCCAGACGAGCGACGGCTGGATCATCGTGGCGGTGGGCAACGACAGCCAGTTCCGCAAGTTCGTCGAGGCCGGCGGGCGCGGCGAACTGGCCGACGACCCGCGGTTCGCGACCAATCCGTCGCGCGTGCGGCACCGCCCGGTGCTGGTGCCGATCCTCTCGGAGATGACCCGCGAGCGCGGCAAGGACGCGTGGATCGCCGCGCTGGAGGCGGCCGGCGTGCCGTGCGGGCCGATCAACGATCTGGGCGAGGTGTTCGAGAACGAGCAGGTGGTGGCGCGCGGGTTGCAGGTCGAGCTGCCGCATCCGAGCGGCACGCCCGTCAAGCTGGTGCGCAATCCCGTGAAGATGAGCGCAACGCCGCCCGAGGCCCGCAGCGCCCCGCCGCTGCTGGGCGAACACACCGATGAAGTGCTGCGCGAGCTGCTCGGCTACGACGACGCGGCGATCGCCGCATTGCGCGGCAAGGGCGCGCTATGAGGCGGCGAACGCGCCGGCGCGCGGTGCGCGCCGCATAAAAAACGCCGGGGCACGCTGCTCGCGTGTCCCGGCGCCGCGCCGCGG
>NZ_BAAILN010000107.1:17713-46765 GCF_054589155.1 Burkholderia sp. 3C
ATGCCGGATTTCTCCCTGATGCCTGTTGCTGCAGCTCGACGTTGCCGTCTTTTGCGTCGCCGTTGCGGGCAACGCGGGCGGCTCCCGCCCGGTAGAGCGGAAGCCGGTCGGGCCAGCGCTGCCGCCGGCCCGCAAACCTGTTGGAACGTTTTGTCCGGACGTTCACCGCGCCGGGATGACGGGCGGCTTCAATCGTCAGAGGGTTCGGAGATCGGGGCGGTTCGCATCAAGCATCAAGCATCGAGCGAAACCGACCTCGGGCGGCAAACCGGTCGCAGCGCGTGCCGCGCCCCGCCGCCCTTAGGCATCAACGATGGACGTTCGCGCCGACCAGCGCGCCGCCGGCCGCGCCCGCCACGGTGCCGATCGGGCCGCCCGTGATCAGGTAGCCCAGTGCGCCGCCTGCTGCCGCGCCGATGCCGGCGTTGCGCTGGGTGCGCGTCACGGCGCAGGCGCCGAGGCTGGAGACGACGAGGGCGATGACAGTTGCGCGGATCAGGAAGTGCGTGGTTTTCATTTTCGTGTTCATGTTGGTATTCCCCTTGGAGTTCATGCGGCTTCGAACCGGGTGACTTATCTTAAAAAGGCCGCTCACCGCCCGACAACGCGTTTTACCTCCCGTTACGACTGAAACAGAAGGCCATGCCCGCCGCCACACGCGCCTCGCTCCGCGCCCGCGTCAGGTAGAATCGACGGTTTCGGGCGGCGCACCCGGCGCGCGCCCCACTTCTTCCAGTTCCCGCATGAGCACCGAACGTAACGACGCCCCCGCGGCATCCAATTTCATTCGCAACACCATCGACGACGACAATCGCTCGGGCAAATGGGGCGGCCGCGTCGAAACGCGCTTCCCGCCGGAGCCGAACGGCTATCTGCACATCGGCCATGCGAAGAGCATCGTCCTGAACTTCGGCGTCGCGCGCGACTACGGCGGCGTGTGCCACCTGCGCTTCGACGACACGAACCCGGAAAAGGAAAGCGTCGAGTACGTGAACTCGATCATCGACGCGGTGCAATGGCTCGGCTTCGACTGGCAGAAGGACGGCAAGGATCATCAGTATTTCGCGAGCGACTACTACGATCAGCTCTACCAGTTCGCCGAGCTGCTGATCGAGCGCGGCCGCGCCTATGTCGACAGCCAGAGCGCCGAGGACATGCGCGCGAACCGCGGTTCGGCCACCGAGCCGGGCACGGATTCGCCGTTCCGCAGCCGCTCGCCCGAGGAAAACCTCGACCTGTTCCGTCGCATGAAGGCCGGCGAATTCCCCGAGGGCGCGCATGTGCTGCGCGCCAAGATCGACATGGCCTCGCCGAACTTCAACATGCGCGACCCGGTCATCTACCGGATCCGCTACGCGCATCACTACCGCACGGGCGACGCGTGGTGCATCTACCCGATGTACGACTACACGCACTGCATCTCGGACGCGCTCGAAGGCATCACGCATTCGCTGTGCACGCTCGAATTCGAGGATCACCGCCCGCTGTACGACTGGGTGCTCAACGAGCTGGCCGACGCCGGCCGCTTCACGCGCCCGCTGCCGCAACAGATCGAATTCTCGCGACTGAACCTGACCTACGCGATCACCAGCAAGCGCAAGCTGCTGCAACTGGTCAACGAGAACCACGTCGATAGCTGGGACGACCCGCGCATGCCGACCATCGTCGGCATCCGCCGCCGCGGCTTCACGCCGGAAAGCCTGCACCTGTTCTGCGACCGGATCGGCGTGACCAAGGTCGATTCGTGGATCGACATGGGCGTGCTCGAGGGCGCGCTGCGCGACGATCTCGACGAGAAGGTGCCGCGCACGGTGGCCGTGCTCGACCCGCTCAAGCTCGTGATCGACAACTACCCCGAAGGCCGGAGCGAGGATTGCACGGCGCCCGTGCATCCGCATCATCCGGAGCGCGGCCAGCGCACGTTCCCGATCTCGCGCGAGCTGTGGATCGAGCGCGAGGATTTCCAGGAAGTGCCGCCGAAGGGCTATTTCCGCCTGTTCCCCGGCAACAAGGTGCGCCTGCGCTACGGCTTCGTGATCGAGTGCACGGGCTTCGACAAGGACGAGCAAGGCAACGTCACAGCGGTGCACTGCAACTACTTCCCGGACAGCAAGTCGGGCACCGAAGGCGCGAACACCTACAAGGTCAAGGGCAACATCCATTGGATCAGCGCCGCGCACGCGGTGCCGGCCGAGGTGCGGATCTACGACCGCCTGTTCCGCGAGGCGCATCCCGATGCGGGCGGGCGCAACTATCTGGAAGCGCTGAACCCCGATTCGAAGAAGATCGTCAACGCCTACCTGGAACCGGGCGACGCGGGCGCCGAGAACGCGGCCCCCGAAGCGCGCTACCAGTTCGAACGTCACGGCTACTTCGTCGCCGACCGCTACGACACCCAGCCGGGCAAGCCGGTGTTCAACCGGATCGTGCCGCTGCGCGATAGCTGGGGCACCGCGAAGTAAGTGCGGCGCTCGCGTCGATGAAAAAACCGGCCTTGGCCGGTTTTTTTGAGGTCATCACGTATGGCAACACTTGCCCGTAGGGTGTTCAAGGCCGTTCTGTTCTGCGGCCTGTTCCGTCTTTTGCTGCCATACGTCCATCCCTACCCAGTGGAGTGGAACGAGAGCCAGTCGCGCGCATGGTTGCACACCGCTAACCGGTTAGGCATCCGAGACCCCGATGATTTATTTTTTTGGGTCACGGTTGCGATGAACCTCGTCGCAACTACGCTCGCCTATATCGCGGTCGTGAAGCTATGGCGGCGATATCGGATTTGACGCGCGCATTCTAGCGTCGATTACCGCTCGTTTTGCCGCTTGAAGAAGTCGGTATCGCTTCCTTCAGCAGCTCAGCTCGGCAACCGCCGATGCAGCGCCGTCAGCGACAGCGTGCTCGCGAACACCTTGGCGAGGCTGCGGCTCGCGTACTCGGCCACCTGCGCCACCTCGACCCAGCGGAATGCGTCCATCTCGGGAATCGAGGCCCCCGTCGCGCGGCTAGGAAACATGGAAGTGCAGAGGCAGCCCGACAGATCGGTTTCGGCATCGCGCAGGCGCGCGGCGAACAGATAGAGATCCTTGTCGGTGCGATAGGCGAAGTGCCCGAGTTCGATCAGGCGATCGGGCGCGAGCACGATGCCGGTTTCCTCGAACAGCTCGCGCAGCGCGGCGTCGCGCTCGGCTTCGCCCGGATCGCGCGCGCCCTTCGGAATGTCCCAATGCGTGGTTTCGGTTGCGTGCGCAAGCAACACGCGGCCCGCCGGATCGAGCAACACGACGCCGCACGACAGCGTGCGCGCCGCCTGTCGCGGCCGCCCCGCCGCCGGTTTCAGGTTCGCAAGGGGTGCCCCCATCGTCGGTTCTCCTCGGCATTCGGATGAGCGGGACGAGGCGCGCATGCGCCTCGCCGGCGAGCATACCATGCCGATTTTCGACGATCGGAGCCGACCCGCCGCGGCGGTTTCAGCGCGCGGCGAGCTTGTCCTTGCCCGCGCCGCCGGCCTGATAGCCATCGGTCAGCGTGTTCAGGAACGCGATCACGTCCTGGATCTCGGCCTCGTCGAGCGCCGGTTTCTCGCCCTTCTTGCGGTCGAACGGCGGCTCGGTGTTGATGTTGGCCCAGTAGCGCTTCGGCAGATCGTCGAACTTCTGCACCACGCCGTGACGCACCGGATAGAACTTCTCCGGGTTCGTGTCGCGCTGCACGTAGAAGCGCATCACCTCTTCGAGCGAGTGATAGATGCCGTTGTGGAAGAACGCCTTCTTCAGCGCCACATTGCGCAGCGTGGGCGTGCGGAAGATCCCGCAGTATTCGTCCTCGCCCTTCAGGTCCTGGCGCTCCGGCCCGCATGCGCCGAGATCGTAGAACTTCGGATCCTGGTTGACCGCCAGCGCGCGATTGCGCGGCACGCCGATCGCGATCAAACCGAAATCGCTGAACTGCGGCGGCTGGCCGTCGAGCGAGCGCTGGCTGATGTGGCAGCTCGCGCAATTGCCCTTGCGCTCGTCGTTGAACAGCGCCAGGCCGCGCATCTCGGCCTCGGTCAGCGTGGCCTTGTGATCGAGGAACGCGTCGTACTTGCTGCTGTACGGCGTGAACACCTCCGGCGTCTGCTCGTAGGTGCCGAGCGCCTGCAACACCGCCTCGAAGGTGGCCTTGTCGTCGCCGAGCACCTTGTCGCCGAACGTCGCGCGGAAATCGGCCAGATACGGCGCCGCGCGCACCGCCTTCGCCACCTTCTCGGGCGTGCTGTTCATCTCGAAGCGGGTCAGCAGCGGAATGCGCGCCTGCTGCTCGCCGCGATCGACGCGGCCGTCCCAGGTCAGGCCGCCGGTCGGGCCGGCGTCCACGCTCTCGTCGCCTTCTTCGTCCGAATCGTGGAAGTGCCGGGTGAACGGCGGCACCTTCTGCAGGTACATCAGCGTGGGCACCGCGCGGAAGCCCTGCTGATGCAGATCGTCGCCGCCCAGTTGCACCGACAGCGCGTTAGGCGAACCGAAAGCATGCTCGGCGCTGTGGCACGACGCGCACGCCAGCTTGCCCGAACCCGACAACGACGGATCGAAAAACATCTGCTTACCGAGCACTGTCATCTTCTTGACGGCCGCATAAACCTGCGCGCGCGTCTGCGGCTGGTTCGCCACCACGATCTCGTCGCTCGCGGCCCGCGGCGCGGCGGCTTGCGCAGCCGACGCAACCGAGGCAGCAGCGCCCGAGGCGGCGGGCGCATTGCCCGCCGAGCCCGGCGCGTGCTGGTCGCAGCCGCTCAACAGCCCCGCGACCAGCATCGACGCAATGACGGCCGCGCGGGCAACCAACGGGTGACGAAGCGGCCGGGGCCGGGCGAGGTCTCGTGACAGGCTGCGCATGACATTCCGAAAGACAAGAAAGGAAGGCGCGAGCGTATGTCAGTCAAATGTCAATCACGTGACTTTGAATCGACAGGCAAACGAAAGCTTTACTACATTTAGCCGTCAAACATTACTTACATAATTCGGTCGGCCGGCTGTCATTCGTCATACGAGGATTCCGCCGGCTCCTACGGTACATGTGCGACAGAGAGACAACGAATGAAGAAAACCTTGATCCGCGTTACGCCCATCGCGCTTGCAGCGGCCGCCTTCCTGGCAGGCTGCGGCAGCGACGATGACAACACCACGCAGACCACCACCCCGCCGGCTGCCCAGACGCTCGCGTCGGTGCAGAACGTCGTGGTGATCTACGCGGAAAACCGCAGCTTCGACAACCTCTACGGCGCCTTCCCGGGCGCGAACGGCACGGCCAACATCAAGGCCGCCGACGCCGTTCAGCTCGACCGCGACGGCACCCCGCTCGCCACGTTGCCGAGGATCTGGGGCGGCCTGACCGCCGCCGGCGCGGCTGTGCCGGTGACCGAAGCCATGACGGCCAACCTGCCGAACGCGCCGTTCGCGATCGACGACACGGCCGGCTTCAACACGGGGCTGAACGTCACGACGCGCGACCTGTATCACCGGTTCTATGAGAACCAGATGCAGATCAACGGCGGCAAGAACAACATGTTCGCGGCCTGGGCGGATTCGGGCGGCCTCGTGATGGGCCACTACAACACCGACGCATCGAAGCTGCCGCTGTGGAAGATCGCCCAGCAATACACGCTGGCCGACAACTTCTTCATGGGCGCGTTCGGCGGCTCGTTCCTGAACCACCAATACCTGATCTGCGCCTGCGCGCCGGTCTACCCGAACGCCAACAACAGCGTGGCCTCCAAGTCGATCTCGACGGTGAACGCCGACGGCGTGTCGCTGACGGTCGATCCGGCCACCTCGCCGGCCTCGGCACTGACGGGCGTCCCGAAGTTCCTGAACTCGGGCAACCTGACGCCGGACTTCTACGCGGTCAACACGATGCAGCCGCCGTATCAGCCGAGCGGCAACAAGGCCCCGGCGACCGACGCCACGCTGACGCTGGCCGATCCGACCGTCGCCACCACCCTGCCGCCGCAGACGGAAACCACGATCGGCGACCTGCTGAGCACGGCCAACGTGTCGTGGGCCTGGTACGGCGGCGCGTTCGGCGCGGCGCTGAGCAACGCGCAAGGCACCACGCCGGCTGCCGCGGCCGACGGCACGACGATCGCGAAGGCGAACTTCCAGTACCACCACCAGCCGTTCAACTACTACAAGGACCTGGCGCCGGGTACCGCGGCACGCGCGGCGCACGTGCTCGACGGCGGCATCAACGGCTCCGAGTTCATCAAGGCGATCGACGCGGGCAAGCTGCCGCAAGTGTCGTTCTACAAGCCGCAGGGCAACCTGAACGAACACGCGGGCTACACCGACGTGGCCTCGGGCGACCAGCACATCGCCGACGTGATCGCCCACCTGCAGAAGAGCCCGCAGTGGAACAACATGGTCGTGATCGTGACGTACGACGAAAACGGCGGCTTCTGGGATCACGCCGCGCCGCCGAAGGGCGACCGTTGGGGCCCGGGCACGCGGATTCCGGCACTGATCGTGTCGCCGTTCGCGAAGAAGGGTTTCGTCGACCACACGCAATACGACACGGCCTCGATCCTGCGCTTCATCACGCGCCGCTACAGCCTGCCGAAGCTGCATGGCCTGACGGTGCGCGACAACGCGCTGGCCGCCAACGGCGCGGCGGCGATGGGCGACCTGACCGCCGCCCTGACGCTGTCGACCAACTAAGCATCGGCACTCGCAGCGCCTGACCCGTGTTGCGCGGGTCGCGCATGACGGGGCGGCTTCGGCCGCCCCTTTTCATTCGGGCCATTCATGCCTGGCGCACAAACGTCAGGATCACTGAAAAACCGCCCCGCTCCGGCAACGCGAACGTGACCTGGCCGCCGTGTGCGTCCATCACCTCCTTGACGATCGCGAGGCCCAGGCCCGAGCCGTCGCGACGCTGCGCGCCGCTGCCGTCGAGCCGCACGAACGGGCGCAGCACGGCATCCCAGTGCTCGCGCGCGATGCCCGCGCCGTTGTCGGTGACGGTCAGCATCACGCGCTCGCGCGTGCCGTCGAGGCTCACGTCGATCTGGCTCGCGTCGCCGTGATGCAGCGCGTTGTGCAGCACGTTCGACAGCGCTTCCTGCAGGCTGATCGCGTCGCCCTGGATGGTCGCATCGCTCAGGCGCGCGTCGAGCGACACCTGCACGTCGCGCTCGTCGGCCAGCGGGATCGTGCGGCCCAACACCTCGCGGGCCAGCGCGGCCAGATCCACCGGCTGCAACGGCACGACCTCGGTGCGGTGGATCACCATTGCGTGGTTCAGCAACTGCCCGGTCAGGCGGCCGACGTCCGAGCAGGTCGCGCGCAGCGTGTCGAGACGCGCGCGCTGCCGCGCGGCGTCGGTTTCGTTGCTCAACATTTCGATCTGCGCGTCGAGCCGCGCGAGCGGCGTGCGCATCTGGTGCGCCGCGTCGGCGATGAAGCGCTGCATGGTGGCGACGCGCTCCCCGAGCCGGCGCATCAGGCCGTTGATCGCGCCGATGATGGCCGCGATCTCGCTCGGCGTATCGATCACCACCGGCCGCAAATCGGCCGGATCGCGCGCGGCGATGATCGATTCGATCTGCGCGAGCGGCAGCAGGCCGCGCCGGATCGCCAGCGCGCTCGCGCCGATCGCCAGCGCCGTCATCAGGCCGATCAGCGTCCACACCTTGAGGCTCATGTCGTTGGTCAACTGCTCGCGCGCGTGGGTGGTTTGCGCGATCGTCACCAGCGCCCAGCCCGGCGTGCGTTCCTCGGGCATGTAGCGCGCGATGGTGGCGATCCGCACCGCCTGCCGCTCGTAGTTGCGCGAGGCGAACTGCGTGCCGCGCTGCGCCGCCGCCACGTTCGCCGCATCGGGCAGCGTGTTGTAGCCGGCCACCACCACGCCGCGCGAATCGACCACCTTGTAATAGACCAGGTCGTAACGCGACAGCGACGACAGCGCCGCCACCGGCGGATTCAGCGCCAGCACGCCGCCCTGCACGTAGAGGTTCTCGGCCACCTGGATCGCCGCACCCGACAGCAATTGATCGTAGGCGCGCTCCGCCGCGACGCCCGCGTAATAGCGCGCCGCCAGCGCGAGCGCGGCCGCGCCCGACAGCACCACGCACGCGATGAACAGCAGCGTGCGGCCGAACAGCGTTTTCGGAAACCAGTCAGCGCGTCGCAATCTGATAGCCCATCCCGCGTGCCGTGCGAATCTCGACGTCGCTGCCCTGCAGCTTCCTGCGCACGCGCGTCACGTATTGCTCGACCGCATTCGCCGACGGCTCGCGGCCGAAGCTGAACAACTGGTTCAGCAGCTCGTCCTTCGAAAACACGCGCTGCGGACGGCTTGCGAGAATTTCGAGCAGCGCGAACTCCTGGCGCGACAGCGGCAACGGCTGACCGTCGAGTTCGGCCAGGCGGCTGCTGCGATCGATCGCCAGGCCGCCGAAGCGCAGCACGTCGCTGGCGTGGCCGCTGTTGCGGCGCAGGAGCGCCTGCACGCGGGCGTCCAGCTCGCGATAGTCGAACGGCTTGACGAGATAGTCGTCGGCGCCCAGGCCCAGGCCGCTGACGCGATCGTCGATCGCCGAACGCGCCGTGACCAGCAGCACCGGCGTGGTGCTGCCCGAGGCGCGCAGGCGGCGCAGGATCGCGAAGCCGTCCATCGACGGCAGCATCACGTCGAGCACGACCAGATCGAACGCCTCGACGCCGAGCAGGCTGCTGGCCGCCGCGCCGTCGCGTTCGAGATCGACCGCGTGGCCGAGCCGCGTCAGGCGGCTGCCGATCGCTTCGCCGATTTCCGCGTCGTCCTCGACGACCAGAATGCGCATGGTGAGTCCTGCCGATAAGGTGGATTACGGGTATTCCCGGGGGACGGATCTCAGCATTTTCTCAGGTTCGCCCGCTAACCTCCATGCCAGTTCGTCAAGAGGCCGCCACGGCCGTTTCGGAGGAGACCGCACGATGCCCACGCCGTCGTCCGGCCGGCGCGCGCTGCTCGCCGCCGGCCTTGCCGCCGCTGCCGCGCCGCTCGCGCGCCAGGCGCGGGCGTTTTCGCTGTCGCGCGGCCGAACCGTCAGGATTTCGAAGGGTTATGGCGTGTTGTACCTGCCGCTGCTCGTGATGGAACGGCAGCGCCTGTTCGAGGCGCATGCCGTGCGACGCGGGCTCGATCAGGTCAAGGCCGAATGGGTGCTGCTCGACGGCGGCAATTCCGTGAACGACGCGATGATGGCCGGCACGCTCGATTTCGCCGGCGCCGGCGCGCCCGGCTTCATCGAGCTGTGGGCGCGGGCGCGCGGCATTCCGAACGTCGAGGTGATCGGCATCGCGGGGCTGTCCGCTACCTCGCTGTCGCTGAACACCAATCAGGCGCGCATTCGCGGGCTGGCCGATTTCACGCCCGCCGACCGGATCGCCGTGCCCGGCATCCATACGTCGCTGGCCGCCGTGGTGTTGCAGATGATCGCCGCGCGACAGTTCGGACTGCCGCATTTCGCCAAGCTCGACCCGATCACCGTGAACCTGCCGCATCCGCAGGCCATGGACGCGCTGATTCGGCGCGACGGCGGCGTGACCGCGCATTTCGGCTCGCCGCCGTTCTCCATTCTCGAACTGCGCCAGCCCGGCATTCATCGCGTGACCGATGCCGTGCAGGCGCTCGGCCCGCTGACGCTCGACGTGGTGTTCGCGCCCAAGAGCGTGATCGACGCCGAGCCGGGGCTGGCCGCCGCGTTCATCGGCGCGCTCGACGAGGCCAACCGCTTCATCGCCGCGCATCCGCGCGAGGCCGCCGCGATCTACGTGTCGTCGTCGGGCCTGCGGGTGTCCGCCGACGACATCGTCGCGATGCTCGGCATGCCCGAAACCCGCTACGCCGTGGTGCCCGACCGGCTCATGGAGTTCGTCGATTTCCTGCATGGCGTCGGCACCATCAAGACCCGGCCGCGAACCTGGAACGAGATGTTCACGGCCCAGCTCGATGCGTATCTGACGCGTTGAGCCCAGCGATTCGCACTGCGATTCATTTCAGCAACACGCTTCAAACAGGAGCCCAGCGTGACCCTTGCCTCCCCTTCCCTCGCTGCCGCCGGTGACGAGCAGCGCGTCATGTCGAAGATCGCGTGGCGCTTGATGCCGATCCTCGTCGTGATGTTCCTGATCTCGTTCATCGATCGTCAGAACGTCGGCTTCGCCAAGTTGCAGATGGCGCACAGCCTCAATATTTCCGAATCCGCGTTCGGCCTGGCGTCCTCGTTGTTCTTTATCGGCTACCTGCTGTTCGAGGTGCCTAGCACGCTCGCGCTGCACAAGTTCGGCGCGCGCGTCTGGCTCGCGCGGATCATGCTGACCTGGGGCTTGATCACCGTCGCGATGGGCTTCACCACCTCGATGCCGATCTTCAGCGGGCTGCGCTTCGTGCTCGGGATCGCCGAGGCCGGCTTCTATCCCGGCGTGATCTATTACCTGACGCTGTGGTTTCCGCAGAGCTACCGCGCGCGCGTGCTCGGCATCTTCACGCTCGGCAGCGCACTGGCCAACATGCTCGGCTCGCTGGTGGGCGGCTGGTTGTTGAGCCTGAGCGGCATCGGCGGGCTGGAGGGCTGGCAGTGGGTGTTCATCGCCACCGGGATTCCCGCCGTCGTGGTGGGCATTCTGGTGTTCTGGCTGCTGCCCACGTCGTACCGCGAGGCGCGCTTCCTGTCCGAGCAGGAAAAGCAGCTCGTGGCCACCGCGCTCGAACGCGAGGCGCCGCCGCATGCCGAGCATTCGCAGCCGTGGAAGGCGTTCCTCGACCCGCGCGTGATGCTGTTCGCCGCCACGTACATGATGATGTCCACGTCGCTGTATGGCGTGACCTACTGGCTGCCGACCATCGTCAAGTCGTTCGGGGTGTCCAGCACAACGAACGGTTTGTTGAGCATGCTGCCTTGGGCGCTGGCCGTGGTGTTGCTGATCTGGCTGCCGCCGAAGCTCAAGCGCGCGAAGAGCCTGCTGCGCACCATCGGCATCGTGGCCGCGCTCGGCGCGGTGGGTTTCGTGTTGAGCCTCGTGCTGCCGACCACGCCGCTGCGCTTTATCGCGCTCGTGCTCGGTGGCGCGTGCATTCCGCTGATCTACCCGTGCTTCTGGTCGATGCCGCCGCGCTATTTCACCGGCGCGCGGGCCGCGGCCAGCGTGGCGGCGATCAACTCGATCGGGAATCTTGGCGGGTTCTTCAGCCAGAATTTGATGCCGCTGGCCGGGAAGCTGACCGGGTCCGCGTTCGGGCCGATGATCGTGCCGATCGTTTGCTTGACGGTGTTGGGTGTGGGGGCGTTTGTGGGATGGGCGCGGACCGAGCGAGCTGGTGGGGCTGTGCGGGCTTGATGGTTTGAGGTCGCTTTTCTTCGAGCGTGGGTTCGATGGCGCGCCGGGGGTTCGTTCGGATGACTGAAGGTGATGCGGGCCGGTTGCATGGGGACATGCGCCGGCCCGTTTTGCGTCAGGCTTGGCGGTTTGCTTCGCCTGCCGCGACTGTCGCAACCGCAAGCAGCGATTGCAGGCCGCGCCAGCCCCAATAGACACGATGCGCGACGATCAGGCCGTCTTCGATGTCCATGAATTCGACGAGGTCGGTTTGTTGACCAGTGGGCGTGACGCGTGGGTACTCCCAGACGAGCTGGCGGCCGTTCGAGAAGAAATCGCCAGTGCGGTACCAATCGGTGAAGGTGTTCGCGAGTTGGGTGAAACCGGTGGCGAAGAAGTTGCGGATGGCGGGTTTGCCGGTGAGGGTGCCCTGTGTGGATGTGATCGCCAGAACCGATGGGGATTCGAAGTGCGCGTGGTCGGCGTAGAGGGAGATCAGGGCTTCAAGGTCGCGGGAGGTGATCGCGGCGTGCCATTGGGTGTGGATGTGGCGGATTTGGGCTTCGTTAGGTGCGGGTGTTGAGGTGGGCATGGTGGTGAGGGCGTGGGGATGCACGCTTGCGGTGGGGGTGAAGCGGAGATTAGGGGATGGGTGGGGGTGGATGTTTCAGGATGGGGTGAAGGGTTGGGGGTTTCGAGACTTTTCGATGCTAGGGAATCGGAGGCAAATCTGGACCTGTCCGCATTTTTGTGGGCGAGGCGGTTAGAAACCGCGCCTGTCCGTAATTTCTGGGCCTATCCTCGATTTCGTGGACGGGGCATATTCCTGTCCCAAGGAAGACATATGCCTCGCAAACCGAAAGCCAAACCGGCCGAGTTGCTGGAACAATTCTGTAATCGTCCGATGACAGCCGAAGCCATCAACGCCAGCACGCTGGCACGCTGGCACTCAAGAAAGCCTTGGTCGGGGTTATCGGAATGCATCTTGCGGATTCGAGCAGCAATTTTCCGAAGTGATCAACATGACATCAAGACAAAACTAATTTTCTCGAGATACTGCTCAATCTCATGAATAAGCAGATGCATCGGCAAGCCCTCCGGCAAATACAAATTGGACCAAAATATGGCTCAAAATTCACCGCTCCCCAAGCGTCAACCCGTTTAGGCTCACCAATAGATCTGATAACGAATCAGCTGACCGCTCTAAAAATTCCATATTCATCACCCCCATTCCCACCTCAAACACCTCCGCAACCGAATTAATAAGAATTGCCTGGCCGCCGCCATCATCACCAATCATGAAATACCCAGGAAGATATATCTGAACCTCATATTTTATATTTCTCTCGGATAAAACCCCTATCTCATGCAAAGCCAAACAGCCGCTTGAATTTAATCCATTTGAAATTAGAAGAAAATCAACATATTCCCTAGAAAGGAAAAGTCCAATCCTTTCTTCAACAACATGAATTTGATTAAGCGTCGCCGGAGTTCTCAGCTCGAAGCGTTGACTCAGATTTTCTTTATTTATCATAAAAATCTCAAAATCAATAAAATATATTATCCTCAAAAGCGAGCCACATAACAGAGATTATTTCCTGGACAAATCATCGCCCCCCCCAAACCCTATATACCGCCCCCGCCATCTCTTCATCTACCAGCGACAGCATTCCAATTTCATCGCCATGACAGAACATTGCAACGGCCCCATGTGCCGATTAATATATAGGAAATGAGAAGGGTCGCTTGCATCGCCTTATATTTCCGGACATCACTATCACACGACAGTCACGAACCGATGTATTTATTCCGCAAATCTAGAAGGTCAAAATTTTTAAATAATTCTACATGAAGAATCGGCTCAGCCATTTTTCCACCAACCCAAATTACGCACTAAGCACACCAAACACTAAAATCATTCATTTCACACAAATCAATATACGGCCTTGATCCGATTCTTCCTGAGAATGCCACACCTTCAGGCGCCAAGGCTATAACAGAATTTTCCCCGAAATAGCCAACCAAACACTCACACACCTCATCTAAAATTGGTTCTGCGCCCCTAAATCTTTCACGAAGTCTCGCTTCATCCATAAGATTTCTCGAACTTACATCCATGCACATGGCATATTATCGTATACATCAAGGACAGCTTTCTAGGCCTTTGCCATTGCCTTAATTCAAATCAAAGAAGTCGTCTCGCCGCGCATAGTACTCAAGGTATTGAATCACGTCATCCACAGAGGTAGTTGACTTTTTCTTATACGTCAAATCGACAGCATCTTCGAAATGCTCTCGCATGCAGCCTTGCTCAAGCTCCAACGCAATTACAGATCAATTCATTCATACATCCTCGCGGCGATCAATATATCGGCAAGAACCCTCCAATTCATGGATTCAAGCTTAACGCTTTTAGAAATTCCCATGTTCTCATAGCAACCATCCATGTCCTCGACCCTCGAAGCCATTCCGTCCAAGTAAGCCCCAATAGAGTCATTTTCAATTCCCCCCTCCCTTTATCAATCTAGAAAGTTCCTCCACGAAATCAATAAAATCCTCTCGACTTTTAATTTCGGAAACGTTCATTCTATCAATACTCATCTTATTCAACGATCATTGACTGACCGCCCCCATCTTCAAACGCATTGATTTCCCACCACTTTTGTCGCTCCCCCCCCACATCTGAACATTTACTGTATCTTACGAAGCTATTTGATGTGGCACACATTTTCCAGCGAATTTTAATGCAGCAAGCCTCCGATGGTCGAGAGTCCGGAATTTGATCAACCGTCCCACCGAGCCATATCGATAATCCGTCGCACCCTTATGGCCGCCTTCGATTTGCGCCAATTGTCCGGCCGTATCATAGCGAAAACGCCGCGTATTCACCGCTTCTTCTGCTTTGTCGCGGCGCACTGCTTGGCGCTCAATGCACCCGGCCGAATTGAAAATTCGTAATTTTTCCGATCCGGCTCGCCAGCGTCTGTTTGACTTTGCGATACAGATCGTCGCGTTCAAGCTGAACGTGATCCACACTATCGACGAGTAGTTCGTGAACATGTCGTGACCTCGCGTACAGCAAGGGCCGCTTTCGCGGCCCTTATTATTGACTTCTTAATTCAAATCTAAGAAATCATCGCGCTGCGCATAATGATTAAGGCATCGAACCACCTCATCTACAGAGGCTGTTGGTTTTTGCTTGTACGCTAAATCGACAACATCTTGGAAATGCTCTCGCATGTAGCCTTGCTCAAGCCCCAATGCAGTTACCGATTGAGGCAAGACCTCATTATCATCGCCATCGAAATCAGGCACATCACCGACGTAGACCTCCGTATCCGGCTGCAATTCGTTAACATTCTGGCGAACGTAAATCATATAAACCGCATCTCGGTCCTTTTTCTCTTTGACCAAACCGATCAGCTTTTCAAGCGTATAAAACGCATTCACAAAAAAATTACTCATAGTGGGCATCCCGTAGCAGCATCCAATTTTCCTTTCCGACCAAGAATCCCTCCTCCCCATTTATCTCGTCCGCCCGTGCCGTCCGGGTGATAAATACCGTGGTTGTCGCCATGATCACTTCGATCGACTAAATTCAATCTACCAACATCATCGTTGTGGTGCCAAGTCATTCCCGGCGGACTGCTTCCAAGATCCTTTGAATTCTTCGACCACTCAAGCAACTCTGGATTACGCGAAAGAATATCCTTCCTGAAAGCTGCATCTGTATTCATTCGGCTAATCAGCGCCTTATTAGCCATACGAAACTGAACACCATCACTAGCAAAAAGCTTGTCTTCTGGCAAGTCGAAATCGTTAAATGAATGAAATTTCCCTTTACAGCCTTGTCTTTTACGAAGCCCTAATGGATCGACCCATTGCACAGGATTCAGCACGTATTGGTAGACGTTGACGTCACCTGCTATGCCGATAGGATCTCGACTAATGAACCTACTAATCCCTGGAGAGTAATACCGATACCGGTTGTAATGAAGCCCCGTCTCATCATCAACCTGCTGCCCCTGAAACCGCAGCGAGTTCGTAACCAAACCCACCCCAGCCGCCCCAGAAGCCCGCTCAATCACCTCCCGAGCCTCACCCCAAGCCTTATACGCCGCCTCCCAAACCACCTCCCCCGCCTCATCCGTCATCATCAACGGCGTGCCGATCTGATCACAGTGATAGAACATCACCCGCGCTTCGCTCTGCGCCACCGGCACACGCTGAAGCGGATCCTCCTCCGGCACATACCGCGCATCGGCATGAACCACCGGCGTCTCGATCCCCTCCACCGGCTCCGACACATACTGCACCATCGGCACAAACGTCGCCGCCTCATACACATAGTGCGTGCTGCGCGAATCATTCGACTCATACGCCAGCGTATCGCCATCCCAGCCGAACACCGTCCGCGAACCGTTCACCTCCTTCCCGATCCGCCGTCCGAGTGCGTCATAGAAATAGCGCGACGCACTTCGCCGCGACGTTTCCTCGACATCCGCCGCCCGCATCCGGTTGAACGCATCCCACTCGAACCGCTGCACGCCGGCCGGTGAACGCTTCTGAACCAGATTCCCTTGCGCGTCGTAATCGAAGTGCGTGCCCGCATAGTCCTTGAGCAGATTCCCCAGCACCTTCGGCACCGACGCCGGCAACGTACTCTCATGCCGGCCCAGATACTCGCCCCGCGTCCGCGCCGTTTCCGGCGCCCCCGGATCAACAATATTGCTCGCCGGATCAAACGCAAACCGCTCACGAAGCCCCGGCCCGATCGATTCGATCAACCGCCCAACCGGGTCATATCGATAATCCGTCGCGCCCTTGCGGCTGTCCTCGATCTGCGTCAGTTGCCCGGCCGCGTCGTAGCGATAACGCCGCGTACTCAACGCCCCCGGTGCCTTGTCGCGTTGCACGGTCTGACGCTCGATGCGCCCGGCCGGATCGAAGACCGTCGTTTGTCCGATCCGGCTCGCCAGCGTCCGTTTCACTTCGCGATGCAGATCATCGCGTTCGAGCTGAACGCGATCCACACCATCGACAAGCAGCCCGTGCACATGCCCGGAGCCATACATCATCCAGTCGATCGTGTGCCCGTCAGGCCGTACGGTCTGCTTACGGTTGCCCAGTTCGTCATACCCGTGATGCCACACGTAGCTGCGCTTCACGCCAAATACATCGTAGGCGTGGTGCTCCCGTACAAGATTCCCGACCGGATCGAAAAAGCGCTGCACCCGGCTATACCGATTGCTCGCCTCGATCAAACGACCGGTCGCGTCATAAGCAAAGGATTCCGATTCATCGCCGCACGCGCGCTTCGCAAAGCGCCCGCCACGATCATGTTCAACCTGCGTAACACGGCCCGCTTCGTCGATCGAGGCCAGATCGCCGCTCGCCTCGTCGTAAACGTATTGCGTCGACTTCCCGTCGAACTCGATCTCTTCCAGCAAGCGCCCGACCGGGTCGTACCCGAACGTATACGAAGCCTCGTTCGCATCCGTGAGGCGCACCAATCGCCCGAGCCGATCGTAGCCATAACTGAGTCGCTGGCCGAGCGCATCCACCCGCGACGCCACGCGCCCGCCCACGTCGTAGGAATACCGCGTGGCCCGCTGCATCGGATCGATCGTCTGCAGCAAGCGCCCTTCGGAGTCGTATTGAATCCGCTCGACGCCAGCCGGCGAACGCACTTCATCGAGTTGCCCGTTCGCCGCATATTGAAACGTCGTGGCGGCGCCGGACGCATCCGTCGCTTCCGCCAGCCGTCCGGCCGCATCGTAAGCCCACTTCGTGGTCTTTCCCGAGCAATCACGATACGACAGGAGCCGCCCGCCCGCGTCATAGCTCAAGGTTTTCGCGCCGCCCTTCGCGTCGATCACGGTCGTCGGCAAACCCTGCTCGTTGTACTTGTACTTCGTCTCGTACCCGAGCGGGTCCTTCGCGACGACGACATTCCCCGCTTCGTCGTACTCCTGCTCCCACGCATGTCCGTGCGGATCGATCGTCTTGACGACCTGATCCTTCGCGTCGTATTCCATGCGGATGACGGAACCATCGGCACGTTGATGGCGAACCAGATTGCTGCGCGCGTCGTAATCGAAGAACTCTTTGCCGCCGTCGCGATGCGTGTATTGAACGAGCTTGTCGTTCGCATTCCGATACATCCACTCTTCGGCGCCGTCCGGATGAATGACACGGAACGTGTAGCCCTTGCGGTCGAAGTAGTGCCGCGTGACGTTTCCGAGCGCATCGGTCACGGCCACCATGCGGAAATTCGGGTGCCAGGCGAGCGTGACTTCATCGCTGCCGTCATCGCGATATTCGCGGAAGCAACGCGCCTTCGCGTGCGTGCCATCCCATTCGAGATTCACGCCGCGACCGGTGCGGTCGGTGTAGCGCGTCACCAGATGGTGCCGATACCGATACTCGCGGCGGTTGCCATAGCGATCGAGAGCCGCGATCAAATCGCCTTCCTGGTCGTACTCGTAGGCGGCCAACCGGCCGACACGCTCGCCCTCGGCATCATGCTCGAAGATCTCCGCAATCCGCCCGAGCGAATCGAACCTGAACGCGACCTGACGATGCGGCACGATCAAACGGTGCAACTGTCCCAGGGCGTCGTAATCGAACGTCAACTGATTGCCGGCGCGGTCCTTGATGAAGGAAAGACGATACCGGTCGCCGTCCCGCTCGTACGCTTCCAGTTCGTCGTGCCCGCGCGTCACGGTGAGCCAGCGTTCATCGACACGCAGCAGCGTCAAACCCTCCGCCTGATCGTCGTGCGCGGTACCGATATCGAGCAACGGGTAATCGAGGCTGCGCCCCTCCGCATCGTGGTACACCAGCTTCGTTGCGTGCACATCGATACGCGTCGTGTAGGGCGTGGTCCAGCGCGGCCCCAGTTCGCCGCGCTCGTCGTTGGCGTCGAAGAACGAGCGATAAGTGCGCACCCAGGCAATCGGGATCGGCCCGTCGATGATGAAATCGTCGTGATCGATGCGCTCGTCGCCGAGCGCGAAGCCGATCGAGTTCCCCGAAGCGGCCGCTGGCGTTTTCACGGGCGTGGACAGATTGCAGCAACTGACGCCCGGATGTTCCGCCGGCCCCGTCTTGTTCTGCTTTTCGACCGCCCCCTCCCCGCGCCGCGCCTCGACCTTGGTCGAGCCCTGCGATTTCACGGCCGAAGTCTGCGTCTTCGAATGGCGCGCGCGCCAGCTCACAACGCCTGCCAATCCCGCCTCGATCAGCCAGCCGATCTTGCCGATGTCGTTGCCGTCGAGCGACTTCACGGCCTTCTGCATGGCGGGGATCTTCTGGCGCAGCCCGTTCGCGACCGCCATCAGGTGCTCGCTCGCGTGCGGATCCACCATCTTCACCGCAGACGTGGCGAGATTGATCTCGCCCTTCGCGACGATCTTGACGCCGTTCACCAGCAGCGACCCGATATTGCCCAACACGGCGCCCGGCTGATACACCACGTTGTGCAGCGCCTGCTTCCCTTCCCGCTTCAGATTGTTGACGTTGTTCTGGCTGCTGTAGTTCTCGCCGGCCGCGTGCGCGAACAGGTCGGCGAGACCATTCATCAGCGTGGTCATGTACTCGGCGGCCTTGTTCAGCACGAAGGTCAGATCCTTGCGCACTTCGTTCAGGAAGGTCTCGATCTCGCCCGCGTAGCGCGCCTGCAGGCCGTCCGCGATCACGGCGATCACGCTGTCCCGCATCATGTTCAGCGCGGCCTCGCCCGCGGCCTTGCCGTTCTTGACCAGTTCCTCGCGCATCAGCGCCATCAGCGGCCGTGCGCCCATCCGCACCTGCGCGGTGCCGGGCGGCAGCGGAATGATGCCGATCAGGTCGAGGCCGAGGTTCAACCAGTCGAACATGTCGATCGGCTTGTCGCCGTGGTTGATCATCGCGCGAATGTCGTTGATCAGATCGACGGCGGCGAAGATGTTGGCGAGCACCGGAACGTTGCGCGCCACCATCTCGACACGAGCGAGCGTGACCACTCCGCCGCTCAGATCGCCGAGCCACTTGTCCAGATCCTTGAGGTTCGCCGCGACGTCCTCGGGATGGAATTTGATGAGCGGCGACACGAAAACATCGGTCGGCAGCGGTTGGATAACGGCCGGAGCGGTCATGATCGAATGGTTCTATGAATATTTTTATCGGAATGCGAAATATCGAAACGGGTCATGCGACCTGCGTCACACCATTTTCAACGCGGCGGCAGCGCCCTTCGCACTTTGTGCGAGGCCGCCAAGCTGCTGCGCGGTGTTTTTCAGCGCACTGGCCTGCGCCAGCGCGCCCTGCGCTCCCGACGGCAGGACACTGCCCAGGGCCTGCTGCGCCATGCCCATTCCCTTCGAAGCGATCGCGCCCGTGAGCGCGGACGTTCCCCCCGAAGCAACGGAACCGGCCATGCCGGCCAACCCGGCGACATTGCCGAGCGCGCCGCTGCTGCCCCCCATCGCACCGAGCCCCTTCGACGCAAGCGAACCGGCTGCACCGAGCATGCCGCCCACCCCACCGGACGACGCCGAGCCCACCGCACCGGCCACGCTGCTCGCCGTCTTGGCGACCGACGCCAACGACGCCAACGAAGGCAACGCCCCCGCCGAAGGCAGCAAGGACCCGAGCTGCGATTGCGCGGCCGGCCCCGCATCGGCGCTCGCCGTATCGGCGGCCGACGGCCAGGTGGGCGGCGCGAACTCGCTGGCCTTGTCGCTCTGCACGCGCGGGTCCTTGCCGAACGCCACCTGCACCACGCCGGGCGGCAAGCCGCTCACCACGGCCTTGCCGCTCGCGTCGAGCGCGCCCTGGCGCAACACGCCGCCGTTCGCGTCGAGCACCGAGAACAGCCCGCCCTTCACGGCCTCGCCGTTCGCATACTGATGCAGCAATTCCAGTTGCCCCGGCTGATCGGGCCGCGCGGACGGCAGCGGATAACCCATGCTGGCCGGCCCCGCGAACGTATGCGACGCGCCCTTCACGTCGACGGTGCCCGGCGCGTGGATCTCGATGTTGCCGCCCGACAGGCGGATATAGCCGCCGCCGCTGGTCAGCAAGATGCCCTGGTCGGCCGCCAACTGCACGGAATCGGTGGCGGACAGCAGCTTGACCGTCTTCTGCGCGGTCACCTCGACGTTGTCGTCCTGCGCCTGGATCTCGACCTTGCCCTTCGCGGCGAACAGCTTCATGCCGGCGCCCTGCACGAACAGGCTCAGTTTCTGGCCGATGCTCGCGATCAGCGACTTGCCGGCGACGACGTGGGTGCTCTGCCCGCTGACAAGATTGATGTGCTGCGCGGCGGCCAGATGCACGGATTGCTGCGTCGAGATGCCGATGCCGGCCGGGCTGCCGAACACCATGACGGGTTGCTGGAACACGTTGGCGCTGCCGGTGCCGCCGCCGGCCGTGTTGCCGCCCGAGGCGGCCGCGCCGCTGCGGCTGCTCTGCGTCGCGTCGGTCAACTCGCGCAACGCGTCGTGCGCATCCTGCAGGCTTTCGGCCTGATGCTGGACGCTGACGGACGACAGCGATTCGACCAGGCTTTCCGCGCCCACCAGTTGCTGCTGGGTTTCGCGCACGTCGAGCGGCTGGCTGTTCGCGGCCTTCGGATGCGTGGTGACGTACAGCCCCTGCGTCGCACGCACGGCGCCGTAATCGTCGGTACGCAGATCGAAGCCGCTGCCGAGATAGGCGCCGCGCGAATTGCCGCTCTGGTCGATCAGGTAGCCGAGGTGCAGCAAACTGTTCGCACTGCTGCTCATCAGTTGCAGGCGGTTCTGGCCGGTGGCGTCGTCGAGCACCATCTGGTTGTAGCCGCTGCCGGCATACTCCTTCGAGCGGTGGCCCGACAGGATGCCGTTGCTGTGCCATTGCGGCGTGGCCTGGCCGTTATAGACGCGCGCCACGGCGATCGGCCGGTCGCAATCGCCGCCGATATGGTCGATCAGCACTTCCTCGCCCACTCGCGGCATATGCACGCCGCCGTAGCCGCCGCCGGTATCGGATTGCACCACGCGCACCCACGTCGACGCGCCCTGGTCGCCGGGGTTCACGCGGTCCCACACAAAACGCACCCGGATGCGGTTCAGCTCGTCGGTATACACCTCCTCGCCGTCCGGGCCGACCACGATCGCCGTCTCCAGATGCATCTCGGGCTTGCGATGATCGACGGGGCTGCGATACGGCACGTTGGTGCGCTGCGCCTCGACCGCAACGCGATAGAACCCCACCGAGCCATCGTCGTGTGCGACCTGCGCGGCCGCGTCCTCGGCACGCGCCTCGGCCAGCGCGGCTTCGAGGCTGTGCGGAAAGTGCGGCGCGCCGGTCACCGGCAGGTTGTTCTCGATCCACCACGCCACCTCGATCGCGGCGAATTCGCGCTGCGCGGCGGGGTCGCCGTCATGCACCGGGTGATCGGCCAGCGTGAAGCGGCGGCCGGCATCGAGCGCACGCACGCCGCCCGCGCCGTGAAAGCGCTTGGCCTGCGACTCCCATTCCTCCATGCGGACCTGCGAGAGCTTGTCGCCGTGCGACTGGTCGCCGAACGTATAGCCGCCGGTGTACTCGTACACGTCGAGCTGATCGGGCAGCGCGCCCTGGTTGCCCATGGTCGGCGTCTGCGTGCCTTTCGGGTTCGCCGGCACCGACGGGTTCTTGTAGTCGAACGTGCGCGTGGTCAGCGTGACGCTCTGCAGCGTGCGCGTGCCGGACCACTGCGTCAGCGCGTCGGTTTCGGCGCCGGTCGCCATGCGCGCGAAGTTGACCGTACCCGGCGATAGTTCGGGCAACGATGCAATCGCATCGGTCACGACCAGCGTATGCGATTTACCATCGCTGCCCTGCTCCCAATAACCGAACCAGCCTTCGCTCTCGAACAGCCGATGGACGAAATTCCAGTCGGTTTCGCTTTGACGCGTATAGGAACGATTCGCGGCCGGTTGCGACAGCGCGAAACGGAAATGCCCCTGCGCCTCGGGGTGTGCATTGAAAATATCGGTGACGATCGCATCGGCGCTCTTGTCGATCCAGATTTTCTGGTCGCGCCGAAAATGCAGCAGATGCAGCCACGCGCTGACGGTCAATTGATATGTGGTCAGGCCACCGTCGGCGCCGAGCCGGCGCGCGGTGAATACATGGCCCTGAATCGGCCGATAACTGGCATCGGCCTGTTGAATCCACAGCGTGACCGCTTGCGCGATCAGCGATTTCAGCGCGATGTCGTCGTCGGAGGAAACGACGTCGAGCGTAAAGGTGTAATCGCGCCCCACCGTCGAACGGCCGACGACGCGTTGCACGACCAGTTTATCGGCCCCGAGCGGGGTATCGAGTTTCACGAGCCGATCCTGCTGAATCACACCGGCCTGTATCGCCCCCGCGATATCCTGCACGTTCATGGTGGTTCGCCCTTGTTCTTATCCAGCGCTCTCGGAAAGCGTCTGATCAATCGATTGGCGATTGTAACCGGCGAGTTAGTCAATCGTGAACGCCATGCCGATGACAATCGAGATTTCACCTTCTTTCAACAAATCGATTATTCGATAACAGGCAATTCATGCCGAATCAAAATGATCGAGATATGAATCGAGTAATTTTTTCTCGTCGTTATTACCCCGTTTGATCGGCGATTCATGACGGCAAGATGGCATCGGCCTTACGGGTCGGACAGATCCGGCCGGTTCGTCCCAAGAAAATGAAACGAACTATGACGAGCCTTTTTTCGGCCACAAAACGATGCAACACTACGAGTCGTTTTGCTTTTCCGGCTGCGCCCGCGCGGGCAGCCATCGCGTTTCCTCTACCGTTCCGGTGCGCGCGCCTTGCGCTCACCTTCTCACGAGGTGTTCGCCACATGCGACTCCGAAGCGCATCGTCCGATCTGTTGTTCTTCCTGAGGTCCTGGTTCGAGAATCCGCTGAACGTCGCCGCGATCGCGCCGTCCGGCGAGCCGCTAGGCCGCCTGATCACACGCGAGATCACCGGCTCCGACGGCCCCGTGCTCGAACTCGGCGCCGGCACCGGCGTCTTCACCAAGGCGCTGCTCAGGCGCGGCGTGGCCCAGCGCGACCTGATCCTGGTCGACAACACCGACCGTTTCGCGGCGCTGCTGACTCAGCGCTTTCCCGACGCGAAGATCGTGATCGGCGACGCAGCCCGGCTCGAATCGCTCGGCGTGGCGCTGCCGCAATCGGTCGGCTCGGTGGTCAGCGGCCTGCCGCTGCTGTCGATGCCGAAACCGAAGGTGGCCGCGATCCTGGGCGGTGCGTTCCACTATCTGCGCGATGACGGTGCATTCTTTCAGTTCACCTACGGGTTTCGCTGCCCGATTCCGCGTGGCACGCTCGACGCGCTGGGCCTGAAGGCGACCTGCGTGGGCCGCGTGATCCGCAACCTGCCGCCGGCCGCTGTTTACCGAATTTCACGCAAATAAAAACGGGCGGCGCGAAATCGCTCGCGCCGCCCGCTTCCATCCTGCGATTCAACGGCGGCAACCGGCCGCCGTGGTCGTTCAGCTCGCGCCGATGCCCGACGACACCTTCCAGAGATCGACGTTGCCGTCCTGCGCGTGACGATCGATCTCGGCCAGTTCCTCGGCCGTGAACGTCAGTTGCTTGACCGCGTCGAGCGAATCGTCGAGCTGCGCCACCGTGCGTGCGCCGATCAGCGTGGACGACACGCGCGGGTCGCGCAGCGTCCAGGCGATCGCCATCTGCGCGAGCGTCTGGCCGCGCCGTTCGGCGATCGCATTCAGCGCACGGATGCGTTCCAGGTTCTGCTCGTTCAACATGCCGGCATTCATCGACCCGCTGCGGCCCACGCGGGCGTCGGCCGGCACGTCCTTCAGATATTTCGAAGTCAGCAAGCCCTGCGCGAGCGGCGAGAAACCGATGCAGCCCACGCCCAGTTCCTCGAGCGTCGGCAGCAGGCCGTGCTCGATGCTGCGGTTCAGCATCGAATAGTTCGGCTGGTGAATGAACAGCGGCACGCCCTCGGCGCGCAGGATCTTCTCGGCTTCGCGCGTCAGTTCCGGCGAATACGACGAGATGCCGACATACAGCGCCTTGCCCTGCCGATGCAGTTGCACGAGCGCGCCCATCGTTTCGTCGAGCGGCGTGTTCGCGTCGACGCGATGCGAATAGAAGATGTCGACGTAATCGAGCTTCATGCGGCGCAGGCTCTGCTCGCAGCTCGCGATCAGGTGCTTGCGCGTGCCGGTCGGGCCGCCGTACGGGCCGGGCCACATCTGCCAGCCGGCCTTGGTCGAAATCACGAGTTCGTCGCGATACGGCTTGAAGTCGGCGGCCAGCCAGCGCGAGAAGTTTTCCTCGGCGGAGCCGGCCGGCGGCCCGTAGTTGTTGGCCAGATCGAAGTGCGTGACGCCGCGATCGAACGCGCGGCGCAGCACGGCGCGGCCCGTCTCGAACACGTCGACGCCGCCGAAGTTCTGCCAGAGGCCCAGCGAGATGGCGGGAAGCACCATCCCGCTGCGGCCGACGCGACGGTACGGCATCGCGTCCTTGTATCGATTCGAATCAGCCAGATACTGCGTCATGGGTCGTCTCTCCTGAACCGTGGGACTTCCCGGCTTCGCCGTTGCGAAACCGGGCGGGTCGCCTGCAAAACGCCAAGTGTAGGGACAGCCGGCAGTTCAGGGAAATGGATTCTGCAGATCGCATTGATCTATTTGCGGAATAGATCGGCGAACCTGCGCGGTGCTCGTGCGGCCTCTCAATCCTTCGGCGCGTATTGCATGTCGCCATTGCCGAACGACCAATCCTCGCGCGCCACGTCCACCAGGCTGATCCAGACATCTTCCTTGCGCAGGCCGGTTTTCGCGTGAATGCCGTCGGCCACGGCGCGATAGAACGCCTTCTTCACGTCCACCGTGCGGCCGGCGTTCCAGGTGACCTGGATGAACACGATGCTCGGCGTGTACGTGACGCCGAGATAACCGTCGGCCGGATAGATCAGCTCGTCGGGCGCGTGCCGCGAGATGACCTGGAACTTGTCGTTCGGCGGCACGTTGGCGACGGTGGTCATCGCTTCGTACACCGTATCGCTGATCGCCTTGACGACTTCGGGCGAGGTGTCCTTGGACAGGCTGATTCGTGCGAGGGGCATGAGATTCTCCGTGGAGGATGCGGCACTGGCGTGCAGCGGATGTTCAGAGTAGGCTGACGGCCATGTTTCCACAAGAGAATGATATTCATCATCAACATGATGAATCGGAATGATGATTGACGAACTCAGATCGTTTATCGCGGTGATCGACGCGGCCTCGCTCACGCGCGCCGCCACCGGCCTGTACGTGTCGCAATCCACCGTGTCGAAGCGCATCCAGCGGCTGGAAGCGATGCTCGGCGCGACGCTGTTCGACCGCAACGCCAAGCCGCCGCGCCCCACCGCGCTGGCGGGCCGCATCTACGAACAGGCCGTGCCGCTGCTGCGCGCGCTGGAACAGCTGCACGACATCGCGCGCGACGACGCCGCGCCGGTGGGCACGCTGCGCTTCGGCCTGCCGCAGGTGCTGGCCGATATCGTGATGTTCGATGCGGTGGTGGCGATGAAGCAGCGCTTTGCGGCGCTGGAGGTGAAATTGCTGACCGACTGGAGCACGCGCCTGCAGGACAGGATCGAGCGCGGTGCGCTCGACGCGGCGATGCTGATGTTGCCGGAAGACGCACCGCTGCCGGACGGCCTGGCCGGCAGCCGCGTCGCGCGCTTCGACGTGAAGGTCGTGCAGAGCGCCGCGAAGCCGCTGGCCGAGCGCCGCGCGGCCATGGCATCGCTGGCGGCGCACGAGTGGATTCTGAACCCGGACGGATGCGGCTATCGCGCCGCGCTCGAACGCGCGCTGGCCGACCAGGGCCATGCGCTTCGGCTCGGCGTGGATACCTATGACACGGACATGCAATTGCGGCTCGTCGCCAACGGGCTCGGCCTCGGGCTGGTGCCGCACGCCGTGCTGAAAGCCAGCCCGTGGCGCCGCCAGTTGCGCGTGATCGAGGCCGGCGATTTCGACCTGAAGCTCGATATCTGGCTGGTGTTTCCGCCGCAGCTCGGCAACTTCAAGCGCGCGGTGGCAGTGCTGACCGAATCGGTCGCGGCGTCGTTCGCCGATCAGGCGCGGCAGGGCAAGGGCCGCTGAAGCGAGGCTTGCCTCAGCCCGCCACGCCCTCGCCCTGCGCGCGCACCGCGCCGGGCGGCCGGCCGATGGTGCGCTTGAACGCGCGGCTGAACGCGGCGAGCGAACCGTAACCGAGCCGATACGACACGGCCTCGATCGGCTCGCGGTCGCGCGCGATCCACTGCGCGGCCAGCCGCATGCGCAGCTCGGTCAGGTAGCGCACCGGCGTCATGCCGGTGGCCGCCACGAAGCGCTCGGCGAACACCGAACGCGAGTTGCCGGCCTCGGCGGCCAGCTCGGCCACCGTCCAGTTGCGGCCCGGCTCGCGATGCAGCGCGACGATCGCGCGGCCCAGGCGCGGGTCGCGCAGCGCCTGCACCCAGCCCTCGGCATCGCCGCAGCCGCATTCCACCCAGCCGCGCACGATGAACGCGGCCACCACGTCGGCCAGCCGCGCCAGCACCGCCGCGAAGCCGGCGCGCTCCAGACACGATTCGCGCTCCATCGCATCGAGCATCGCGCGCAGCTCGGGATAGCGTTCGAGCAGCGTGCCCACATGCATGATCTCGGGCATCGACGCGACCAGCGGCTGCATGCCGCCGAGGTCCAGTTCCATCCAGCCGCTGAAGATCAGCACGTCGTCAGCCACCTCGCCGCTCGCGAGCCGATCCTCGTGCATCGCGTTGATCGCCGCGATCGTTTCGCACAACTTCGAAGAATCGAACTCGGTGATCTCGGTGCACGCAACGTCGGGCGCCGACAGCAACGAATGCAGGCCACCGTGCGGCATCAGCACGGCATCGCCCGCGCGCAGCTCGATGGTCTCGCCGCTCGCCGCGCGCAGCAGCGCCGTGCCGCGCCCGACGAAGTGGAACTGCGCGCAATCGGGCGCATTGTTCAGGCGCATGCCGAACGGCGGCGCGACGTGAATGCGCCGGTATTGCACGCCCTTCAGGCGCATGCCGAGCAGCAGCTCGCTGACGAGATCGTGGCTATCGGGGTCGAATCCGCGGGGTTCAGGCATCGTTGTTTCGGACGATTGATCAAGTTTTGCGGATTGTATGTCATAGACCGTCATCCCGCTGATCCGTAATCTGTGCACTCGTCGTAAACCCTGAGCGGACGCTACACACCCATGGAAATCGCCACCCCCACCCCCGACACCGCGATCCCCGTCGCCCATCCCGCATGGAGCGCCGTGTATGCGATGTCGCTCGGCGTGTTCGGGCTCGTCACCGCCGAATTCCTGCCCGCGAGCCTGCTCACGCCGCTCGCCGACAGCCTCGGCATCACCGAAGGCACGGCCGGCCAGGCCGTCACCGTGACCGCCGCGGTGGCGCTCGTCACCAGCCTGCTGACCGCCGTGGCGACGCGCGGCATCGACCGCCGCCGCGTGCTGCTGGCGTTCTCGCTGATGCTGATCGCCTCGAACGTGCTGGTGGCCTCAGCCAGCGGTTTCGGCGCGATCCTGATCGGGCGCGTGCTGCTCGGCATCGCGCTCGGCGGCTTCTGGACCATGTCGGCCGCCACCACCATGCGGCTGGTGCCGCCCGCGATGGTGCCACGAGCGCTGTCGATCATCTTCAGCGGCGTGGCCGTGGCGACCATCGCCGCCGCGCCGCTCGGCAGCTATTTCGGGCACCTGATCGGTTGGCGCAACGTGTTCTACGCGGCGGCGGCGATCGGCGCGATCGCGTTCGCGGCGCAGTTCGCGACGCTGCCGTCGATGGCGCCGAGCGGCACCACGCGCCTGCGCACGCTGATCGACGTGCTGCGCCGGCCGACCGTCGGCATCGGCATGTTCGCCGTCACGCTGGTATTTACCGGCCACTTCGCGTTCTTCACCTACCTGCGCCCGTTCCTGGAAGACGTGGCCGGGGTGGGCGTCAACGCGCTGTCGGCGATCCTGCTGGGCTACGGCGTGGCGAACTTCCTGTTCACGCCGGTGGCGGGCCGCGCGCTCGAACGCGGGCTGCGGCCGATGATGATCGCGATGCCGGCGCTGATGGTGCTGCTCGGCGTGGCGCTGTCGCTGTTCGGCCGGCTGCCGCTGGTCGATGCGGTGCTGGTGGCCTTGTGGGGCGCGGCGTTCGGCGGCGTGCCGGTGGCCTGGTCGACCTGGGTCACGCGCACCGTGCCGGACGAGGCGGAAAGCGCGGGCGGCCTGATCGTGGCGGCCATCCAGTTGGCGATCTCGCTGGGCGCGGCGGCCGGCGGGGTGGTGTTCGATTCGCGCGGCGCGACCGGCGTGTTCGTCGCGGCGGCCGTGGTGCTGATCGTTGCAGTCGCAACGATCGTGGCCGGCGTGCCGGTGCGGCGCGAACTGAAGTAAGCCACCCGGCTCCTGCGAAGCAGGCCGCACGCGTCTCGTTCAGGCGAGCGCGTGCGGCCTGTTTTCAATTGGGCGGCCGCCTGCCGGTTCAGCGCGTCGCGCCCACCGTCAGCAGCGCGTGATAGGCGGCATCGTTGCCCTGCGCCTGCGCGAGCCGCAACGCCGTGGTGCCGCGCGCGTCGGCGTGATCCGGGTCCGCGCCGCGCTTGACCAGTTCGGGCAGCAGGTCGAGCCGCCCGAACAGCGCGGCGAAC
>NZ_BAAILN010000107.1:46860-66615 GCF_054589155.1 Burkholderia sp. 3C
TCGCGCACGACGTGTTCATCAGGCGCCGCGCGGTGTCGAGTTCGCCCTTGAAGATCGCGCCCATCAGCGCGGTGTTGCCGTTGCGGTCGCCCACGCAGGCGTTCGCGCCGTGCGACAGCAGGAAATCCATCGCCTGCGGCTGCGCATCGTAGGCCGTCAGGATCAGCGCCGTATAGCCCTGGCGCGTCGCCGCGTTGATCGGGTACCCCGCCTGGAGCAGCGCGTCGAGGATGTCGGTACGGCCGAGCCGGGCCGCGGCGAACCAGTCGTCGTCGTAATGATGAACGTCCGGCACCGCAGCGCCGGGTTCCGGCTTGTGGAGCACAGGCGCCGTACAGGCGCCGAGCGAAAGCAGCAGCGCGGCAAGCGCGGCCTTGAAGCGGAGGGAGTCAATGCTGCGGAACGGCATGTCATAAGGCTCCGTCGGGAAATGGGGCATGCGATGCGTGAGCCGGCGGGCGAGCGCATGGCCGATGCGCCCGCCTGCCCTGCCGGTGCCGCGCGAGGCGGCACCGGCACGCCGCTTACTTGTCGCTCAGCGACGCGGCTTGCGACTGCACGCGCGACAGATCGGCGTGGGTCGCGGCGGCCAGGCGCTTGCCGTAATCGGCATCGGCCTTGTAGAAGTACGACAGCATGGTGATCTTGTTGTCGTCGTTGGTGACGTGGTTCAGGTCGGCCGACAGCGCCGTCACCAGATCCGCCTTGCCCTGCGACGACAGCGAACGGTAGTACTCGCCGGCCTGGCCGAAGTTCATCGTCTTGTGGATCGCGGCCTGCTGGGTGGTGCCGTGCAGCGGCGTCTGCACGTACTTGTATTGCGGGTCCTGCGGGATCTCCCCGAGCGTGGACGGCTCGTAATTGACCTCGCCCTTGCGGTCGCCCGCATTCATCAAGCCATCCTGATTATTGTTGACGACCGGCACGCGCGGGCGGTTGATCGGCAGCGAGTTGAAGTTCGGCCCGATGCGGTACATCTGCGTATCGGCGTACGAGAACATCCGCCCTTGCAGCATGCGGTCTTCCGACGGCTCGATGCCCGGCACCATGCGCGACGGCGCGAACGCCGATTCCTCGGTCGTCTCGAAGTAGTTGTCCGGCACGCGGTTCAGCACCATCGTGCCGATCTTGCGCTCCGGCACGTTGCTCCACACCTTGGTGTCGTCGAGCGCGTTGAAATCGAACTTGTCGAGATCGTCCGGGTTCAGCACCTGGATATACAGGTCCCACTTCGGATCGTCGCCGCGCTTGAGCGCGCCGTACAGATCGTTCGACATCAGGTTCCAGTCGCGGCCGATCGAGGCCGGGATGTCCTTCGGACGAATCCCTTCCATGCCCTGCTCGCTCTTCCAGTGGAACTTCACGTAATGCACCTGGCCCTGCGCGTTGACGAGCTTGAACGCGTGCACGCCGAAGCCGTCCATGCGCCGGTACGAATCGGGCATGCCTTCGTCGCTGTAGAGGCGCGTCAGCATGTTGGTCGCTTCGGGGGCGTGCGCGAAAAAGTCGAACGCGAGGTTCGCATCCTGCACGCCGGTCACCGCGCTCGGCTTGTTGGCGTGAACGAAATCGGGGAACTTGATCGCATCGCGGATAAAGAAGATCGGCAGGTTGATGCCGACCAGATCCCAGTTGCCCTCGCTCGTATAGAACTTGGTGGCGAAGCCGCGCGGGTCGCGCGCTTGTTCGGGCGAGCCGCGATAGCCCATCACCGTCGAGAAGCGCACGAACACCGGCGTGTGCTCGCCGGGCACGAACACCTTGGCGCGCGACAGATCGGAGATATCCGCATCGGCCACGAACTCGCCGAACGCGCCGGTGCCGCGCGCATGCACGACGCGCTCGGGAATCCGCTCGCGGTCGAAGCGCTGCAGCTTTTCGATCAGATGGGAGTCCTGCAGGAGGACCGGGCCGGCGGGGCCGGCCGTTTGCGAATTCTGGTTGTCGCCGACGGGCGAACCGTTATCGCGCGTCAGGTTCGCGGCAAACGCCGACGACGACATCAGCAGGCCGACAGCCACCGGAATCGCCCAACGCGACTGATTGTTTTGCTTCTTCATTTCGTCTCCGTGAGGAAGTGATACCACTGGGGATGTGGCAAATCGGGACGAAATGGATGCTATTTATTCGAAGCAAAACGCTCCAATTGGAATTCGCAATAGCGGAAATAGCGATGCTCAATCAGATGCCCGGATCGGCTGGCCACGGTCTTTCATGACCGCCTTCAAACCCTTTCCCGAAAAGGCTCGCAGCCTTCCTCAAGCAACCCTCAATTGATCAGCAATCCGATATTTCTCCGCAACTCAAAGCACGATTTTAAAAATCGTGATAGCCATTTTCGGATAATTAATTACTGCAATGCATCAATGGCAATTGCCGATTTTTACCGGGTGCAATCGCACATCGGAAATAATTCACTCGTATTTCTGTCAGGCGTGCACGCTGTCCGTCATCCGCGTCTCGTCGGCGCGTGCGCGCGTGGCAGCGCCATGCTCCGGCTCCGCGTCGACCGCGCCATCGCCCGAAAAATAGTAGCCCGCGCGGCGCACGGTGCGAATGAAGCGCTTGCCGTTCGGGTCGTGCAGCTTGCCGCGCAACTGCTTCACATGCACCTCGATCAGGTTGGTGCCCGGATCGAAATGATGCTGCCATACGGCCTCGAGAATCATGCGCCGCGTGACGACGCGATCCTGGTTCTGCATCAGGAATTCGAGCAGCCGGAATTCGGTGGGGCGCAGCATCACGAGCGTCGAATCGACGAACACGATGCGTCGAATCCGGTCCAGCACGATCCCCGCCGCGTGCAACTGCGCGCTGGTCGACGGGTCCGCCGGCAACGGCGCGCGCGATTGCCGCCGCAGCAGCGCCAGCGTACGGGCGCCCAGCTCATCGAAATCGATCGGCCAGGGCTGATAGTCGTCGGCACCGGCCTTCAGCATCCGCACGCAGCGCTCGATGCTGCCGGTCGCGTCGGTCGCGAGGATCGGCACGCTCACGCCGGTTGCGCGCATCGCGCCGACGATGGTCGGCCCGTCGACGTCGGCGATGTCGTGCGCGACGATCACCAGCGCATAGCCGCCGCCCGTCACGCGATGCAGCGCGTCGCGCGCCGTGACCGCCTGTTGCGGCCACAACCCTTCCTGTCCGAGTACCGCCGCGATCTGCCGGTACTGCGCATCGTCGGGTTCGATCACGAGGATATGGCTCATCGGCGGCCTCCCATCGGTTGCACGGGTTCGGTCCTGCGGTTCGACACGCGCGGGCGGGATGCGCCCGCGCGACGCTTCGACACCGGCCTCATGGCTCAGCTGCCGAAGTACGTGTTGCAGAAGCTGGCCGGGCCGACGCAATCCGCGTTGCTCATCGAGGCCGAGGTTTGCGTCTTCGGCATCGCGGCGTGTTGCGGTTGCTGTGCTTGCTGCGCGTGTTGCACCTGCTCGGCGGCCACCTTCGCTTCGGCGGCTTGCAGCTTGGTCGGGTAGTCGGTGTCTTCGCCGGCCGACGCGTTGTAGCCGGCTTGCTCCAGTTGCACGAGTTCGGCGACGACCTGGGCGCGCGTCAGCGGCGCCTGCGTCTGTGCGAACGACAGCGACGGGATCGTGATGGCGCAGAGTGCGATGGCGAGAGTGGTCAGCTTGTTCATGGTCAGTGCTCCAGATAAAGGTTGGGGATGCGTCGATCGGTGCGTTTCGTATCGCCCGAATAACATTCGGCGTCCTGATCAATTTGAGGATTTCCCTCGGTTCGTCAGGCCTGTCTGCTTCGCAAATCAAGGCCTGTCAGATGTGCTAACACCGCCTCGATGCGAATATTCCGGCTCGATGAAAAAAACTTTGATCGCCGGTGTTTCCGAGCGTCGCGAGCGCGTCGCTCAACGAATAGATCGTGCGGTGCGGGAGTTGGGTTACATGCGTCGCACGAAAAAGTTCGTGGACGTCAACGCAGGAAAGAAGAAGCAGACGCGGCCGGCGGCCGGCGCGGGAAGATGGCGAAACGGGTTCAGGCGGCCCGCTTGCGGCGGCGTTTGGCGGCAGGAAGAAGCGAAGGCAATGGTGCCTCGGCGGGCGCCACGAGCGCCATCAACGCCTGCGCGGCCGGCGACAGCGAGCGCCCCTTCAACCACACCATATGCAGCGCCCGCTCGATGCGCGGCGCATCGACCTCGACGAGCCGCAGGTCGCCGCGCGCGATCTCGTCGCGCACGCTGAGCACCGACAGATAGGCCAGCGCCGGCTGCGCGATCAGCATGCGCTTGATCGCCTCGGTGTCGCCCACCGACATGCGCGGCACGATCGGCAGCCCGAGTTTCGCGTAGGCCTCCTCGACGATCGCACGCGTGCCCGAGCCCGGTTCGCGCAGAATCACGGCGCGATCGGCCAGCACGGCCGGATCGAGCCGCTGGCCCGCCAGCGGGTGATTCGCGGCGGCCACCACGGCGATCTCGTCGGCACCGATCGGCCGGGCGTCGAATACCGCGGCATCGAACGGCCCCTCGACGAAGCCGAGCGTGAAGCGCATCTCGCGCAGCCCCGCCTCCACTTGTTCGGTATTGGCGACGGCCAGCTCGATGGCGACGCGCGGGTATTGCGCATGAAAGCGCGACAGCAGATCGGGCGCCCAATAAACGCCGAGCGTATTGCTCGCGCCGATCTTCAATTGCCCGGCGCCCAGCCCCGCCATCTCGTGCAGTTCGGCCTGCGCCGCATCGGCCAGCGCGAAGATCTGCGCGGCGTGATCGAACAGCACGCGCCCCGCCTCGGTCAACGCCACGCCGCGCGGCAGCCGATCGAACAGCACCAGGCCGAGCCGCGCCTCCAGCTCGCGAATCTCGCGCGTGACGGCCGGCTGGCTGACATGCAGCCGCTCGGCGCCCGCGCTGACGCTGCCGGCGCGGGCCACTTCGTAAAACGCCAGCAAATGCGTGAAATTCATCGGGTCGGGTGTCGGAACGCGGTGACAGGGGTGGACGGCCGGCAGGTCGCGCCGTTCGTTGCCCTCGCAGGCAAACACCGTGGCGCGCCGTTTATTCCCGGTTCGAGGAAAAAAGCGTGCCGAAAAGCATACCAAAAAAGCATCGCATCGATCGTTAATATGTATTTTTTATATCCATGCCGCGTCACTAGACTCGTTTCATCTTCTCCAGACCTCCGCGGAGCCCACGATGACACACCGTCTTGCCTCACCCACCCCGCTGGCCGCCCCCCGGCCGGCATGGCTCGAAAACATCCGCCAATTCACGCCGAACTGGTTCGCCGTGACGATGGGCACGGGCGTCGTCTTCCTCGTGCTGAACGCGCTGCCGGGCGCGTCGCCGCTCAAGCCGCTGCTGGCCGGCTGGCTCTGGCGCATCGATATCGCGCTCTACGCGCTGTTCGCCGCGATGTTCGTCGGCCGGCTCGTGCTGTTCGGCGAAACGGTGCGGCCGATGCTCCGTCACCCGATACAGTCGCTGTTCCTCGGCACCCTGCCGATGGGGCTCGCACCGATCGTCAACGGCATCGTGCTGTTCGGCGGCGCCCATGACGGCAATGCCGCCACCTCGGTCGCGTTCGGCTTGTGGGGGTTTGACGCGGTGTTGTCGGTGGCGGTGGCCGTGGGCGTGCCGTATCTGGTGTTCACGGTGCAGGAGCACAGCCTCGAACGCCTGACCGCCGCGTTGCTGCTGCCGATCGTCGCGCCCGAGGTGGCCGCATCGAGCGCGGCGGTGCTGGCCCCGCATCTGAACGTCGAGACGGCGCGCTGGGTGGTGGGGGCGGGCTACGTGTTGTGGGCGATCTCGGTGCCGCTCGCGTTCTCGATCCTGACGATCGTGCTGTTCCGCCTGGTGATCCACAAGCTGCCGCATCGCGAACTTGGCGTGACGAGCTTCCTCACGCTCGGCCCGATCGGCACCGGCGCGCTCGGGCTGCTCACGCTCGGCAACGCCGCCGCGCAAGCCTTCGCGGGCACCGCGCTGCAATCGGTGGCCGCCGTCGCTCGCGACGTGGGGGTGCTCGGTGCGCTGTTGCTCTGGGGCGCCGGCCTCTGGTGGCTGGCCTGCGCACTGCTGTTCATGTGGCGCTATCGCCGCGAGGGGCTGCCGTTCAATCTGGGCTGGTGGGGATTCACGTTTCCGATCGGGGTGTACACGCTGGCGACGTTCAACCTCGCGCACGTGACCGGCTTCGACGGTTTCACGCAGCTCGGCACCGGTTTCGCCTGCCTGCTCGGCATGCTGTGGATCGTCGTGCTCGCCCGCACGCTGCGGGGGTTGGTGGCAGGGCGCATGTTCCGCGCGCCATGCCTGGCAAGCTCGCAGGCCTGAGGCGAATCGAATGAATCCGGGGAGGATGCGGATCGGCGCCCGGAACATCGGGGCCGATCCGCTCGCGCCTGGGCGCGGATGCGGCTCAGTCGCCGTCCGTGCAGACGGTTTCGGCGGCGATGCTGTCGCGCAGCGCGGCCGTGTGCTCCATGAACGCCGCGTACATCAGCAGCGAGCAATCGCTGTCGCGCAACGCCTGGCCCATCTGCTCGGTTTCGGCTTCGAGGCAGCGCAGCAGCCCTTCGCGATCGCGGCACTGCTCCATCATGGCCTTCAACAGCGCCTCCTGAGCGTGGACCCGGCCGAACAGCACGTCGATCCGCATCTCGTCCTTGGTCATGCGCCCCGCCGCCGCGCCGTTCATGTCTCCCGCCACGCCCGTTTTCACCGCCCGCATCTGCTGCGCGTTCATCTGCCCTCGCTCCTTTCTTCCCGGCCGGCTTCGCTGACGAAGCCGCCTTGTGCCCGAATTCCTGCTGCGGTTGCCGCTCGCCGCCTCAAACGACGAGCCATGCACTCGGCGCCGGACCGCGTTTCTCGACGGTCACGGCACGGCTGCGGTGTGGTTCGTGAAATAAGGGTTTCATGGCCTCTCGCTATCGAAGTGCAACGGCGGCTGCTTCCGGTGAAGCAAGCCGATCTTTGCGTGTTGACGGGGTGTACCCCGCGCATCGAATGCATGGCTTATTTTCAATATCGCGGAATCAATCCAGCCAAGCCGCCGGCTTTAACTCGTCCACGGCATCAACGCCATTTTGTTATTGGAAACGATTACTTGGTATCGCCGCCGCACCGGCTTAAAGATGAACCCGCGCCGCATCGATTATCGATACCGCGCGGTCAGCCAGGAGATGCGGAACGGCCCATGGCACATGGGCCGGCGCCATTCTCCATCAAATCTTGAAAATATGCACGCATCGAAAATAAGATATTTTTCGCCACGCCCTGGATCTCGTGAATCGATGATATTCGGTCGATTTTTATTGTCCTGTGCGCTAACGCTCAAAACTCACGCATTCGATTTACGGATCGAGCAGGCCGAGTGCGGTAGCGCGCTTTACCGTCAGTGAAATGTGATTGACGGAAAATTTTTCATTGAGTCGCTTGTAATACCCGTAGACGGTCGGCACCGCCACGCATAACTCCGCGGCGATCTGGTTCGCGGTCTGGCCGCCGCGCAGCAGCTTCAGGATGCGCGTCTCGCGCGCCGTCAGCGCCAGCGAGCGCGCCGCATTGCGGCGCATCTGCCGCGCCAGCCAGTCGAGCAGTTCGCTGGCGAGCAACCGATAGAAGATGCGCTTCGCATGCAACGCCGCCTCGCCCTCGCGCGGGCTCGCGTCGATCCCCACGTAGAGCACGCCGCTCAAGCCCTGCGTCGGCAGATGCGCCGGCGCGATCAGCTTGGCGCGAAAGCCGTGCGCCGCATCGTGTTCGCGCAGCGCGTGCTGGCCTTCCGTCAGTGCCGCGATGCCGGTGGCCACGATCGGCGTGGAGGTGCGGCGCGCATAGGCCACGCCGGGGTCCGCATCGAACCAGCGCCGCGCCCGGTAGGTGCCGAGCCAGCCCGGCTCGGCGTCGGTCAACGCCAGCTCGTCGGCGGGCCGCAGCGGCGCACCCTCGGCCGGCATCAGCAGGAATGCAAAACGTTCGCCACCGAGCTGCCGCACGAGCCGCGACGCGATCGCGCGTACGGCCTCGAAATGCGGCGCGCGCTCGAATTCATCGAACAGCGCCCAATCATCGGACTCGAAACTCGTCAGCGCCATGACCGACGCGCTCGACGGCGATCGCGCGCCAACGCTCTGCGCGGCGTTGCCACGCGGCTCGTCGTACGGTACGCCTTCCCTGTTTGCCAACACCTTGCTCCTTGTGCTTCCCGCGCCGCCTGTCACGGCACAAAACTGTGATCGCAGATTGCCCGCCCCAGCGCTGCAAAAACGCTGTGCCCCATCGCACTCGACGAGGCACCGCTGCGTGACCACCTACAACTTCATCGAAACAGCAGGGTGGCCGACGCAACCGCCTGCGCCGGCCCCTTCGTTGCCGCGGAACTCAGGTCGGCTGACCCGCGCCGCCGTCCACCGGGTCGGCCGCCGCATCGCGCTCGCCCCTCGACAGCCGCATCGACACCGTCATCGCCACCGTGCTCGCATAGACGTTCAGTGCGGTACGGCCCATGTCGAAGAACGCATCGACGCCGAGAATCAGCAACACGGCTTCGGCCGGCAAGCCGACCGCCGCCAGCACGATCGTGATCGCCACGATAGCGCCCGACGGCACGTTGGCCGCGCCGTCGATCGTGAGGATGGTCAGCACGAGGATGGTCAGCGCGAGCGGCCAGCTCCAGACGATGTGGTACGCATCGGCGAGATAGCCGACTGCCAGCGCCGTGTAGAGCACCGCGCCGTCGCGATTGAAAATGTAGGACAGCGGAAGGATCGTGGAAGCCACCGATTGCGGCACGCCCATTTCCGTCAGCTTCTTCAAGTGCACCGGATACGTGATTTCCGACGAGCGCGTGGTGAACGCGAGGATCAACGGCTCGCTGACCTTGCGGATCACGGCGAGCGGACGCTGGCCGGTGGCGATCACGATGGCGGTCAGCAGCAGCGCGAGGATCGCCATGCCGAGGTAGGCGATGCCGAGCAGCCGCACCAGCGGCATCAGCCCCGACACGCCTCGGCTGCTCATCAGGCCGGCCACGGCCGCGAAGATCGCCAGCGGCGACAGCGCGACGATCCACTCGACCATCTTGAACAGCCCCGCCAGCAGCGACGAAAACAACGTGATGGCCGGACGCCCGGCCTCGCCCGCCGCGCCGAGCGCAGTGCCGAGCAGCACGGCGAACACCAGCACCGGAATCGCATTGCCGGACGCCAGCGCGGCGACCAGGTTCTGCGGAATCATGTCGGTGATGAAGCCGAGCCAGTCGATGCTCGACGCCAGATGCTGCGGCAGCGCGCCCGATTCGGTCAGCGGCGCGCCCAGGCCGGGCCGGAAAATCCAGTTCAGGCCCAGGCCAAGCGCGCTCGACAGCGCCGTCATGACGATGAAGAACACGATCGTGATGGCGGCCGTGCGGCCGAGGTGGCGGCGTTGCTCGACGGCGCGATAGCTGCCGACCGTCACCGACAGCAGGATCAGCGGCATCACCACCATCTTGATCGCGTGGCCGAACATGACGGACAGAAAACCGACATCGGCCGCAAAGCGCGGAGCGGCCACACCGGCGATCGCGCCCAGAATCAGCGCCACGATCATCCACATCGGCAGGGAAGACTTGTTATTCCTTTGATTCATGTGCGGCCCGTATCAGTTGAATTCGTGCGGGGGTGCCATCGACGATGTGATTCCACATATGCATGCGCGCCGCTTCGGGTTGCCCGTCGCGGATCGCGGCATAGATCGCCAAGTGCTCCATGGTGCCGCGCCGAACCGTTGCGTGGTCCTGACGCGGCAATTCGTTCAAGGCCAGCGTTTGCGCCTTGAGCAACTTATAAAGATCGTGAAGCCGCTCGTTTTGCGCGGCCACAAACATTTCCTTGTGAAATACCCAGCCGATCCGCTGTTCGGCCATGATGTCGGCCTCACCACTTTCGAGCAGCCGCGTGATGCGTTCCGCCGATTCGACGAGCGCGGATGTCGGCCCCTTGCAGGCGGCCAGATACGCCGCCGCGCTTTCGAGCGCAAGGCGCACTTCGTAGATTTGCTGAAGATCGTCGTGTGTGGGATCGGTAACGAATGTCCCTCGCTTGTCGAATACGGTCACGAGGTTTTCGGTAGCGAGACGCTGCAAGGCGCTACGTACCGGCATCTGCCCAATGCCGAGTTTGTTCGCCAAACCGCGATGAGAAATTTTTTGCCCTGGTTCCAGCCTGCCGTCAAGAATTCGTGTTCGAATTTCGTCGTACGCATTGTCAGCGTCGGAATGTATTTTTTCTTCCATCCTGAGATCGCAGTATTGTCTTTAGGTTGTCGCAATCGGCCCGCGACGAGGATACGCCGTCGCAATTCGCCGATCAACCGTCAGATTTGACGGGTTTTCATATCAGAATGAAGGTTTTTCCCGGTACGATTTCGGATGATGACTCACGCTTCACTTTTTGAAATTCTCAGCGTTTCGGCTGACGAAGTAGTTCCTTTGCGCGCCCGATTGCTGCTCGACGGTGACGAAATGGCGTCGCGTCTGGCCGGCGATCTCGATGTCGAGACCTTGCATCTCGGCGTGCAACGCGCCGGGCAGATCGTCGGCGTTGCGTCGGTATGTCGCGAAGACAGCGACGCGCAAGCGCCGAACGGTTGGCGCTTGCGCGGCATGGCGATCGACGAATCGCTGCGCGGCCTCGGTTTCGGCCGGCTGCTGGTCAACCTCGGTGCACGCCATGCGCGCGAGCGCGGCGGCCGGATCTTGTGGTGCACGGCGCGCGATTCGGCGAAAGGCTTCTACGAACGGCTCGGCTTCGTGTGCGGCTCCGAGCCGTTGCGGCTGGCCGCCAAGCCCGATCTGCTGTTCTTCCGAATGTCGATGGCGATCTGAGATGGCCATCCGATCGATTCCTGACAACGGCGGGCATCGGCCATGACGAGCGTCGGGCCGTTCTCGGTGCAGGTGGCAGCGATCGCGGCGGCCGCCCTGCTGGCCGGGCTGGTGGCGTTCGGCCTGCAACGGCGCGAGCGCGTGCATGGCGGCAAGCGCGCCGCGGCGCTGCTGCTCGATGGTTTGCTGATCGCGCTGGTGGCGGCGCGCCTCGCCTATGTCGCGCGCTGGTGGCCGCAGTACGCGGCCGCACCGCGCGCGATCGCGGCGATCGGCGATGGCGGCTTTCTCGGCTGGGCCGGCGTGCTCGCCGCGCTCGCGTTTCTCGGCTGGCGCCTGCGCGGCCTGCCCGCGCTGCGCCGTCCGGTGCTCGGGGGCCTCGCGGCCGGCATCGTGGCGTGGGGCCTCGCGCAAGGCCTGGTCGTCACGCTGCAACGCGATGCGCCGCAACCGGCCTCGCTGCATCTGAGCACGCTCGAAGGCGCGCCCGTCACGCCGGCACTGACGGCCGGCAAACCGGTAGTGGTCAATCTCTGGGCAAGCTGATGCCCGCCGTGCCGGCGCGAGATGCCGGTGCTGGCACGCGCGCAGGGCGAACATGCCAACGTCGCGATCCTGATGATCAATCAAGGGGAAGACGCGCGCACGGTGCGCGCGTTTCTCGACAGCCAGGGCCTGCACTTCGGCAACGTGCTGCTCGACCCAGCCAGCAGCGCGATGCGCGCCTACGGCTCGCGCGGCCTGCCGACCACGCTGTTCTTCGATGCAAACGGCCGGCTGGTGGAATCGCATGTCGGCGAAATCACCGCGGCCCGCCTCGAAGATGTGATCGGCGCGCGCTTCGGGCATTGAGTCCGACCGAAGCCCCAAGCGGGCGTCTCACGATTTACACCGCGCCGCGCAACCGCTCCACGGCCGAGGCGCGCACCGCCACCATCAGGATGATCGCGCCGGCCAGCGCCGATGCGCCGGCCAGCACGAACGCGCTCGAATAACCGCCGCCGTATTGCACGAGCCAGCCGGTCAGGCTCGGCGACAGAATGCCGGCCAGGTTCGCGAGCAGGTGCACGAAGCCGCCGGCCGCGCCCACCCGCTGGCGCGGCACGATTTCCTGCAGCAGCGACCAGCACGCCTGCGGCGCCATGAACGCGAACAGGCTGGCGATCGCGATCAGCGTCACGGCCGCCACCAGCGAGGTGACCTGCGAGGCCAGCAGCACGCAGGCCGCCGCCACCCCGAGCCCCACCACGATCACGATCTTGCGCGCGAACAGCACGTCGCCGGTACGCTGGTAGATCCGGTCCGACACCGTGCCGCCCATCGCGAAGCCCACTGTTGCGCCGAGCCACGGCAGGATGCCGACCACGCTCATCTGCTTGATGTTCAGGTGTTGATAGTCGGTCAGATAGCTCGGCAACCACGACAGAAAGAAATACAGCACGTAGTTGAAGCTGAAGAACGCGAGCGCCGTGCCGAGCACCGGGCGCGACAGCAGATAGCGGAACAGGCCGCGTTCGTGGCCGGCTTGCTGGCCGGCCTCGGGGATCGCTTCCACGGCGCGGTCGGCGATGATTTCTCGCGCCTCCTCGGCCGTCACGCGCGGGTGGGTGGCCGGATCGTCGCGGAACAGCGTCCACCAGGCGGCGAGCCACAGGAAGCCCAGCAGCGCGATCACCACGAACGAGATGCGCCAGCCGAACTGGAGCGCCACCAGCCCGACGATCGGCGCCGCGATGGCCGCGCCGAGCGGCTGCCCGGCGTTGGTCCAGCCCACCGCGCGCCCGGCCTCGCTGCGCGGAAACCAGTTCGAGATCGACTTGTTGGTGGTGGTGCCCATCGGCCCCTCGCCCATGCCGAACGCCACGCGCACGATCATCAGGTGAGCGAACGAACCGGCCAGCGCCGTGGCGCCGCAGAACAGCGACCAGATGCCGGCTGCCACCGCGAACACGCGACGCGGGCCGTAACGGTCCGCCGCCCAGCCGCCCACGAAGCAGAACAGGCAGTAGCCGACGAAGAAGCTGCTGAACAGCACGCCCATCTGCGCATCGTTGATGCCGAGATCGCGCTTGATGATCGGTGCGACCACCGACAGTGCGGCGCGGTCCAGATAGTTGAGCATCCCGGCGCCGAACAGCAGTGCGCCCACCCACCAGCGGTAGCGAAATTTCATCGTGTCTCCTTGATCGTTATAAGAGGGGGCCGGCGCGTCAATCGAGCGTGGCGCGGGCCATCAGGTTGCGGGTCAACAGGGCTTCGTCGGGCTGGAAGCCGAGGCCCGGCGTGTCGGGCAGCGCGAGCCGCGCGCCGGGGCGCTGCGCGGCGTGCAGGCGCTCGGGCCAGTCGAGATACGGAATTTCGAGCGCGACGTCGTCGGGCAGCGTGGCCACCACGTGCGCGGTGGCGAGCAGGCCCGCGCCGTAGTAGAAGCAATGCGGCACGACGCGCACGCCGTAGCTGCCGGCCAGCGCGATCACCGCGCGCATGCCGGTCGGACCGCCGATCTTCGCGATGCTCGGCTGCGCGACATCGAGCGCGCCGCGCTCGAACAGCTCGCGAAAACCGGCCACGCCCGAGGCGTTCTCGCCGGCCGCCACCGGCACGCCGAGCGCGCGAACCCGCGCGATGCCGGCAACGTCGTCGCACGGCCACACCGGTTCCTCGATCCAGCCCAGCCCGACCTCCCGCAATGCATCCACGCGCTGCGCCGCTTCGGTCGCGCTCCACGGGCAGTTCACGTCCACCATCAATTGGCCGGCCGCCGGCAACGCGCGGCGCGCGGCCACGATCGCGTCCTGTTCGGTTTCGTGCAGCTTGATCGCGCGGAAGCCTTCGTCCCAGGCGCGGCGCACATGGCGCGCCACTTCATCCGGTTCGTTCTCGTAGCTGACCAGGCTGGCGTACACGTCGATCGTGTCGCGATGGCCGCCGAGCCAGCGGTACAGCGGCAAGCCGGCCGCTTGCGCGGCGAGATCGTGCAGCGCGGTGTCGATCGCCGACAGCGCGTACAGCACCGGGCCGGTGCGGCCGAACGCATGCAGCGCGTGATCGGCGCGCTCGCGCAGCGCCGCGATGCCGTCGAGCGTCGGCTCGAATTCCGCGCCGCGGAACCAGCGCCCCACCGGCCCTTCGAGCGCGGCGAACGTGACCGGATTGATCAGGTGACCGAACGCTTCGCCCCAGCCGATGCGGCCGGCGTCGTCGGTCAGTTTGACGAGCAGCGTCTCCATCCGGCGCAGCGAGCGATCGGCGGCGTTGTAGGTATCGGAAGCGGCTTCGGTATCGGAGGCGGGACGGCGTCCCGCATCGAATGCGAGCGACAGGCGGAGGACTTCGACGGCGGCGATTTTCACGGGCAAGTCTCGAAACCGCCGGACCGATGCTGTCTCCACCCTGCCCGCCGGGCGGCGGGTCAGGGAGCGCGGGCGATCGACGCCCGGCCAGGCGGGATCGGTTCCGGCTCAGGTTAATTGTCCGTCATCGTACGTCATGGGTTCGTTTAGTGCAATCGTCAGCCCGTTTATTGCCTGAAACGTGCATGTAAGCTGACGATCGATGCATCCAACTTATACGATGTCGTATTTCATATCTGAACGCCCTCGCCACGGTCTACTTCAATAGCGCGGCTTCCGGTTCGTCCAGTCCGGCTTGTACTTGAGCATCTGGCCGACGTCGTCGCGCTGGCGAATGCCGCAGGTCCGGTACAGCTCGTGCAGCTTCATCAGTTGCTCGCGGTCGATTTCGAGGCCCAGGCCCGGTTCGTCGGTCAGCGCCACGCAGCCGCCGACGATCGGCAGCTTGCCGCCCTTCACCACTTCCTCGTCCGGCTCCTGCCACGGGTAATGCGTATCGCAGGCGTACGACAGGTTCTCGACCGAGGCGGCCACGTGCGTCATCGCCATCAGGCTGATGCCGAGGTGCGAATTCGAATGCATCGACACGCCCACGCCGAACGTGTCGCACATGCGCGCCAGTTGCTGCGTGTCGCGCAGCCCGCCCCAGTAGTGATGGTCGGCCAGCACGATCTGCACGCTGTTCAGCGCGACGCTGCGGCGGAACTCGTCGAAATCGGTCACCACCATGTTGGTCGCGAGCGGCATGCCGGTGCGGCGATGCAGTTCGGCCATGCCTTCGAGGCCCGGCGTCGGATCTTCGTAGTACTGCAGATCGTCACCGAGCAGTTCGGCCATGCGCAGCGCCGTGTCGAGCGACCAGTTGCCGTTCGGATCGATGCGCAGCGGCGCGTTCGGGAACGCGCGCCTGAGCGCCTTGACGCAGGCCACTTCGTGCTCGGGGTCGAGCGCGCCGGCCTTCAGCTTGATGCTCTCGAAGCCGTAGCCGTCGATCATGCGGCGCGCCTGCTCGACGATCTGCGCCTCGCTGAGCGCCTCGCCCCAGCCGTCGGCCGGATACGGGCTGTCGATATGTTCGGCGTACTTGAAGAACAGGTAGGCGCTGAACGGCACGGCCTTGCGCACCGCGCCGCCGAGCAGGTCCACCAGCGGCGCGTTCAGGTAACGCGCCTGCGCGTCGAGGCAGGCCACCTCGAACGCCGAATAGGCGTTGCTGACCGCCTTGCTCGCGTGCGAGCCGGGCGCCAGTTCGGCGCCGGCCGAACTGGCCGGCGACAGGCGCGACACCACCCCGCGCACGATCTCGCGCAGCCGGTTCAGCTTGAACGGATCGAGGCCGAGCAGCGCGCCCTTCACCGCGTCGAGCACCGCCAGCGCCGGCGCATCGCCATAGCTTTCGCCCAGGCCGATATGGCCGGTGTCGGTTTCGATCTCGATGATCGAGCGCAGCGCATAGGCCTCGTGAATCCCGGCCGCGTTCAGCAGCGGCGCATCCTTGAAGGCGATCGGGGTGACGGTGACTCGGGTGATTTTCATGGGGATTCCTGACAATAAAGTGAGCGAGGCCTGGCTTCGGTCGATCGTTCAGTCGGCGCGGCGCGCCCGTGCGCGCTGGCGCCCGGTGCGCGTCATCCAGACCGCGCCGACCGCCACCAGCGAGGTGATCGACAGGCCCGTGAGGCCGCCGCGGATCGAGCCGGTGTGCTGTTCGAGCAGGCCGAACACGGTCGGCGCGACAAAGCCGCCGAGGTTGCCGATCGAATTGATCAGCGCGATCACGCCGGCCGCGATCCGCGCGTCGAGGTGGCCCTGCGGGATCGGCCAGAACAGCGACGACGCCGCCTTGAAGCCCACCGCCGCGAAGCAGATCGAGACGAACGCGAACGACGCGCCGCCGAACGTCGACACGAACATGCCGAGCGCCGCGATCACCAGCGCGATCGAGGTCCACAACTGCTGATTGCGAAAGCGCGAGGCCAGCGTGGCGAAGCCGTACATGGCCGCGATCGACACGATCCACGGGATCGAATTGAACAGCCCCACCTGGAAATCGCTGTAGTGGCCCATCTTGCGGATGATGCTCGGCAGCCAGAACGTCGCGCCGTAGATCGTCAACGACACCGCGAAATAGATGAAGCAGTACAGCGCGATCTTCGGGTCGGCCAGCAGCTTGAGCGGCGACGTGTGCGCGGGCCGGTTGCGCTCGCGCTCGGCCTGCTCGGCGGCGATCGTGTCGGTCACGGCGCGCCGCTCGGCGTCGGCGAGCCAGCGCGCGTCGGCCGGACGCGAATCGAGCCAGAACCAGACCACCGCGCACAGCACGATCGAGGCCGCGCCCTCGATCACGAACATCCACTGCCAGCCGTGCAGGCCGAAGCCGTCGATGCTCAACAGCGCGCCCGACACCGGGCCGGCCAGGATCGACGCGAGCGCCGAGCCGCTCAGGAATACCGCCATCGCCTTGCCGCGCGAACCGGCCGGCAGCCACTGCGTGAAGTAATAGATGACGCCGGGGAAGAAACCCGCCTCGGCGATGCCGAGCAGGAAGCGCAACACGTAGAACGAGGTTTCGCCCTGCACGAAGGCCATCGCCGTGGCGGCGATGCCCCAGGTCAGCATGATCCGCGTGAGCCAGGCCTTCGCGCCGAAGCGCGCGAGCAGCAGGTTCGAAGGCACCTCGAAGATCGCGTAGCCGACGAAGAACAAGCCCGCGCCCAGGCCGTAGGCGGCCGCGCCGATGCCGATGTCCGCGGCCAGATGCTCGCGCACGAAGCCGATGTTGACGCGATCGATGTAGTTGACGATGAACATGATCACGAACAGCGGCAGCACGCGGCGCTCGATCTTCGCGACGGCGCGCCCGAGCGGCGAGGCCGGCGCGAGCGCGGGTTCGCCCGGTGCGGCGGGATGCTTCGCAGTTTCCACGGTGTCTCCTGATGTTGTCTGTCGGCGGCCGGCCGGTTCGAACCGCCCGACGCCGAGTTTTGCGGATTAAAACACTAAAACATTAGTGCGTCAATGAAGCGGGAGTTTGGTATCGTGGCGGCTGCCGCCGGGGTGTCGCGACGACGCCCGGCCGATGTTTTCCGCTTCCGACCATGACCCCGACGCTTTCCGACCCGCCCACCGCCGCCGCCCTGCCCGAGCTGATCGCTCCGTCCTTCGACCGTTCGCGCCATGCCGCGCCGCAGGTGTTCGAACACTTGCGCGAGCTGATCGTCGACATGCGGATCGCGCCGGGCACGGTGTTGCAGCGCGCCGAACTGGCCGCGCTGTACGGCCTGAGCCAGACGCCGATCCGCGACGCGTTGATCCGGCTCGGCGAGGAAGGCCTGGTGGACATCTTTCCGCAGCACGCCACGGTCGTCAGTTCGATCGACGTCCCGCTGGCGCGCCAGCAGTTGTTCCTGCGGCGCTCGATCGAGCTGGAGATCGTGCACCGGCTCGCCAGCGCCACGCCCGCCGCGCTGGTGGCACGGCTGGAGGACAGCATCGAGCTGCAGCGCATGCATGCGGCGCGCGAGAACTACGTGGAATTCGTGCACGCCGATCAGGCGTTTCACCGCCTGATGTACGAGGCGGCCGACGTGACGGGCTTGTGGGCGCTGGTGCGCAAGCAGAGCGGCCATCTGGACCGGTTGCGCAACCTGCATGTGCCGATTCCCGGCAAGACCGAGCGCGTGCTGATGCAGCACGCGGCGATCGTCGCGGCGATTGCCGCCGGCGACCCCGACGGCGCGCAGCAGGCGCTGCGCGCGCATCTGTCGGGTACGCTCTCGCAGGTCGACGACATTCGCGCCCGCTTCGGAGGATTCCTGAAGAACTGAGCGGGCAGCTCGCGCCGCCCCCGGGCGCGGCTTAGCTTACGTCAGCTTGAACACGCTGACCGCCTCGGCCAGTTGCTCCGCCTCCCCGCGCAGGCCCAGCGCCTCGCGCTGCGCCTCGTCCACCACCTGCGCGTTCTGCTGCGTGGCCTCGCCGATCTGCGTCACGGCGATATTGACCTGCTCGATCGCCTGCGATTGTTCGCGCGAGGCCTGACTGATCTCGCCGATGATCACGCGCACCTGCCCCACGCGCTCGACGATGCCCTGCATCGCCGCGCTCGCCTCGCCCGCGATGCGCGCGCCGCGCTCGACGGTCGCGCCCGATTCGGCCACCAGCGCCTCGATCTCGCGCACCGACGCCGCGCTGCGCTGCGCGAGCGCGCGCACCTCGCCCGCCACCACCGCGAAGCCCTTGCCCTGCTCCCCGGCGCGCGCCGCTTCCACGGCCGCGTTCAACGCCAGGATGTTGGTCTGGAAGGCGATGCTTTCGATCACGCTCGTGATGTCGGCGATCCGGTTCGCCGAGCGGCCGATCTCGTCCATCGTCGACACCACGCGGCCCACCGCCTCGCCGCCCGCGCGCGCCGCATCCGACGCGCCCGACACGAGCTGGTTGGCCTGCGCGGCGTGATCGGCGTTCTGCTGCACGTTGGACGTCAGTTCCTCCATGCTGGCCGCCGTGCGCTCCAGGTTGCCGGCCTGCGCGGCGATCCGTTCGGCGATGTCGCCGCTGCCCGAGGCGATCTGCCCGGTGCGCGACGACATCACGGCCGCGCCCTCGCGCACCTGCGCGACGATCCGCGCGAGGCCGTCGCCGATTCCGTCGATCGCGCGAATCAGCCGGCCGATCTCGTCCTCGCGCACGCGCTGGCCCTGTGCGATGCGCACGCTCAGGTCGCCCGCCGCGAGCCGCTCCGAGGCCCGCGCCGCCTCGTCGAGCGGGCGGCTCACGAGCCGCCGCACCGCCCACACGAACAGCAGGCCGAACAGCGCCACCAGCGCCAGCCCCACCAGCAGGAAGCGGTCGCGGGTGGCCGTCACGTCGGCCGTCACCTCGTCGCGCGGCGCGATGCCGGCCACCAGCCAGTGCCATTCGGGCACGGTGAGGAATACGACGTACTTGTCGCGCGCGTCCGCTTCGCCGAACAGCGCGTCGGCGGAACGGTATTCGAGTTGGCCGCGCTTCATCTCCAGCATCCGCGCGAACGGCGCGCCGGCTTCGTCGCCGTGCTTGCCCTCGGCGTTCGGGTGAACGATGAACTTGCCGCGATCGGGGCCGTCCGAGGCGTCCATCGCCAGGAAATAGCCGCTGTCGCCGATCTTCTGGCGGCGGATGCCGTCCTCGATCGCCGCGATCTCCGCGCCCACGTCCACGCCGACGAACAGCGCGCCGATCACCTGGCCGCTCGCGTCACGAATCGGCTTGTATTGCGTGATGTAACGTTTGCCGAACAGCGCGGCGAGACCCGTATACACCCGGCCGTTCGACACCGGCCCCCAGGCCGGCCCCTTTCGGTCGAGCAGCGTGCCGATCGCGCGCGTGCCGTCGGCCTTCTTCAGCGAGGTCGTGACGCGGAGAAAATCGTCGCCGCGCCGCGCGAACACCGTCGCGATCGCGCCGCTGCGCGCGAGGAAATCGTCGGGAATCGAAAAATCGAGATCGAGCACGCGCTCGCCGGTTTTCAGCGTCGGCGCGGCCGCGCCCTGGATGTCAATCGTTTGCGCGGGGTCGAT
>NZ_BAAILN010000107.1:66739-102457 GCF_054589155.1 Burkholderia sp. 3C
TCGGCCGTCAGCGCCTTGTCGAACAGTGCGATCGTGTCGGCGATCGAGGCGTCCTTCTCGGCGATGCGCCGCAGAACCTGGTCGGTCACTTCAGTGCCGGCCGTGCGGGTCAGCGCCCAGGCGAACGCGGCCAGGCTCAGCGCGAACAGCAGGCAGGAAAAAAGGGCGAGCCGCACCCCGATGCTGGTGCGGCGCATGGCGAATAGAGTCATATCGGACGAAGCGTGTCGAAAATAGGTCGCCGCCCGGCACCCTGGCCGAAGCGCACGGTGTCGGGCGGAAAACGCGAATGCAGTCCGCGGCGTAAGCGCTTATCGGCAATTCGTAAGGAATCTTTAGGGTTTGCGGTCAGGATTCGGGGGCTCGCCGGCTCCCCACGGTAGGCTACAATTCGCCCGCCCGATCCAGACCTTGCGCGCTCCGGCGTGCCCCTGCCACTGCGATTCCAACCGCGTCCGCCCGTGAAGTCCCACCGCATTCCCGAACTCGATCTGCTTCGCTTCCTCGCCGCCCTCGCCGTCGTGTTCTTCCACTACGCGTTCCGCGGCCATGCCGCCGACGGCCTGACCGGGATGTTTTATCCGGCGCTGGAGCCGGTCGCGCAGTACGGCTTCCTCGGCGTGCACCTGTTCTTCATGATCAGCGGCTTCGTGATCCTGATGACGGCCGGCGAGGCGCGCTTCGGCAAATTCGTCGCGTCGCGCGCCGCGCGGCTGCTGCCGGCGTTCTGGGCCTGCTGCACGGTGACGTTCCTCGTGACGCTGGCGCTCGGCAGCGAGCGCTTCACGGCAAGCTGGCCGCAATATCTCGTCAATCTGATCCGGCTCGGCGGCGGCTTCGGCCTGCAACCGATCGACGGCGCGTACTGGTCGCTCGGCACCGAGCTGCGCTTCTATCTGCTGGTGGGCATCCTGCTGCTGGTCGGGCAGATCCATCGCGCCGAACGCTGGCTGTTCGTCTGGCTGATCGGCGTGGTGCTGGTCGATCTGTTCCCGTTCATCAAGCTCAAGGGCTTCCTGATCACCGATTACGCCGGCCTGTTCATCGGCGGGGCCGCGTGCTACCTGATGCGTCAGCACGGCCCGAACCGTTCGCGGTTGCTGCTGGTCGGCGCGGCCTGGGCGCTGTCGCTGTATCAGGAGCATCTGCTGCTGGCGTCGTTCAACGAGAACTTCGGCGCCGGCATTCGCCTGGGCGTGGTGGGCGCGATCATGAGCGGGTTCTTCGCCGTCATGCTCGGGCTCGCGCTGCGCCGCACGCCGCTGCTCGGCGGTACGCGCTGGGTGTGGTTCGGCGCGATCAGCTACCCGCTGTATCTGATCCACCAGAACGTCGGCTACATGCTGTTCAATGCGGCCGCGCCGTCGATCGACCGCACGCTGCTGTTCTGGGGCGTGTTGCTGCTGGCGATCGGGTTCGCGCTCGGCGTGCACGTCGTCGTGGAAAAGCCGCTGGCCGGCCCGATCAAGCGTGCGCTGCTGCGCGGCTTCGACGCGCTGCAGGGCCGCCTGCCCTTGCGTCGCACGGGCGCGTCGCGGCGGCCATGAAAAAAGGCGCTGCTCGCGCAGCGCCTTCGCCCGTTTCAGGCCCTTTTCAGGCCCAATCAGCCCGACCTCACCCGCCGGTCTTCGCCCGCACCGCGGCCACCTGCCTGGCCGTGACCGCCGGCCCCCGGTTGCCCCAGCTCGAGCGCACGAAGCTCGCCAGTTGCGCGATCTCCTCGTCGTTGTAGCGCCAGCCGAAACCCGACATCGCCAGCCGCGACGGCGCCGTCTGCGTCGACGGCAGGCGCGAGCCGGCCAGGATCACGGCGATCAGCGAATCCGGGTTGGCCTGCGTGACCATCGGATTGTCGACGAGCGACGGGAACACGCCCGATGCGCCCTTGCCGTTCACGCGGTGGCAGGCCGCGCAACTGTCGAGATACACCTCGGCGCCGCGCCCCTGCACCGTCCCGCCGAGAATCGCCTTGACGGTGGCGTCGTCGGGATGGAACGACGCGGTTTGCGGCGGCGCGCCCAGGCTCTTCAGATAGACGGCCATCGCCTTCAGGTCGGCATCGCTCAGGTACTGCGTGCTGTGCTCGACCACCTCGCCCATCGGCCCGGACACCGACGAATGCGGATTGCGGCCCGTCTTCAGGGTCGCCACCACGTCGTCCACCGACCAGGCCTCCAGCCCGCCACCCGCCGACGAGCGCAGGTTGATCGGCGCGGTGCCGTCGAGCGACGCGCCGGCCAGGTACTGATCGCTCTTGCCGCTCACGTCCAGCTCCTGGAACGCCGCGCCGCGCGGCGTGTGGCAGGTGCTGCAGTGCGCGAGGCCCTGCACGAGATAGGCGCCGCGATTCCATTCGACGCTCTTCGCGGCATCGGCCACGAAGCGCGAATCGTCATGGAACGCGCGGTTCCAGTAGGCGAGCGGCCAGCGCACGCTGAGCGGCCAGGGGATGTCCGAGGCGCGGTTCGGTTGCGCCGAGGCCGGCACCTGCGTGGTGAAGTACGCGTACAAGTCCTGCAGATCCGCGTCCGACACCTTCGCATACGACGTGAACGGCATCGCCGGGTACAGATGCTTGCCGCCCTTGGCCACGCCCTCGCGCATCGCCAGCACGAACTCGTCGAACGTATAGCCGCCGATGCCGTGCTCGCGGTCGGCGGTGATGTTGGTCGAATAGATCGTGCCGACCGGCGTCGCGAACGGCAGGCCGCCCGCGAACGGCGCGCCGCCCTTGGCCGTGTGACAGGCGATGCAGTCGCCGGCCCGCGCCAGATACGCGCCGTGCACGGCGTCGCCGCGGCGCGTGGCGAGCGCCGCATCGAGGTTCGCGCCCGGCGTGACCGAGGCGAATGCCCACAAGGCGCCGACCGCCACCACGCCGGCCGCCACCACTCCAGTAATGATTTTCCGCATGTCTTGTCGCTCGCTCAGACCTGCACCATGGCGGCGCCGGGATTCTTCAGGTATTGCGAGCGGATGTTGCTCGCCGCCCAGTAAGCGAGACCGCCCACCAGCCCCGTCGGGTTATAGCCGAGGCCGTGCGCGAACACGTTCGCGCCCATCACGAACAGGTTCGGCACGTCCCAGCTTTGCAGGTACTTGTTGACCACGCTCGTCTTCGGATCGGCGCCCATCGCCGTGCCGCCGCTGATGTGCGTGCTCTGGTACGCGCGCGTGTCCCAGTGCGCGCCCGGCTTCAGGATGCGGCCCGAGATCGACTTCGGATTCATCGCGCGGCCGATCTCCATCATCTTGCCGGCCACGTATTCCGAGGCGCGCAGGTCGTTGTCCTGCCAGTCGAGCGTGAGGCGCAGCAGCGGCGAACCGTAGGCGTCCCGATAATTCGGATCGAGATCGAGGAAGCAATTGCGATACGCCATGTTGCTGCACTGCGATTCGATGCGGCCGGTGTGCAGGAAGTTGTCCTTGACGGCCTGCTTCCACTCGCTGCCCCACTTCGGCGTGCCCTTGGGCAGCGGAATGCCGCGCACCGGGCCGTTGCCGGTCTGGCGGCCCCAGATGATGCCGCCGCCGATGAAGCCCAGTTGCGCGTGATCGAAGTTGTCCGCGTTGAACTCCTCGATCGCCTGGCCGCCACCGCCCGCGCCCATGAACTGATTGATGTACGTGTCCTTGTCCCAGAACATGTTCACGCTGTTCAGCAGCTGGTAGCAGAAGTTGCGGCCGACCGTGCCTTCGTTGGTGTCCGGGTTGAACGGCTGGCCGATCTTCGAGAGCAGCATCAGGTGCACGTTGTGCAACTGGAACGCGGCCAGCACGACCATCTCGGCCGGTTGCTCGACCTCGTTGCCTTCGTGATCGATATAGGTCACGCCGGTCGCGCGCTTGCCGCTCGCGTCGGTGTTGACCTTGATCACGTGCGAATTCACGCGCAGCTCGAAATTCGGCTTGCGCAGCAGCGCCGGGATGATCGCCGTTTGCGGCGAGGCCTTCGAATAGTTCAGGCAGCCGTAATCGCTGCAGAAGCCGCAGAAGTTGCACGGCCCGAGCTGGCAGCCGTATTCGTTGGTGTACGGGCCAGACGCGTTGCCGGCCGGCAGCGCGAACGGCTGGTAGCCGAGGCCCTTGGCGGCGGCCGCGAACAGCTTGCCGGTGGGGTGATCGGTCAGCGGCGGCAGCGGATAGGCGCCGCTGCGGCGGCCTTCGAACGGGTTGCCGACGCCGGTCGGCTTGCCGTCGAGATTGCCCGCCACGCCCGAGGTGCCGCACACGCGCTCGAAGCGGTCGAAGCTCGGTTCGAGCTCGTCGTAGGTCACGCCCCAATCCTGCAGGTTCATGCCTTCGGGGATGAACTTCGCGCCGTAACGCTCGGTGATGTGGCTCTTGTAGCGCAGCTCGTCCGGCATCACGCGCGACTGCACGCCCGACCAGTGCGAGCCCGCGCCGCCCACGCCCTCGCCCGGCTTGAACGAACCGATCTGCCGGTACGGCACGGCGGTCTGGTCTTTCGTGTGGCGGTTGGTGACGGTGGTCTTCGAGAGGTTCTGCAGCAGCGCGTTGCGCGCCGAATACTTGATCTCGTCGACGATCTGCGGATACGCGAAATCGGGCACCGTCTCGCGTGCGTCGCCGCGCTCCAGCGCCACCACGTTGAGCCCCGCGTTGGCCAGTTCGATCGCCATGATCGCGCCGGTCCAGCCGAAGCCGACGATCACGCAGTCGACCGGCTTTTTCTTGATGCTCGCCATGCTTATCCTCGCTTGCCGTAGAGACTGACGGGCGCGTAGGGATAAGGCTTGGCCTCGCCCACGAACTCCAGGTAGTCGGCGCGCACGCCGGGGTAGCCGATCATCTTCCAGGCGGCCATGTCCTTGTTGCCGCCGTAGGACGGATCGCCGAAGTAGCCCTCCATCACGTTCTTCAGCAGGAAACCGTTCAGGAATCCCTTGAAGTTGAAGTCGTCGGACTTGATCTCGCCCGATTCGATCTTCTTGATGAAAGCGGTCCCCTGCGCATGGCCCAGGTCGGCGAACGCCTTGCCGCCGAAATGCGCGCGGCTGTAGGCGTTGATCGCGCGGATGCCGAGCCGGTATTGCTCCTTCGGCGTGAGCTTCGACTGGTAGCCGAACTCGGGCTCGACCTTGAAGAACGGCCCCTGCATGTACCAGCGGGCCGCATCGCCGTACGGCGTCTGCATCTGGCGGTCGATGTACTGCGGCACGCCGAGTTCGACCGCACCCGGACCGATGTCGTCCTTCGGGATCAGCACGTCGCAGGCGGCGTTGACGAACGCCCATTCCTCCGGCGTGAAATAGCCGGGGGTGTAGTGCTCGACGGTGGGCCGGTCGGCGGGCGGCAGGCCCGGCGCGGGCGTGGGCGGGCTGCTGCTCGCCACGGCGCCGGTGATCCCGACCACGGCTATGGGTGCAATCGCGATGGAGCCTTTGAGAAAGCTCCGCCGGCTGCGATCTTTCGCTGTCGTCATTGTCGAATCGTGTTGTGGAGAAAGAGAGGCACTGCAAGCGGTACTTCAGCGGTACTTCGGGGCCGCGTGCGTTGCGCGGCCCCTCTACTGCGAATCAATACGTGCTGCTCGACGGCGGCAACGCCGCGCGCCAGCGGGTCAGGCCAGCTTGAACGTCTCGACGTGGCCGCGCATGCGGTGCGACTGTTCGCTCAGGGCCTGCGCCGCCGCGGTCGCCTGCTCGACCAGCGCCGCGTTCTGCTGCGTGATCGAATCCATCTGGCTGACGGCGGTGTCCACCTGCTCGATGCCCATGCGCTGCTGTTCGGCGGCGGCGGCGATCTCGTTCATGATGGTCGCCACGTCGCGCACCGCGCCCAGCACTTCCTGCATGGTGCGGCCCGCGTCGGCCACCAGTTCGCTGCCCTCGGCAATCGTTTGCACCGATTCGCCGATCAATTCCTTGATTTCCTTCGCCGACGCCGACGAGCGCTGCGCGAGGCTGCGCACTTCGCTGGCGACCACCGCGAAACCGCGGCCCTGCTCGCCGGCGCGCGCCGCTTCCACCGCGGCGTTCAGCGCCAGGATGTTGGTCTGGAACGCGATGCCCTCGATGATCCCGGTGATGTCCGAGATCTTGCGCGAGCTGCTGTCGATGCCGCCCATCGTGCCGACCACCCGCTCCACCACGTCGTTGCCGCGCGCGGCCACGCTCGAGGCGTTGTCGGCCAGACGCCGGCCGGTGTGCGCGCTCTCGGCGTTCTGCTTCACGGTGGCGGTCAGCTCGCTCATGCTCGCGGCGGTTTCCTCCAGCGAGGCGGCCTGCTCCTCGGTGCGCACCGACAGGTCGAGCGTGCCCGAGGCGATCTGCTGGGTGGCCGTGGCGATCGATTCGGTGCTGCTGCGCACCTCGCGCACGGTGCCGGCCAGGCTCGTCTGCATGGCGGCCACGCCGCGCAGCAACATGCCCATCTCGTCGTCGTTGTGCACGTCGATACGGCGCTGCAGGTCGCCCTGCGCGATCGATTCGAAATGCGAGAGCGCGTCGTTGAGCGGCCTCATGATCGCGCGGCGCAGCGAAAACCAGCTGAAGCCGGCCGCGATCACGCCGATCGCGATCATCGCCACCGACAGCGCCGAATACACGCGGAAGCTCGCCTCGGCGGCCTCGTAGTTGGTCTTGGCGTTGGCGTAGAGCGCGCCCTTGACCTTGTCGTTGGCCGCGCTCATCGCGTTGTAGAGCGCGGAGAGCTGCGTCATGGCGATGGTGTCGATGCGCGCGGCGTCGTGCGCGCGGATCGCGTCGATGAAGCCCGCCACCGCGTCGCGCATGGTGGCGCGGCGCGAGGTGGCCTCGTCGATCAGGTCGGCTTCGCTTTTTTCGTGCGGCTGCTTGACGAAGGTCTGCCACCACTCGTCGGACTTCGCGAAGAAGCCGGTGGCGCGCTCGATCTGCTCCTGCGCCTTCGGATCGTCGGGGTGCAGCGCCAGGCGGTCGAGCACGAGGCGCGTGCGGGCGATGTAGATCTCGGCGTTGCCGATATTGGTCGCGGCGGTCAGCTTGTTCTCGTAGGTGTCCTGATTGGCGTGGTTCGCCCGGATCGTGCCGAGCAAGCCCAGCGCACCGATGGCCACCATCAGGACGGCAAGAAAACACATCGTCAAGGCGATCCGCGTCTGCAGCGAAAAGCCTGCTTTACCAAACTTCATTTTGTTGTTCTCCGGGGGTACACACTGTGTCGTTATCGGCCACGCATGAGAACGTTTACGGCGAGTGCTTAATTAACTTTAGCGTTTCATCTGATTTAATAAATCCCGCAAACGTGCTAGCGATTCGGCACGTCGCGTGATGCAGCCAAAGCCACCGCGAAACGGCCGAATCCCCCGTCCGACAAGGCTCAGGCGACTTCCAGGCGGATCGGCGGCAGCCCGTCGAAGCGCCCTTCGGCCAGGCCCGGCCCCGCCGGGAACACCATGCCGATATAGGAACCGGTCGTCACGATCTGCTCCGGCGTGACCGCGATGCCGCGCTCGACGGTGCTGTGATTGACCAGCCAGGTCAGCAGGCGGCGCGGGTCGACGGCCGGGTTGCTGCCGGTGGCGGCGGGCGCCGCCCGCTCGCCCGCGAAACTGAACGACAGCGCCGGCGACACGAACGGATACGCCGCGTCGTACGGCACCGGCTCGCCCACGATCAGCGCGCCGTGGTTCTGCAAATCGGCCAGTTGTGCGAAACGATCGACCTCGGGCCAGCCGGCCCAGCGGCTCGTGACCACCTCGATGGTCGGCACCATCGAGGCGATCGCGGCCAGCACCTCGTCCTCGGTGTAGCGTTCGGCGCGCGGTGCGAAGCGGCGGCCGAAGCGAAAGCCGATTTCCAGCTCCAGGCCGAACGGCGCGGCCGGATCGCGCGCGAGCCGCGCGCCGCTCGGATGCAGCGCGATGGTGGGCAGCGGCGCGCCTTGCGCCGGGCCGTCCGCGCCCTTGCCGCCGACCTTCCAGCCGCCGACTTGCGCGCCGAGCGCATCGAGCACGGCGTGCTGGGTGTCGTAGGCCGCTTGCGCGTCGGGCAGCACGCCCGCGCTCTGCGCCGGGTCGAGCCGGGTGCCGTCGCGCCAGGCGGCGGCCAGTGCCCAGGCGAGCGGCGCCACCGCGTCGCGCTGCCGGGGTTCGAGGGAAAGACTCACGCGTCGATGCTCCTGTGTGGATGCCGAAACAAAAAGAGAGGCACGCTCAAATGCCCTGATTCAAATGCCTTGCTTCAGACGCCTTGATGCGAGGCGACGGCCGCATCGGGTTCGGCGTTGTCGAAGCGCCGCTCCGGATGCATGCGGAACGCGCACACCACGCCCACCGCCATCAGCGCCATGCTGACGTAGAACGGCAACTCCCAACTGCCGAAGCGGTCGATCAGCGCGCCGCCGATCACCGGCGAGACGATCGCCGCCAGTGCCGAGCCGGTGTTCATCATGCCGCTGGCGGTGCCCGAGAATTCCGGCGCGATATCCATCGGAATCGCCCACATCGGCCCGATCGTCATCTCGGCGAAGAAGAAGCCGAGCGCGAGGCAGGTGGTGGCCGCCCCGATGCCGTGCACGAACGCGAGCGGCACCATCACGACCAGCGTCAGCAGCATGCAGACCGACACCATGCCGCTGCGCGCCCGCGCGAGGCTGCCGGTGCGGCGCAGGATGCGGTCGGTCACGACGCCGCCCACCGTGTCGCCGAGCACGCCCGCCAGGAACACCACCGACGAGAACAGCGCCGAGGTCTGCAGGTTCTGGTGGTAGTGATGCAGGAAGAACTGCGGAATCCAGCTCAGGAACAGCCACAGCGTCCAGCCGTAACAGAAATAGACCAGCGTGACCGGCAGCATCCGCCGAAACAGCGCGCCCCAGCGCACGCGCGTCGCGCGCGGCTTCGGCGGCGGCAGGATCGCCAGTTCGGCCTCGGTGATGCGCGGGTGGTCGCGCGGCTGCTCGGTGTAGGTCAGCCACCAGCCGATCACCCAGCACAGGCTCAGCGCGCCGCACAGAAAGAACGCCGCGCGCCAGCCGAAGTTCGCCATCATCAGCACCACCGCCGCCGGCGCGAGCGCATTGCCCACGCGGGACGCCGCATGCGTGATGCCCTGCGCGAAGCCACGCTGATCCTTCGCCACCCAGCGCGACATCGCGGCGGTGGCGGCCGGGAACGTGGCGCCCTCGCCGAAACCCAGCAGCAGCCGCGCCGCCAGCAGCGACACCAGCCCGCCCGCCATGCCGGTCAGCAAGGTCGCCACGCCCCACACGGCGCCGCACGCGATCAGCGTCTTGCGCGCGCCGAAGCGGTCGCTGACCCAGCCGCCGATGATCTGGAACACCAGATAGGGATACGCAAAGGCCGAGAACACCAGCCCCACCTCGGTGTGGGACAGGCCGAACTCCTTGCCGAAACCGACCGCCGCGGTGCTGACGTTGACGCGGTCGAGGTAGGTGATGAAATACATGACGCACAACATGACGAGCACGACGTTCGTCGCGCTCGTCAATCGATACCGTTTCATCGTGTGTCTCCGAATGTTGGAATAGGTCTTGCCGCCACCACACTGCCTGCCCCGCGTGCGTTGCGCGGGGCGAATCACGGAATGGGCGCGGCCGGTGCGGAGCGCCGCCCGGCCACCGGGTTCAGGCCGCCGCCTTGAGCGGCGTGCGCACGGCCTGCGCGGCCAGGTAGTCCATCGCGGCAGGCAGGCCGCTGGCCGCCAGCGGCACGCCGGCGATCCGCAGCCCCATCTCGCAGCCGGCCAGCGTGGCCATCAGCGTCAGGTCGTTGCAGTCGCCGAGGTGGCCGATGCGGAACATCTGCCCCTTGAGCTTGCCGAGCCCCGCGCCGAGCGACATGTCGAAGCGCTCGTACACGATCTTGCGCACCGCGTCGGCATCGACGCCCTCGGGCATCCGCACGCCGGTCAGCACCGGGCTGTAGACGGCCGGATCGGCGCACTGGATCTCCAGGCCCCAGCCCTGAACAGCGTGGCGGCAGGCCTGCGCGAGCCGCTGATGGCGCGCGAACACTTGGTCGAGCCCCTCGTCGGCCAGCATGTCGAGCGCTTCCGACAGGCCGTAGAGCAGGTTCGTGTTCGGCGTGTACGGCCAGTAGCCGCCCTTGTTCATCTCGATGATCTCGGCCCAGCCCCAGAAGCTGCGCGGCAGCTTGGCATCCGCACTGGCGGCCAGCGCCTTCTGCGACACCGCGTTGAAGCTGATGCCCGGCGGCAGCATCAGGCCCTTCTGCGAGCCGGAGATGGTGACGTCCACGCCCCATTCGTCGTGCCGGTAATCGGCGCTGGCCAGCCCGGAGATCGTGTCGACCAGCAGCAGCGCCGGATGGCCGGCCGCGTCGATGGCCGCGCGCACGGCGGCGATGTCGGACGTCACGCCCGTGGAGGTTTCGTTATGGACCACGCAGACGCCGCGGATGCGGTGCTCGCGATCCTCGCGCAGCCGCGCCTCGATCCGGTTCGCGTCCACGCCGCGCCGCCAGTCGTCCTCGCCGCCGATGAATTCGGGCTTCAGGCCGAGGTTCTCGGCCATGCGCTTCCAGAGCGTGGCGAACTGGCCCGTCTCGTACATCAGCACGGTGTCGCCGGGGCTCATGGTGTTGGCGAGCGCCGCCTCCCACGCGCCGGTGCCCGACGCCGGGTAGATCACCACCGGCTGACGCGTCTTGAAGATCGCCTGGATGCCGCTCAACACCTTCAGGCCCAGCGCGCCGAATTCCGGGCCGCGATGGTCGATGGTCGGGTAGCTCATCGCGCGCAGGATCCGGTCCGGCACCGGGCTCGGCCCCGGGATCTGAAGGAAGTGGCGGCCAGAGGGATGGAAATCCAGCTTGAGCATGCATGTTCTCCTGGTTGAATTTTGCATGCAAAAAACTATATTCCTCCCAAGCGGCGAATCACAACCGCAATCTGCACGTGGTTTACCCGCGTACATTTCGAGACATTTCTCAAAATTATGACGGGATGGCCTTCGTGTAAAATCGACGCCTGGACGATTTATCCGTTTTTTGTATGCAAAATGACACCCCCGCCTCCCCCCCGCGCGCCGTGCTGCCTCCGGTCGAGCGGCAACGCCTGCACGACACGGTGGTCGAGCATCTGCGCAACTTCATCGTCGAAGGCACGCTCGAACCGGGGCAAAAGCTCAACGAACGGGAGATCTGCGAGATGCTCGGCATTTCGCGCACGCCGCTGCGCGAAGCGCTGAAGGTGCTCGAAGCGGAGGGGCTGGTGGATATCGCGCCGAACCGCGGCGCGTCGGTGTCGAAGATGTCGGAGGCGGAGATTCGCGAGACCTTCGAGTTGATGAGCGGGCTGGAGGCGTTTTCGGGCGAACTGGCCTGCGATCGCATCACGGCCGAGGAGATCGACACGATCAAGGCGCTGCACTACGCGATGCTGGCCTGCCGCGCACGGCAGGACCTGGCCGGCTACTATAGCCGCAACCGCGAAATTCACGACCTGATCAACATGGCGGCGCGCAACGCGGCGCTGCGGCAAACCTACCTCGCGATCAACCGCAAGCTGCAGGCGCTGCGGTTTCGTTCGAACTTCCAGAGTGCGAAATGGGATCGCGCGATCCACGACCACGCCGACATGATCGAGGCGCTCGAAGCGCGCGACGGCGCGCGGCTCGCGCAGATCCTGCGCCGCCACCTGCTCGACAAGCGCGACGCGGTGCTGCAACTCGACGCCGCAGCACAGGCCAGCGCGGCGGGCGGCCGCGCCTGAGCCGCCCGGCCGTGTTGCGACGCTTGCCGCGCGCTTACGCGGCCACCGCCATCGTGCGAGCCATGCCCTGCACCGGCGCCGGCGCCGGCACCACCCACGCATCGAAGATCGCCGCCAGCATGGCGACTTCGCCGTCGGCCAGATAATCGTCGGCCGACGCCACCGCCAAGCACGCGCGCAGCACCACCCGGCGCAACGCCGGATCGTCGACCTCGGCCAGCAAGGGCGCGTGCGCCGTGGCGTCGAAGCCGCTGCCGCTGCCGATTTCCATGTCTTCGCACAAGGCCTGCACCACGCTGTCGAACTCGCCGGGGCGCAGGCCCAGCCGCGCGATCACGCCGAGCCGCGCCAGCATCCGCTCCTCGTTGGCGTCGACGTGGCCGTCCGCGATCATCACCAGGGCGACGATACGGGCGGCGGCTTGAGGACTGTTACGACGATAGGTACGCATGGCGTGATTTCCGTTGCGGTTCGATCCGCGTGGTTGAAGATGCGCCAGTATCGGCGAATCGCGGCATCGGAAAAACCAGCATTTCAATACGTTTCAGTTCGAAAAAACCGAACTTTCCGCGCCGCCCTAGTGCGGCGCGGGCGGCCTCAGAAGTTGTGGCGGATGCCGGCCATCACGCCGAGCTGGCCCACGCCCGCGTTCGGCGTGGTGCCCGGGCCGCCCTGGCTCAGCGTGTAGCGCGCCTTCGCGCTGTTGAACACGTAGCCGGTCTGCAGATAGACGCTGCTCTGCTTCGACAGCAGATACGTGCCGCGCAGTGCCGCCAGCGTCGCGCGCGTGTCCTGCGCGCTGTCGACGGTACGGTAGATGCCGCCATCGACGATCACGGTCGGCGTCGCCAGATACGAGCCGGTCACATAGAAGATGTCGCTGCGCACGCCGGCTAGCCCCGGCCCGGCCACTTCCACGCGCCGCCCGAGCCAGCCCGCGCCGAGCTTGAACGCGCCGGCCTTCAGATAGCCGTTCAACTGCATGCGCAGGTCCTTGTCGCCGCTGTCGGTCAGCGCGATCGCGGCGGTGCCGTTGAACAGGTTGGCCGCCGCGCCGGGGCCGCCGCGCTGCTCGTCGTAGGCCGCCGCCACGCCGAAGTGATCCGCGTCATACCGCAGGAGTACTGACCATTGACGGCACGCGTTGAAGTTTCCGGGCAGCGATCCCGCGCAGGTGCCCTGGCCCGGCGAATTGCCGGTGCCGGCCGAATCGCGGCCGAACGAATAGGTGCCGCCGAGCGTGACGCCGCTGAAGCTGCCCTTGTAGGCGAGGGTGTTGTCGCTGCGTGCGTTCGGAATGTAGGAATCGATCGAGCCGACGCCGCCGTAGATGTCGGGGCCGAGCTGGTCCGAATCGAGGATCGCCCAGTACGACATGGTGTATTGCCGGCCGAAGCTCAGCGTGCCGTAGCGGTTCGTCACGCCCACCCAGGCCTGCCGCCCGAACAGCCGGCCGCCCTGATTGACGTCGCCCGAGCGCACGTTGAAGCCGTCCTCCAGCACGAACGTCGCCGCGTAGCCGCCACCGAGATCCTCGGTGCCGCGCACGCCCCAGCGCGAGGGCACCGAGCCGGTGATGCCCGGCATCCGCACCACGCGCCCGCCCGTCGGGCCGGCGTGCGTGACCAGCTCCACGCCGGTATCCAGAATGCCGTACAGCGTGACACTGCTTTGCGCGTGCGCGCCGCAGCCGAGCGCGAACGCGCCGGCCGCCATGATCGTCTTGACCTTCATGTCTCCATCCGTCTATTTGATTGTTGTGGTGTTGCGGGTGTTGCGGGTCATGCTGGTGCCGCGAATGCCTTTGCGCCTGCCTCCGTCAAGCCTCGCTGTTGCGCGTGAAGTTCTCGGGGACCGCCGGCCCCCAGAGATACAGCGAATCCTCCGGTGCGAAATCGCCGGCGGGCCATGCCTGCCCGGCCGACACGTAATCGATATCCGCCGAGTACTCGCAGAACGAACCCCACGGGTCCTCGACGTAATGGAAATAGTTCGAGCCGAGCACATGCCGGCCGGTGCCCCAACCCTTCGCGTAGCCGGCCGCGGCCATCTGCGCGGCGCCCTCGCCTACCCGGTTCACGTCGTCGACGTCCCAGGCGGCGTGATGCCAACCGCGCGCGCCGCTCTTCGCGAACGCGACGAGATGGTGATCGCTGCCATGCGGCGCATGGGTGAACGCGATCAGGTCGAGCGACTTGTCGGACAGCCGCAGGCCGAGCGCGTCGCGATAGAAATCGATCGCGCCGAGCACGTCCGGCGAGAACAGCAGCACGTGCGACAGCCGCGCGGGCCGCACCGTCCGCACCTCGCGCCGCGTGCAGTTGCCGCGCCGGTCGGCCGGCGTGCCCGCCACGTCGCGCGGCGCCTTCGCGGCCGGGCTCGTCTTCGGCCCGGCCTTCACCTGGATCAGGTTGCCGTCCGGATCGTGGAACCAGAACCCGGCCGCGTCCGGCCCGGCCGTGAAGCGCGCGCCCGCCGCGCGGGCCTGCTCGCGCAGCGCGTCGAGGTCGCCGTCGAAGCAGTTGAAGCTCAGGTAGGCCAGCGATTTGCGCGCGGCCGGCAGCACGCGCGCCCAGCGCCAGCCGTCGGCCGCGTGCACTTCCAGTTCGTCGGCGCGCGTGCCGGCGCGCGTCACCGCAAGACCGAACGCGCCGAAGAAGCGCTCGGCCTCGTCGATCGACGGCACGTTCAGCGCGAAGTGATCGATCGAATGCACGCCCGCGCGCGGCGCGGGGGATAAGGCTCCGCTCATGCTCGTTTCTCCCGGTTCGGGTTCAGCGCGCCGCTTCATCCGCGATCACGTTGCGCAACGTGCCCATGCCCTCGACGCTGACCTCGCACACGTCGCCCGCCTTCATCAGCAGCTTCGGCGTGCGCGCCCAGCCGATGCCCGACGGCGTGCCCGACACGATCACGTCGCCCGGCTCCAGCGTGATGGCCTCGCTGATGATGCTGATCAGCGACGCCACGTCGAACACCATGTCGTCGGTGCTCGCCGATTGCACGACCGCGCCGTTCACGCGCGTCTCCAGTTGCAGCCCCTTGATGCCGGGCGGCAGCTCGTCGGGCGTGATCAGATCGGGGCCGAACGCGCCGGTCGCATCGAAGTTCTTGCCGACCGTCCATTGCGGCGTCTTGAACTGGTATTCGCGCACCGAGCCGTCGTTGAACAGCGCGTAGCCGGCCACGCAATCGAGCGCCTGCTCGCGCGCGATATGGCGGCCGCCCTTGCCCAGCACCACGGCAATCTCGCCCTCGAAATCGAGCCCTTCCGAATCGGCCACGGCCGGGCGGATCATCGGCTGCTCGTGCGCGACGAGGCTGGTGTTCACGCGCAGGAACAGCGTTGGATAGGATGGCTGATCGTAGTTGCTCTCCTTGGTGTGATCGGCGAAGTTCAGACCGACGCAGAGGATCTTCGGCGGCCGCTGCAACGGCGGCAACCATTCGAGGCCCTCGGCCGGAACGCGTTGCCCGCCCGGTTCACCCGACTGCGCACCGGCCCACTCGGCCAGATCCACGCCGCGCGCCAGCACCGTTTCGAGCGGCTCGTGGCCGAGCACGCGCACCTGGTCGCCCTCGCGCACGCCGAGCGTCGCGCGTCCATCCAACATGAAATTCACCAACCGCATATTTCGTTCCTTTTTTGCAGGGAGAGTGTGAGAAGTGCCGTCACGCGCGCGAGGCGCGGGCGTCACCGTGAGTGCGATAGAGCCAGCCGTTCACCAGCATCGCGAGCCCGGCCACCCCCACCGGCGCCGCGAACACCGCGAACGCGGCCGTGGGCGAATGAAACGCCGCGAGCAGCAGGCCGCCCGTCATCGAGCCGATGATCGAACCGATGCGGCCCACGCCGAGCGCCCAGCTCACGCCGGTGGCGCGGGCGGCCGTGGTGTAGAAGCCGGCCACCAGCACGTTCGCGCCGGTCTGCGCGCCGGACAGCCCGAAGCCGGCCAGAAACACCGTCGCCCAGACCAGCGACGGCGAGCCGAGCGTCGCGCCGATCAGCGCGATGGCGAGCGCGGCCACGGCGTACGAGCCGGTCAGCACGAAGAACGGATTCATGCGGTCCATCAGCCGCGCGTTGACCAGCGAGCCGATCGTGCCGCCGAGCGGCAGCATCGCGCCGACGCGCGCCGCGTGGGCCGCGTCGATGCCGGCGCTGGTGATCACCGTCGGCAGCCAGCTGCTGACCTGGTAATAGACCCACAGCGTGCAGAAGAACGCGATCCAGAGCAGCAAGGTGCCGGTGCGGTAGCGGGCCGAGAACAGCACGCCGACCGCGCTTTCGCGCGGGCGATCCGCGTCGTGCGAGGCGGCTTCGCCGGCTGTTGCGGCGTCGAGCGGCGTGTTCGCGTCGCCGGTCAGGCGCGCCATCACGCGGCGCGCTTCGTCGGCATAGCGCGGCTTGCCGGCCATGAAGCGGACCGATTCGGGCAGCCATCGCCAGATCACCGGCGCGAGCACCAGCGGGCAGATGCCGCCGAACACGAACACGCCCTGCCAGCCGAAGCGCGGCAGCAGCAGCGAGGCCACCGCGCCGCCGCAGGCCAGCCCGAGCGTGAAGCCGCAGAACATCAGCGTGACGCGCATCGCACGCCCGCGCGCCGGACTGAATTCGGACGACAGCGTGATCGCGTTCGGCATCGCGCCGCCCAGGCCCGCGCCGGTCAGGAAACGCAAGGCCACCAGCCACGCCGCCGACGGCGCGTAGGCGCACGCGAGGCTGCCGACGCCGAACAGCACCAGCGAGATCGTGATCACGCGCTTGCGGCCGATGCGGTCCGCCAGCGGCCCGAACACGAAGCTGCCGACGGTCAGGCCGAACAGGCCCGCGCCGAAGATCGGGCCGAGCTGGGCCGGGCTCAATGACCACGCCGCCTTCAGCAGCGGCGCGACATAGCCGACCGAGGCGACGTCGAAGCCGTCCGCCGCGACGACCAGGAAGCAGAGGACGAGCGTGAGCGTTTGCAGCGGCGAGCGCTGCACGGTGTCGGCAACGCCCGGTGGGGCAACGGACTGCGCTTGCATGGTGGTGTCTCCGATGGATTGTGATTCGCTATTTTTTTCACGGGCGCGAGTTGCCCGGTGGAACGACAGAACGGCACAGCGACACAGCGGCACAACGAAAAATCGACAGGACGACTGAACGACATCACGCCCGAATCCCGGCCCCGCCCTATTGCGCCGCGAGCGCGGCGGCCGGCTCGCGATGCCGGTGCCCGAGGCTGCGCCACGCGGCGGCCTCGAAACCGGCGTCGAGCGCATCGCCACGCCAAGCCACATGCTGGTCGGGTCGAATCAGCACGTAGGCCGCTTCGTAGGCTTGCGCCAGCTCGGCGTCGTCGATACGCAGCACGGCGAGGTGCGGCAGCGCGGGCGCGGCGCGCTGCACGGCCGCCTGATCGAACCCGGCGCCCGGCGCGCGCGTGCAGAGCAGCGTGAAGCCCGGGCCGAAACGGTCGTACAGCGAACGGCCGTCGGCCAGCCACACATGCGGCGCGCGATGTCCGGCGCGCGCGGTCGGCAGATAGAGATTGGCGGCGTCGGGCGGCGGCGTGCCGGCCTCGGCCTCCACCAGCGGCGACGCGTCGTAGCGCGTGCCCAGATGCACGCCCGGAATCACGAATTCGCCGGTCGCGTGGAACGCGAGGTAATCGCCGATCGCCGTGCGGGCTACCTCGCCGGCTTCGCCCGCCTGATACGCAACCGGCGGCAGGCGCACGTGCCCGATGCTGTCGGCGAAACCGCGCGCGAACGCGGTGTTGCGCAACGCGGCGGGCCGCCGCTCGGCCTCGTAGCTCGCGCCGAGCGCCTCGCCGGCCAGCCCCTTGACCATCGCTTCGAGCTTCCAGGCCAGGTTGGCCGCATCGTCGATGCCGGTGTTGTAGCCGAGGCCGCCGGTTGGCGTGAACAGGTGCGCGGCGTCGCCGGCCAGGAACACGCGCCGCTCGGCGAAGCGTTCGGCCACCAGCGCGAAGCCGGCCGTCCAGGCCGAGCGGCTCTTGATCTCGAACGGGATGTCCGCGCCGATCGCCTCCGCGATCCGGCCGCGCACGCTCGGCAAGTCGGCCGCGTCGGCCGCCTCGCCGTCGCGCAACTGCACGTTCATGATGAAGTGGCCCGCGCCGTCCACGGCGATCACCAGCGCGCGCTGCGTCGGGCTGAACGTCCAGTACTGCCAGGCCGGCGGGTGGCCGCTCGCGCGGTACAGATCGGGCGCGTGGAAGTAGACGGCGTCCATCTGGCCGCCCATGAATTCGCGCTTCTCGCCCGCCATGCCGGCCAGCCGAATGCCGAGCGTCTTGCGCACCAGGCTGCGCGGGCCGTCGCAGCCGATCAGGTAGCGCGCGCGCACGGTGCGCGTGGCGGCCGGGCGATCGTCGGTGGCGTCGAGTTCGACGCGCGCCGTGACGGCATCGTCGTCCTGCTCGAAGCCCGTCACCTGCGCCGAGAAATGCACGCGGCAGCCGTCGTGGCCGCGCGCCGCCTCCAGCAGCACCGGCTCCACGTAAAGCTGCGAGCAGCGGTGCGGCGGTTCGGGCGTGGGCCACGTGAACGCATGCCCCTTCGCCCATTCGACGGCCTCGCGCGAACTGGGCTGATGCAGCCGCGCCAGCTCATGCCCGGCGATCGAGGTGAAATAGGCCACGTCCGGCGCATAGTCGGCCGGCAGCCCCAGCGCCCGCACGCGCGCGGCGATGCCGATGCGGCGAAAGTGCTCCATCGTCCGCGCGCTGTTGGCGTTCGCGGCCGGGTGCCGGCTGGTGCACGGCTTCGCGTCGAACAGCTCGACGCTGACGCCGCGCTGGCCCAATTCAGCGGCGAGAAAAAGCCCGACCGGGCCGCCGCCCACGATGATCACGTCACAATCCAGCACTGCCGTCTCCTGGTGTTTTCTAAGCTGGATGTGAAAGTAAACGGCTTATCTCTATAAATCTATACAATGAATTTCATATCCGGAATGAATTCACTGCATACATGAACACGCCCGACCTGAACTTCCTGTACGTGCTGCAAGCGCTTGCCGAGGAACGCAGCGTGTCGCGCGCCGCCGACCGCCTCGGCCTGACGCAGCCCGCCGTCAGCCACGCGCTCGGCAAGCTGCGCACGCTGTTCCAGGACGACCTGTTCGTGCGTGCGGGCGCGGTGATGGCGCCCACGCCGGTGGGCGAGCGGCTGGCGCAGGGCGTGGCGCACGTGCTGGCCGTGGTGCAGGAGGAAATCTGGAGTGCGAAGGGATTCGATGCCGCCACCACCACGCGTTCGTTCTCGGTGTGTCTGAGCGACATGGGCGTGATCGTGCTGCTGCCGCGCCTGCTGGCCGCCTTGCGCGAGCAGGCGCCGGGCGCTGTGCTCAAGCCGATCCAGTTGCCGTCGCCCGAGCTGGCCGGCGCGTTGCAGGACGGCGCGCTCGATCTCGCGATCGGCTATCTCGGCAAGCTCGGCGACAACCTGCACCGCCAGCCGCTGTTCCGGCGCTCGCTGGTGGGCATCGTCAAACGCGGCAAGGCGCGCGGCAAACGGCGCATGACGCTCGCCGAATTCATCGAGCGCAAGCACGTGGTGGCCGGCACGCTGGCGCTGACCAACCAGTTGCTGGAAAAGGAGTTGCGCAGCCATGGGGCACGGCTGATGGTGGGCGTGGATGTGCCGTACCTGCTCGCGGTGCCGAGCCTGGTGGCGAATTCGGACTACATCGCGGCCATCCCCGACGAGCTTGCGGCGCTGTTCGCGCGTCTCGCGCAGGTGGACGTGTTTCCGCTGCCGATCGCGCTGCCCGACCTGACCGTGCAGCAGTTCTGGCACGCGCGCCATCACAACGACGCCGGGCATCGGTGGTTCCGGCGCTTGGTGGCGGACACGCTCAAGCAACCGGATTGATGAGCAGCGTTCATGGGGACTGGCAGACGTGGATATCGCCGCGGGCGGGCAAGCAGGCCGTGGCCGAGCATGGTCACGGCTGGAACGGCCACGGCCCGACGTTGTAGCGCTCGGGGCCGACCATCCTCTTCGCGCATGAGCACGAGGGCTGCGCGCTCATGCCGATGCGACGGTTTCGAATACGCGCCGCGGGCTTCACATCGCGCCGCGCGTGAGGCCGGCCCCGGTATCGTGAGTCAAACGGGCATGCTCTTGATCCTGCCGGGCATTCGCCCCCGCTCGCCGCGCCGTTAAGCTCGACACGGAACGGCAATCCGCGCCGCCCCACAAGCCGCCCCCACGACCCTGGGCATTCGAAGCAGAGAGGTCCCGAGATGATTTTTCGACAGTTTTTCGACGCGCAATCCTGCACCTTCACCTACCTGCTCGCCTCGCGCAGCGGCGGCGAAGCCCTGATCATCGATCCGGTCAAGGAGCAGCTCGATCAGTACCTGAAGGCGATCGCCGAGCTGGACCTGCGGCTCGTGCAGGCGATCGACACCCACGTGCACGCCGACCACGTCACCGCGCTCGGCGACCTGCGCGACGCCACCCAATGCGTGACCGTGATGGGCGACCGCTCGAAGGCGCATTGCGTGAGCACGCATGTTCAAGACAACGAACTGATCGACATCGACGGCGTGCGCCTGCGCGCGCTCTACACGCCCGGCCACACCGACGAATCGTTCAGCTTCGTGCTCGAAAACGACGGCCCGCGCGCCGTGTTCACCGGCGACGTGCTGCTGATTCGCGGCAGCGGCCGCACCGATTTCCAGAACGGCGACCCGCGACGCTCGTGGGATTCGATCGTCAACCGCCTGTTCACGCTGCCCGACACCACCACCGTCTATCCGGCGCACGATTACAAGGGCTGGAATGCGTCGTCGATCGGCGAGGAGAAGCGCTTCAATCCGCGCATCGCCGGCAAGACGCAGGCGCAGTACGTGCAGATCATGGAATCGCTGAACCTGCCGCACCCGAAGATGATGGACGTGGCCGTGCCCGCTAACCTCGCGTGCGGGCAGCCTGGCAACAAACCGGCGTGGCAAGGTTGAGAGACGCCTCGTGCCTCGACTGGCAAACCCCGAAAACGAGACGATCGGGCATGGGGTTGCGCCGGCGGAGCATGTCGAAACTCAGGCCCCGCCGGTACAGTGAATCCATGCCGCACACGGCGGCATGCGGACCGGCACCGGTCACCCGCCATTCAGTTGCGTTGCCTGTCAACCCAAGGAGATTCCTCATGAGCACGACCCACGAAGCCGTTCAAACCTACCTGCGCCCGATCGATCGCGACGGCCTCGAGAAATTCGCCGCCGCCAGCCGCGACAACCCGGAACGCCGTGGCACCAACAAGGTTCACACGGTGCTGCAAGGCCAGTTCCGTTCGTGGAGCTTCGTCGGCGATCACAACCCGGTGGTGGTAGACGAGCCGCTGCACCTGATGGGCGAGAACACCGTGCCGGCGCCGGGCGAAGTGGCACTGTCGGCGCTGGGCGGCTGCCTGTCGGTCGGCATCACGGCGGTGGCCACGCATCGCAACGTGCGCCTGTCGCGCCTCGAGATCTTCCTCGAAGGCGATATCGGCAACACAGCAGCCTGGGGCGCCGGCGGCGCGGACCGTCAACCGTCGCAGATGGGCTTCCAGGAGATTCGCGTCAAGGTCGTGATCGAAGGCGATGCCTCGCGCAAGGAACTCGACGATATCGTCAGCCATGCGAACTATTGCTCGCCGGTGGCCAATACCATGCGCAATCCGATTCCGTTCAGCATCGCCACCGCAAGCTGATCCGGCTCGGGCCGGCCCGCCGATGCGGCGCGCCGGCCCGCTCCCTTCTTCGCCTCGCACCGAGCGTTTTCATGTTGACTGGTCTGATTTGCGGTGCCGTCGTCGGCATCATTCTGGGCATGACGGGCGCCGGCGGCGGCGTGCTCGCGATGCCGTTCCTGGTGCTCGGCCTCGGCATCGCCAACCGCGACGCCACGCCGATTTCGCTGATCGCCGTGGCGCTGGCCGCGGCCGTCGGCACCGTGGCCGCGCTGCGCCAGCGCACCGTGCGCTACCGGGCCGCCGCCGTGATGGCCACCGCCGGCGCGCTGTTCGCGCCGCTCGGCTTGCGCGCCGCGCATGTGCTGCCCACCCACGTGCTGGTGATCGGCTTCTGCGTGATCATGCTGATCGTGGCGGTTCGGATGTTGTTGCCGGTGTTCGCCAAGCAGCAGGCGCAAGCGGCGGCCCGGCGCTGCCCGTGCCACGTCGACCCCGCCACCGGGCGCTTTCGCTGGACGCTGGCCTGCACGCTGTCGCTGGCCGGCACCGGCGCGTTCGCGGGCCTGCTCACCGGCATGCTCGGCGTGGGTGGCGGCTTCGTGATCGTGCCGGCGTTGCGGCAGTTCTCCGATGTGGATATTCGCGTCGCCGCGTCGACCTCGCTGATGGTGGTGGCGCTGGTCAGTTCGATCACGGCGGCCGGCGCGCTGGTGGGCGGCGTGCATCTGCCCGAGAACGGCGCGATCTTCATCGCGGCCACCGTCGGCGGGCTGGTGGTGGGCCGCAACGTGGCCGGCCGCGTGCCGTGGCAGTGGACGCAGGTCACGTTCTCGATTCTGGTGGTGGCCGTGGCGGTGTGGTGGCTCGCGCGCGACCTGCTGTAACGCGGGGCGCACGGCCGACGCCGGCAATCAGGCCGCGTCGAGCCAGCGCATCACCTGCTGCCAGTGCGGCTCGCTCATGTTGTCGAACCAGGTGTCGTGATCGGCCTCCGGCAGCAGCATCAGATGGCTGCCCGGATGCCGGCTCGCGAGGCGCTCGGCATGCGCGACCGGAATCAGCGTGTCGCGCACCGAGCCGATCACCACCAGCGGGCCGCGGTAATCGGACACGGCGGCGACCGAATCGAAGCGATCATGCAGCATCCAGCGCACCGGGAACATCGGATACTTCTCGCCGGCCACCGAAGCCAACGTATCCCACGGCGTGATCAGCGCCACGCCTGCCAACGCCCGCTCGTTGCCCTGCACCACGCGCGCCGCCATCCCCGCACCGAGCGACTCCCCGACCAGCCACACCCGTCCGGGCCAGCTCGCGAGCGTCTGCGCCAGCGCGTCGCGCGACGCGGCCAGCGCGGCGCGCATGGTGCGCTCGCCGGGGCGGCTGCCGTGCCCCGGATACTCGACGATCGCGACGCGATAGCCCGCCTGCACGAACACGTTCGCGAGCGGCAGCTTGGTTTCGGAGGATTCCTCATTACCGTGATAGACGATCACGGTGCCGCGCGGCGCCGCGCCGTCCGGCGTGACGATATAGCCCGCGTATTGACCGCCGATTTCCCAGCGCTCGATACGCTCGCCCGGGTGCGGCATGTCGCGTGGGTCTTCCGCGTGCGGCGTGGACGGCAACAGCATCCGGTCCTGCAGCAGATACAGGGCCGCCGCCGCAGCCAGATAGGCGCCGGCGGCGAGCAGCAGGCAAGAGACAAGAATCCGCTTGGCAGCCATCACGCGTTCGTCAGGTTGAAAACGCGCCAGTATAAGGAGTTGGCCGGTTTTTCGACGTGTTGCGATTATTACGCGGTAATTCACCGCACCGGATTCACTGCGCCGTCATGCGCAGCAGCGAGATGTCGTAGCCCAGTTCCGCCGCGCGCGCGACCAGTTGCTGGCGCAACAGCGTCGACGGATTCGCATCGCGTGTCAGCAGCCACAGAAAGCGCCCGGACGGCTCGCCGACGATCGACCAGGTGTAGTCGTCCGCATGATCGAGCACCCAGTAATCGCCGACGTAGAACGGCCCGAAGAACGACACCTTGAGCTTCGCCCCGCCGCTGTCCGGCACCCGCTTCGCACGCCCCTGCACCGAACGCGGCTTGCCGTTCGCGCCGCGGCTGCATGCGTTGACCACCTCGATCAAACCGTCGTCGCGCAGGGCGTAATCAGCCGTAACGCCATCGCAGCCGCGCTCGAAGCGATTCTCGTAACGCGCGAGCTCATGCCAGCGGCCGAGATAGCGATCGAGCTCGACCGGCTTGGCCGGCTGCGGCACCGCCGCGTTGCCGCGCTTGCCGCCGCCGAAGCCGGCGCAGCCGTTCAGCAGCAAGGCCGCGGCCGACACCGCGACGGCCAGCGTGGAGAAGCGCACCAGGGAACGGTTCATCGGGATGTCCTCACGGAATTGATCTGGAATCCTGAAGCAGATTCGATACCAGCACGGCCGGCCGGGGCGCAACGAGATGCGCAGCCGGAAAGCTGGGCATTTTTATAAGAGGGTCGCGCACCGTTTGTAGTATTTACCTCCCGGTGCGTCGCGTGCGTGGCGCGAAGCATGGCGTGTGATGTGTCGCGATACCGCTTGGCGCAAGGCCCGGCGGGCAATCCGGCCGAGTTGGCGCGGCAATTGCATAAAGGGGCCACCACTCTAACGGGAGCACACCATCATGTTGAAATGGGCACTGATTTTTGCCGTCATCGCGATCGTCGCGGGGCTGTTCGGGTTCACGGGCATTGCCGCCGGGTCGGCCGCCATCGCCAAGCTGCTGTTCGGCTTGTTCCTGCTGCTGTGCATCGTGTTCCTGGTGATCGGGGTCGTGGTGGCGAAACGGGTCGTGAAATAGCGGGCTGCGCGCCTGGATCGCAGGCGTGCGCGCGGCTGCTTAACAGCCGCCGCGCGGCGCCGTTTGAACCGTTGCCGATCTCGGCCAATCATTCGCATTCCTCAAGGGATTCTCTCCTCTCCCTTGCGACAAGCCGGTAATGCCAGGATGCCCCGCGACATTCGCGCGGCATCCTGTTCCGCCTTCAGCCGTCGACGTAATCGATCCCGGTCAACGGCCCGAGATGCGCGATCGACGTGAAGTGATTCTTCTCGGTCGTGTCGATATCGAATTCGAGCACGTTGCCGCCGAGGTCCGTCACGAATGCGCGGCGGCCCGGCTCGTCGAGCGACAGCCCGATGCCTTCTTTCAGCCCGTGCGCCAGCACTTCGTGATTGACCAGCCCGTCGGGCGCGACGTGCGCGCGGTTCAGCGTATTGCCGTCGTGCGCGTCGTCGCCGCGGTCGGTCCAGTACAGCACGTTTTCCTGCCTATCGATGTCGAGATCGATCGGCTCCGGCAGCTTGTCGAGCAGGCACACGACATCGGGGCGGGCCGCCGGCGAGGCGCCGGCCGGCAGGTCGAGGCCGGCGCGGAAGATCCGGCCTTCACCGGCGTCGGGTGCGCCCTTCTGCGTCCAGTACAGATGACCGTTCGGCTTGTCGAGCGCGATGCCCACGCAGTGGCGGGTGGCGTCGGCGGTGTCGGCCGGGAACTCGCCGGTCTTGACGAGCACCGTGACGTCCGAGCCGTCGAGCCGCGCGCGCATCACGCGCATGCCTTCGCGGTCGCACCAGTAGATCAGGCCGCCTTCGATGTCGAGCGCGAGTTCCTTCGGCGTGCCGGCCAGGCCGGACGCCACCAGCACGCGGTGATCGCTGCCGTCGAGATTCGCGCGTTCGATCGTGCCGTCGTTCGGTGGCACCGCGCCGGCCGCCGGATCGGAATCGATCAGGTGAACGCCGCTGCCCATGTTGGACCAGTAGATGACGCCGTTCTCGGCATCGACCTTGATGCCGTCGGGCGTGAACGTCAGGTTCGTGACGACCGCTTCGTGCGAGCCGTCGGACGACAGCGCGATGATCGCGGGCGGGCGGGTTTGCAGAACGTACAGCGTGCCGTTTCTCTTTGCATCCACGATGACTTCCTCCATTGGGGCGGACAGGACTGCCGGGGGCGAATACGTCGGGAACCGCAAGCGGAATGACAGGAATCCGCCGCATTGCAACATGGCATCGAACGCTTTCAAGCAGCGTCGGCCAGCTTCAATGCGGTGAGTTTAGCCGCACCGCAGCAAAGATGCAGTGTGGCGGGCGGGGATGTCATGGAGATGGCGGGGGCGGAAGGGGCGCCACCGAGGCGGCCTTGCTCGGAGCGCGAGGCCGGGCGGCCAGGACGTGGGCATTGCCGGCCCGGGCGGCATCCGCATGCCGTCACCGGGCCAAAAGAGCCGAACCGGGCAGAAGAGAACCAGATCAAACCGGCCCGGCCCGGCAAGAACATTAAGCCGCCAACCGCCCATCCTCCACCCGAAACACCGACACCGCCCCATGCAGCGCATGCGCCTGCTCGCGCAGCGCCGCAGCAGCAGCCGATGCCTGCTCGACCAGCGCGGCGTTCTGGATGGTGGCGTCGTCGATATGCGCGATCGCCCGGCCGACCTGCTCGATGCCGTCGTTCTGCACGTCGGAGGCGGCCGCGATCTCGCTCATGATCAGGTTCACGCGGCGCACCGAGCCGAGAATTTCCTCCATCGTCCGCCCGGCGTCCTGCACCTTGGTCGAGCCGAGCCGCACGCGGCTGACGGAATCCTCGATCAGCGCCTTGATTTCCTTCGCGGCGGTGGCCGCGCGCTGCGCGAGCGAACGCACCTCGGTGGCGACCACGGCGAAGCCGCGGCCCTGCGGGCCGGCGCGCGCCGCCTCGACGGCCGCGTTCAGCGCCAGGATGTTGGTCTGGAACGCAATGCCCTCGATCACCGAGATGATGTCGGCGATCCGGGCCGACGCGGTGGAAATGTCGTCCATGGTGCTGACCACGTCGCGCATGCTCTCGCTGCCGCGCGCCGCCACGTCCTCGGCGGTGGTGGCCAGCTCGCTGGCCTGCTTGGCGCTCGCGGAGTTCTGCTTGACGGTGCCGGTCAGTTGCGCCATCGAGGCGGTGGTCTGCTCCAGCGAGGCCGATTGCGATTCGGTGCGCGTCGACAGATCCTCGTTGCCCTGCGCGATCTGCAGGCTCGCACTGAGCACGCCGTCGGCATGCGTGCGCACGTTGCCCACCACGTCGCGCAACGCGCCGCGCATGCGGTCCATGGTGGCCAGGATGCTGTCGGTGTCGCCGGGGCTCACGTTGGCCTGCTGCACCAGCGACCCTTCACGGATCGCATTGGCGAGGTGGCGCACCTCGTCCGGCTCGCCGCCGAGCGCGCGCGTGATGTCGCGGCTGATCAGCCAGGCGATCAGCGCACCCACCACGATCGCCACGCCGGTCAGCACCAGCATCAGCAACTGGAACGTGCGGCCGACCTGGCGCGCCGATTCGGCCTGCACCTTGTTCAGCGCCTCTTCCATGTCGATGAACGCATTGATGTCGTTGAGCCACTGCACGAACGCCGGCCCGGCCTGCTTCAGCACGGTGTCCTGCGCGCCGGCCTGGTCGCCGCCGGTGCGCGCCTGCAGCACGGTGGCGATCAGCGGCATCACGCGCGCCTCGTCCTGGCGGATTCGCGCGAACATGGCGCGCTCGTCGTCGGAGGCCTGCTTGCGATCGGCCACCTGCGCCGTCAGCGGCGCGGCGGCCCGTTGATAGTCCTCGTTCAGCGCGGCGATGTGGGCGGCGACGCGCGCCACGTCGTCGGCCGGCACCAGCACCGCGTCGCGCAGCGCGATGGCGCGGTCGTGGACGCTGCCGCGAAACGCGATCGCGTAGGTCTCCTTGACGCTGTTCACGTCGTTGATGGTCGCCAGACTCGCGTTGATCATGTTGACCCGAAAGATCCCGATGACGGTCAACGCCACCAGAATCAACAACACCACGCCGAATCCCGCTGCCACCCGCGTGCCTACCCGTATGTCTTTAAGAAGCAACATCTCCGCCTCACTATTATTTATGTGGGCCCGATAGTCTCACATAATGGAAGATCGCTCGGTACACCCTCACTCAATAAGGACAATAGAAAAAAACTAACGGCGGGTCAGCCGTGCTTCCCCCCATGCCGCCCGCCGCGAAACAGCGACATCACCAGCACCGGCACGGGCAGCATCACGGCCACCAGAATCCATGTCAGCACATAGACGGACTGGATTCCGCTGTTCTGCAGATTGATATAGAGCTTGACCGGGATGCCCTGCGGGAAATACGAGAACACGGCGACGATGCCGAACTCGCCGACGATCCGCACCCAGGTCACGAGCGCGCCGGTCGTCAGCTCGCGCGCGGCGAGCGGCAGCGTGATGCGCAGGAAGGTGCGCGCGGGCGACGCGCCGAGATCCTGCGACGCCTCCTCCAGCACGCCCGGCACGTTCTCGAACGCGGTGCGCGCCGCGATCACGAAATAGGCGAGGCCGCCGTAGACCTGCGCCAGGATGAACGAGCCGGCATTGTTGTTCAGCGACAGCCCGAGCGCGCCGAGCGCGCGGCCCACCGTGCCATACGGCCCGTAGGCCGACACCAGCAGAATCCCCATCGCCAGAGACGGCATCAGCAGCGAATACAGCACCAGCACGTTGACGCAGGCGCCCAGCCGCGAGCGCGTGCGGGCCAGCCAGATCGCCAGCGGCAGCCCGAGCGCGACGATCGCGAGCATCGCCCAGGTACTGAGCACCGCCGACACGCCCACCGCATGCCAATCGCCGTACGCCGCGCTCAGTTGCCCCCAGCGCGTGTCGTGCATCAGCGACAGCAGCGGCAGCATCAGCAACGCGAGCGCCGGCACGAGCCCGATCCAGGCCATGCCGGCGGTATCACGCAAGGACAGACGCAACGGCAGCCGCGCCGAGAACCAAGCCGGCATCGCTACGCGCCCGACGAGGCGACCGTCACGGATACAGCGCCTCGCCCTTCGGCGCGCCGTAACCGTTCTGGCGGAAGATCGCCTGGCCCGCCGCGCTGTTCAGGAACGCCGCGAAGCCGCGCGCCGCCTCGGGGTTCGGCGCGTTCTTCAGCACCGCCGCGTAGAACACCAACGGTTGCGGGCGCAACGTTTTCGATTGGCCCGACGGATCGGTGATCGGGAACGACACGTTGGCGTACCAGTCCTTCGCATACTTCGGATTGCTCAGGTTGATCTCGTCGGGCAGCGCGATATAGGGCAGCCCGGCCGAGATCGTCGCGCTTTCGTAGCCGGACGAGGCATCCACCTGCCCCGCTTCGAGGCGCGTCAGCAAGCCGCCCTCGCCGAACACCTGCTGCGGATTGTCCGTATCGCCGAGCACCTGGCGGGCCAGATCTGGCTGCGCGTAATACTTCGCGGCCAGCATCATCGTGAAGACGATGTTCTGCCCTTGCGGATCGACCCGCGCATCGGTCCGGCCGAACCGCAGGCCGGGCGTCTGCAGCACCTTCCACCACGGCTCGCCGCCGTGACGGCTGGCTTCGAGCTGTTTGGCGAACGCGCTCTTCGGATTGAACGCGATCACCATGCTGGTGCTGGCGACCGGCACCGCCTGATCGATCAGGTTCGCATCCTTCAGGATCTGCATCGGGCCGGGCGTGATCGACACGAACACGTCCGCGACGATCTTCTTCGACGCCAGCAGGCGCGCCATGCCGTAGGCGCCCTCGCCCTGCCCTTCGTACTGCAGATTGGCGGTCTTGGCGAACGCCGGGCCGAGGCCCTTGTCCATCACCACGCCCATCGAGCCGGCATAGGTCACGCGCAGCGCCGGTTCGGCGTGCGCCGCGCCGGCCGCGCCGAGCGCGACGGCGAGCCCGAGCCCGCCAATGCGCCGCCGGGTCGCGGCGCGTCGAGTCATGTGCATTGCGGCGGCGCCCGGCATCAGAACTTGTGGCGCAGGCCGACGCGCACCGCGAGCTGGTTGTTCGCGCCGCCGCCCGAATTGCCGATGAAGCTCGAGCTCGAACCGATCTCGGCCTGCACCGGCACCACGCGCCCGCCGATCGTGTTGCTGCCCGAGGCGCGCTGGTAGATGCCGACCAGATACACGTCGGTGCGCTTGGACAGCGCGTAGTCCACCGCGCTGTTGAACTGGTTCCAGTGGCCGGCGAAGCCGCCCGTCAGTTCCTGGAACGTGTAGCCGAGGCCGACGTTCAGCGCGGTCGTGATGCCGTACTTGCCGCCGATTTCGTAGTTGTTCATCGTCGAGGCGCGGCCCGCGATCGGCACGAAGCGCGTGTGGGTCCAGTTGCCCCACACGGTGCCCGCGCCGATCAGGTAGCGCGCGCCGATGCCGAGCGTTTCGAGCTCGTGCAGGCCACCCGTGTTGACGTTTGCGGCGGTCACGCTGAACGCCGGCGTCGCGCCGTTCGGGAAGCGGATGGCGGTGTACGCGGCGCCCGCGGCGAACGGCCCCTGCGCATAGTTCAGGCCGAAGCTGTAGGTGCTCGACGAGCCTTGCGTGGTGGTGGTGCCCGCGGTGGTGGTGGGCTGGCCGGCGAACGCGCCTGCCTGATTCGAAAAACCGTACAACGCGCCGAACGTGAAGCCCGCGAAGTTCGCGCTGTTGAACTTGACCGAGTTGTTGATCCGGCTCGACGTCAGTTGGTCGAGATCGTTGATATGGAACGCGTAATTGCCCGCGACCGTCTGGTTGCCCATCGTGTAGTTGCCGCCGATGTACTCGGTCGACAGCGAGTATTGACGGCCGAACGACAGCGAACCGACGTTCTCCTTCGACAGGCCGACCGACGCCTGGCGGCCGAACAGCGCGCCACCCTGGCCGAGCGTGCCGTCGCCCGAGCTGAAACCGCTTTCGAGCACGAAGATCGCCTTGAGGCCCGAGCCGAGATCCTCGCTGCCGCGAATGCCCCAGCGGCTGCCCTGCGCCACGCCGTCGCCGAACTTGACCAAACTCTTGCTGGTGCCGGTGGCCGTGGCGGCGTGGTTCACGTACGTGACGCCGGAATCGATGATGCCGTACAGCGTCACGCTGCTTTGCGCGTGCGCGGTCACGCCGACGCATCCGAGCAGGACGGTCGCGGTCGTCTTCTTCATGTCTTGATCCTTTCTGATTATCGTGTGGGGCAGTTCGCCGCATGAGGCCCGATCGACGTGGTCTTCGTCGCGGGCAGCACAGGTCGTCGCTCGTGCGGGAGCGATCCATCGCGCGTGAAAATGTGGTGGCGCGTTATGGCTGGCGAAATATAGCGATCCGTTATCGACGCGTAAAGACGCCCCGACCGCCAACGTCGATCAAACGCAACGCTTTCCGAATACAGTTCGCGGCGTGCCCGGGAAACACAGTTGCAAGACGTTGCGCGCGCATCGAAACGGGATCGGAGCGCCCCATGCGAAACGGGGGCCATGCCTGCCGGCATGGCCCCCGCTGGTTCCTGCTTGGTCCTGCTGATTCCCGCTCGAAGCTTTCGTTATGCCGTCGCGGACACCCGCGGGCGGCTGACGATCTGGTTGTCGCCACCTTGCGGCAGCGCGGTCAGCACGATGTCGAACTCGATCGACCGATAGCCATCGGCCTTCAGGCCAAGCGCCAGGCCGCACGTCTTCTCGACCACGTGCGGAATCAGTTCCTCGCGTGTGGCATACGCGAAGTCATCCCAGATCAGCGGATCGCCCTCGATATTGAATTGCGTGGTCAGCTTGCGGAAGCGCTCGCTCGTCACGAAGAAGTGGACGTGCGCGGGGCGGTTGCCGTGGCGGCCCAGCGCGTCCAGCAGTTGCTGCGTCGCGCCCTGCGGCGGGCAGCCGTAGCCGACCGGCATCAGCGTGTGAAATGCGTACTTGCCGTCGGCGCCGGTGCGTACCGCGCCGCGCAGGTTGAATTCGCTCTGCGCGGTGGTCGGATCGAAATGCGAATAGAAACCATGCGAATTCGCATGCCAGCATTCGACGATCGCACCGGCCACCGGCTTGCCGTCCGTGCCGGTCACGGTGCCGTGGATCACGAGCGGGCCGGCGTGGTCGTCGGCGTCGAGATCGATCCGGCTCATGCCGTCGCGCACCGGCGCACCGGCCACGTACAGCGGCCCCTCGATGGTGCGCGGCGTGCCGCCCGTCAGGCCGGCCTGCTCGTCCTCGGCGTCCATGCGGATGTCGAGATATTTTTCGAGACCGAGGCCGGCCGCCAGCAGCGCCGCCTCGCCGTCCTGCCCGAGCTTGTTCAGGTAGGCGATGCCTGCCCAGACTTCGTCGGCCGTGATGTCCAGTTCGTCGATCGCCTTGAACAGGTCGCCGAGCAGCCGATGGATGATGTGCTGCGCGCGCGCGTTGCCGTGGCCCGTGCCCTTGCCGCCGTCGAGGTTCGAGGCGGCCTTCAGCAGGTCCTGCGCTTGCGGGGTGTGAAAAACTTGAGGGTTCATGATCGTCTCTCTGTTGTGATATTGAGGGGCTCGGGCCAGGCGGCCGTACGACGTTTGGCGCGCGTCAGGCGTCGTTCTCGCGCACCGACGACGGGTGGCGGCACAGCGGCGTCACCGAGATCGTCATGTAGGGAAACAGCGGCAGACCCATCAGGATCTCGTGCAGTTCGGCGTTGCTCTCGACGTCGAACACGCTGACGTTGGCGTACTCGCCCACCAGGCGCCAGATATGCCGCCACTTGCCGCTGCGCTGCAGTTCCTGCGAATACGCCATCTCGCGCAGCTTGATCGCGTTGAATTGCTCGGCCGGCATGTCGGCCGGCGGTTTGACATCCATGCGTACGTGGAAAAGCATCGTCTCGTTCCTGTGGGAGTGTGCGGGGGATTCAGCGCGTGACCTTGATCAGCCCGTCGCGCGTGAAGCGCTTGAGCTTGGCTGCGTCGAGTTCGATGCCGAGGCCGGGGCCGCTCGGCACGGTCAGTTCGAAATCGCTGTAGTCGAGCGGCGTGGTGAGGATCTCCTCGCTGATCAGCAGCGGGCCGAACAGTTCGGTGCCCCATTGCAGGTTCGCGAAGCTCGCGAACAGATGCGCCGAGGCCACCGTGCTGAACGCGCCTTCGAGCATGGTGCCGCCGTACAGCTCGATGCCGGCTGCGTCGGCCACCGCCGCCACGCGCTGCGCCGCGAACAGGCCGCCGCTCTGCTCGATCTTGATCGCGAACACATCCGCGCCGCCCTGCCGGGCGATCTCGAACGCGCTCTCGGGGCCTTGCAAAATTTCGTCGGCCATCAGCGCCACCGGGAAGCGGCGCATCAGCCGCGCCAGCGCGGCGGGCGACGCCACCGGCTGCTCCACCAGTTCGCAACCGGCCTCGGCCAGCGCGGGAATCGCGCGCACCGCCTGCGTCTCGCTCCAGGCCATGTTCACATCGACGCGCACCGAGCCGCGCTCGCCCAGCGCCTGCTTGATCGCGGCAACGTGGCGGATGTCCGCTTCAAGCGCCTTCGCGCCGATCTTCAGCTTGAAGATGCGATGCCGGCGCTCGGCCAGCATCCGCTCGGCCTCGTCGATGTCACGTGCGGTGTCGCCCGAGGCCAGCGTCCACGCCACCGGCACGCGCTCGCGCCGACGCCCGCCGAGCAATTCGCTGACGGGCACGCCGAGCCGCTTGCCATGTGCGTCGAGCAGCGCGGTTTCCAGCGCGCTCTTGGCGAAATGATTGAGCTTGACGAGCTTGCCGAGGTAGGCCATCAGCGCCTGGATGCGCGTGGCGTCGCGGCCGATCATGGCCGGCGCGAAATAGGCGTCGATCGCCAGTTTCATCGTCTCGGGGCTTTCCGGCCCGTAGGCCATGCCGGCGATGGTGGTGCCCTCGCCGATGCCCACCACGCCGTCGCTGCAGATCACCTTCACCAGCATCAGGGTCTGCCCGTACATGGTGGCCACCGACAGCTTGTGCGGCCGGATGGTGGGCAGATCGACAAGGGAAGTTTCGACGCGTTCGACGGTCACGGAAGTCATGGCGGATCAGGCAGGAAAAAGGACAGTGAGCGATTTATACGGCGCGGCACGGCACAGCGTCCAACACCTTTTTTATCCCGCTCGATACCTTTAAGATATGGAACCGCCTTTTCCCGCACCGGGCCGCGAGGCTCGTACACCGGCATGGATCTCCGTCAACTCCGTTATTTCGTCGCGGTCGCGCGAGAGCGCAACTTCACGCGCGCCGCCGCGCAACTCCATATCGCGCAGCCGCCATTGAGCCGGCAGATGCAGTTGCTGGAGGAGGAACTCGGCGTGCCGCTGCTGATCCGCAACAGCCGGCCGGTGCAATTGACCGACGCGGGGCGGCTGTTCTACGAGCAGGCGATCCAGTTGCTCGGGCGCGCCGAGCAGATGCAGGCCGCCACGCGGCGCGTGGGGCTGCACCAGCGCAGCGTGCTGTCGATCGGGTTCGTGGCGTCGACGCTGTACGGCGGGCTGCCGCAGGTGCTGCAGAAGCTGCGCGAGCGTGCGCCGGAACTCGATATCCAGATGGTGGAATTGATGTCGATCGAGCAGATCGAGGCACTGAAGGCCGGCCGCATCGATATCGGCTTCGGGCGCGTGCCGCACAGCGACCCGAGCGTGGCGGGCGCCGTGGTGCTGGAGGAACGGCTGGCGGTGGCGCTGCCGCGCGCCTCGCCGATGGCGGGCAGCACGCAGCCGATACCGATCGGGGAGCTTGCCGGGCAGCGGCTGATCGTCTACCCGAAGGAACCGCGGCCCGGCTTCGCGGATCAGGTTCTCAGCGCCATGCACGGGCATGGCGTGGCCTTGAACGAGGTGCTCGAAGTGCGCGAGATCCAGACCGCGCTCGGGCTGGTGGCGGCCGAGTTCGGGGTGTGCGTGATTCCGCAATCGGCCTGCCAGATGCGCCACGACGTGCATTACCGCCTGATCGACGACGAACGCGTCACCTCGCCGGTCATTCTCAATCACCGCCTGAACGACAACTCGCGCTACATCGAACTGGTCAAGCAGCTGATCGCGGACGTCTATCGTTAGCCCGCCCGCGCCGGCCCAAGCGGATCAGCCCCGCGCGTTCAGTCGCGCGTCGAGCCCTTGGCCGGCCGCCCCGCCCAATACCCGGCCAGCAGCGAACCCGACAGGTTGTGCCATACCGAGAACAGCGCGCCCGGCAGCGCGGCGATCGGCGTGAAATACAGCTTGCCGAGCGTGGCGGCGAGGCCCGAGTTCTGCATGCCGACCTCGATCGCGAGCGTGCGGCACACGGCTTCGTCGAAGCCGAGCAGGCGCCCGCCCCAGTAGCCGCCGAGCAGGCCGATGGCGTTGTGCAGCACCACCCCCACCATCACGATCATGCCGACCGACGCGATGCTGTTGCGCGTGCCGGCCACTACCGCCGAGATGATCAGCAGGATCGCGACCATCGACACGATCGGCAGGTACGGCTCGATCGCGTTCACCGCGCGGCGGAACAGGTGATTGACGATCAGGCCCACCACGATCGGCAGCGCGACGATCTGCAGGATGCTCATCAGCATGCCGTGCACGTCCACCACGATCGACGCGTCCACGTACAGGCGCGTGAGCAGCGGCGTGGCGAACACGCCCACCAGCGTGGACAGCGCGCTGATGGTGACCGACAGCGCCACGTCGCCGCGCGCCAGATAGATCATCACGTTCGACGCGGTGCCGCTCGCCACGCTGCCCACCAGCACCATGCCGGCGGTCAGGTCGGGCGGCATGCGCAGGATCTTGGCGAGCGCCCAGGCGGCCAGCGGCATCACGAGGTAATGCAGCACGATGCCGGCGATCACCGGCGCGGGGCGCGTGAACACGCGGCGGAAATCGGCGATCGAGAGCGTGACGCCCATCGACAGCATGATCAGCGTGAGCAGCGTCGTGACGTGCGGCGCGACCGGCGTGAAGGTGGCCGGCGTGAAATACGCGGCGAGCGAGATCAGCACCGCCCACAGCGGAAAGAGTCGGGTTACCCGGGCAAGCATGATGAAAATCCTTGGTCGATCTTGTTGGTGTCGAGTGTCGAAAGACGCGCCGGCAGCGGCGTCACGCTGCGCGAACGGTCGCGCGGGCCGGCGGCGGGTTCGCCGCCGATCGCCTGGCGCCCGGCTTCGTGAGACGGGCGCACGCCCGGGCGACGGCGCAAAAACCGGCGATTCTACCTTGCACGGGCGAAAGTCCCGGCCATTGGGTTCTTCGGATGCCTGACCGGCGCGCGTCCCATTGGCGGGCGCCGCCGCGCGCAGGTGCGACGGGCACCACGGCCACGCCAAACCGAAAATTGTTCCCGATCCCGCGTTCCAAAGCCGCGATATACCCGCGATTTCCATCCTTTCTCGCAACATTGACCGGTCGCCCCGGCTTCTAGACTGTGTCCAATGATGTCGTGGGAGAAGGAACACCAAGCCGCCGATGAGCGGCAACGCCACCCTTCCCCGCCCCGAGTTCGTCCCTAGACCAAGACGCACCGGCACCCATCGGCGC
>NZ_BAAILN010000107.1:102617-132789 GCF_054589155.1 Burkholderia sp. 3C
GGATGGCCCTCGGCCTCACGGGCCTCGCGGGTGCGTTCGGCAGCAGTCCTGCCGATGCGGCCTGCATCAGCAATCCGCGCGCGCAATCGAACGCCTCGTTTCCCGCTTCGCTGACCGGCAAGCTGGTGTATCACAGCTATGTCGATTACGGAGACGGCACCAGCCAGCTCTACCTGTACGACTTTTCCGCCCACACGCTGACCCGCCTGAGCCAGCCGTCGTGGGGGATCTCCGACCCGATGAACGCGGCATTCAGCCCCGACGGCAAGTGGCTGACGTTCATGGGCGTCGCGAACAACGCCTGGAACGTGTTCATGCTCGCGCTCGGCGGCAACGCCGCGCCGATCAACATGACCAACAGCACCGGCGCCACGCGCAACGAGGACCCGAAGTTCAGCGCCGACGGCAAATCGATCGTGTTCAAGCAGAACGGCGACGTGAAGCTGGCCACGCTGTCGTACACCAGCACCGGCCCGGTGTTCACGTCGGTGGCGAGCCTGACCAACGTGCCGGCCGGCTCGGAATACTCGATGCCGTTTCTCGCGCCCGATGCCAGCGCCGTGTATTACGCCAGCGGCACCGGCGCGAAGATGGGCCTGATGAAGCGCATGCTCGGCACCGGCGTGACCAGCACCTACGATCATCCGGCCGGCCTGCAGACCTACTACCCGATCGCGCGCGCGGACGGCACGGTGTTCTATACGCGCTGGAAGAACAAGGGGCAACTCGATCAGATCTACGCGAAGACGCCGGACCCGGCCTCCACGCCCGATCAGTTGGCGCTGAACGATTGCATCAGCAACAACTCCGATCCGGCGCCGGTGAGCGGCACGAACTATTTGTTCTTCTCGTCGACCACGGCAGGCGGCTATCAGCTCTATCTGGGCGACACCGTCACCGGCCGGCGCTGGAGCCTGACGCCGTTCGGCGTCAATGCCGACACGAGCCGCGCCAAGCTCGGGCCGAGCTACTTCGGCGGCAACGCGACGAGCCAGACCTCGCTGATGCTGCGCCGTCGTCTGCATCGGGCGTAAGCCAGACCTGGCTGATGCCGCACCGTCGCGTGCATCGGGCGTAAGCCAGACCTCGCTGATGCCGCGCCGTCGCGTGCATCGGGCGTAAGCCAGACCTCGCTGATGCCGCACCGTCGCGTGCATCGGGCGTAAGCCAGACCTGGCTGATGCCGCACCGTCGCGTGCATCGGGCGTAAGCCGGGCATCCCTTCAGCGGGCGTTCGCGTCCGCATCCACGAGGCACGCGCCGGAATCCGCTTCCGGCGCGTGCCTCGTTGCTTTTTCCCTGAAGCATTTCGCGCCCCGCTACGGGCCGCATCGATCCGATTCGGCCGGCGGCACGGCCTGGCGCGTATCGAAATCGGCTTCGCGCAAACCCAACGGCGACAGCGACACCATATGCAGCGACGCCGGGCCGTTCGCGATGCCGGTCACGCCCGTGTTGCCCCATGCGAACGGCGCGGGCATCAGCCCGTGCAGCGCGATCGAGTCGCCGGTCAGCGCGAGCGCCATCAGCCGGCCGTCGCGTGTGGGCACGTAGGCGTTCGCGCCATCGACCACGACGCCGGCCTCGCGCACCGACGCCGGCAGACACGCCAGCCGCGCCGTGACCTGCCCGGCCTCGTCGATCAGCATGACGGTGGTGCGGCCGTCCGCCAGCGTGGCCTCCAGCACGAAGCGCCCGACGGCGGGCACCCATTCGGCGGCATAGGTGTAGTACTGCACGCGCAGCGCGTCGAGCGAACCGGGCACGCGCACGAACTTGCCGGTGGCCGGGTCGAGCAGCGCGTAGCGCAGGCGTGCGATGGTGTCGCCGGGGATGAATTTCTGCCAGACCAGCAACGCGCGCGACGGCGAGCCGGCGATCATCGGCCACCATTCGCGGCCGTGCGGCATGACCTCGACGCGCCGCAACAGCGTGCCCGCGCCGTCGTACACCTTCGCGGCCACGCCGTCGCCGGAGCCGAGGTTGTCGATGCCGCCGCCCTGCACCCAGCCTTCCGAATAGAACACCACGAAGCGGCGGCCGACAGCGGCCACGTGGCCCGAATGGCCGCCCGATTCCACCTCGCTCGGGTAAGACACGATCGGCGTGAGGTCGTCGCGATACACGCCGAAGCGCTGGCTCACGTTGCGCGGCGCGTTCCAGCCGTCCTCGAACGTGACGAACAGGCGGCCGTCGGTGTTTTGCGCGACGGACACCGGCTCCTGCGCCTCGGGGCGGCCGATGAACCGATGCACGCCGGCCAGCGCCGCCTGCCCCGGCGCCCATCGGCCGACGTAGACGTCGTGCGGCCAGCTTCCGTCGGCGTTAGCGCCGCGCGGCGGCAACCCGGAGCTGCTGAAGAACACCCAGTGGCTTCCATGACCGGCGCTCACCGTGGCTATGCCGTGCATGAAACGCCGCTCGTCGCCGAAGCCGGGCGCGGGCACCGCCACCACGGCCCCGGCCGGCGCGCGGTGAGCATCGATCGGTTCGGTGGTGGCGGTGGTGGCAACCACGGCACTGGCCGGCAAGCGGTGAGCATGGAGCGGTTCAGCCGTGGCGACATCGGTGGCCACGGCACTGGTCGGTACACGACGAGCGTCGAGCGGTTCGGCCGTGGCGACGTCAGCAGCCACGGCACTGGCCGGTACACGATGAGCGCCGAGCGGTTCGGCAGCGGCAACGTCGGCAGCCACGGCCGGGCGCGCCAGCGCGCTCAACACGAGCGCCGCGCCGAGGCAGGCGCGCAGCATGCCTACCCCGCGGGCACGCCCGGCCGCACGGCGATACGCGGCGTTCCTGTTTTCCATCACCCGGCTCACTCGCGCGGCGTGCCCATCTTGTACGCGACCCGCGCGCGATAGGCCGGCTCCGCAGAGGCCGGCACCTTCGCGTCGTCGTCATCGCTCGACGCCACGGGGATCGGCTGCGGGCGCAGCGCCGCGATCATGCCGCTCGCATCGTGCGAGGCCACGAACACGCGCGCTTCCGGGTCCCAGTCGCGCGACGCCGTGTCGGCGAACAGCGCGGGCTGCGCCACCGTCACGCGCGGCTTGCGCCGCAGCAGGCGCTGCATGCGCGATTTCGACGTGAACGGATGCGCGACGTGTGCGAGGATCATCCAGGTCGTCAATGCCGCGCCCATCGTGCCGATGATCGCCACGTAGGAAATCAGTTCGGGCCACGAAAGATCGCCCTGATCGAACGGCAGCAGATAGCGGTAGGCATACAGCGTGATGACGGCCCACATGGTGCCGACGCAGGCCGGCCGCACCAGACGAAACCACGCAACCAGCACCACGCCGCGCATGACGCCCCAATCGGCGATGATCTTGCGGGGCGCGCGCAGCGAAAGGTCGATGACGGGCGAATCAGTCATGTTGAATACCTCGGTCGGGGCTGGTCCAGATCGCGCGCTTGCCGCGGCGTCCGAGGACGACCGCGGGCAAGGCCACGACCGTCGTGACCATGTTGATGAGCCAGAAGGCAATCGGATACCAGACGGAATCCATCAGATAGAGCATCAGCTTTTCGTCGTAGCGCCGGTCGATCAGGCAGCCGACGAAGATCTGCAACACGCAGGTCGCCACCAGCAACATGCCGTGCCAGCGCGGGATCAGCGACACCTGCCAGTCGGGCGGCAACGGGTGGATCGTGTTGATCAGCGCCAGCACCAGCATCAGCGACATCGAATAGGCCCACGCGATGCCGAGCAGATATTCGATGAAGATCGGCCACATCATCAGTTGCGAGCGGTGCAGCAGGCGCGGCGCGTACTTGAGCAGCACCTGCACGCCGCCCTTGGCCCAGCGCAGCCGCTGGCGGTACAGGCCGCGCAGCGTCTCGGGCATCAGAATCCAGCTGATCGCGTGCGGCTCGTAGGCCACGCGCCAATCGTTGCATTGCAGCTTCCAGCTGATGTCGATGTCCTCGGTCAGCATGTCCGAGCTCCAGTAGCCGACATCCGCCAGCGCGCTCTTGCGGAACATGGTGCTGACGCCCGACACCGTGAAGATGCGCCCGTACACCTGCTGCGTGCGCTTGATCAGGCCGATGATCGACGAGAACTCGCCCACCTGCATGCGCCCGAGCAGCGAGGTGCGGGTGCGGATGCGCGGGTTGCCCGTCACCGCGCCCACGCTCGGATCGGCGATGAAGTGCTCCAGCATCCAGCTGATCGCATCCTTGTCGAGCAGCGAATCGCCGTCGATGCACATCAGGAACGGCGCGTCGGTCACCACCGTGGCGGTGGTCAGTCCGATCGCCTTGCCCTCGTTCTTCGCGTGATGCACGACCGTCAGGCGCGGGATCTCGGCGGCCAGTTGGTTGAGCACCTCGCCGGTGCGGTCGCGGCTGCCGTCGTTGACGGCGATGATCTCGTAGTTCGGATAGTCGAGCGCCGCCAGATGGCTGAACACGCGGCGCGCGTTGGCCTCCTCGTTGTAGCACGGCACGATCACCGCCACCTTCGGCATCCCGGCTCGCGCGAGCGCTTCCGGCGAGCGCTCGCGGCCCTGTTCGAGCACGAAGAAATGCACGGTCCCGCCGATCATCCACAGGTAGGACATGAAGAACGGGTAGAAGAAGATGAAATCCTGGAGCCGGTTGATGACGAGATGGATCATTTCGCTCCCGGGGCCTTGGCACTGCTGAGCAACGCGTTGATCGAGGTCGGATCGAGCCGCGCGCGCACCGACATCACGTCGCGCAGCGCGAGCGCCTCGGGCTGGTCGTGCGCGAAATCGTCGGGGTAGTAGCCGTAGCTGACCATGCCGGCCTCGCGCAGATGCGCCATCTGTTCGGCCAGCCGCTTGCCCGGCACGCGCGCGCCGCTGCGCGAATCGACCGCCTCCAGCATGAACACCGTGCGGCGCGGGCCGTCCGTCACCTGTTTCACGGTGCCGCCGAGCTTGCCGAGCCACGCATCGACCGAGCCGATGCCCTGCCGCGACGGCATCGCCAGCAGGCCGACGAAATCGTAATCGCCGAGGAATGCCGCGTAATCCTGCGCGTAGCGGCCGCCGGCCTGCGGATCGAGCAGTACATCCGGGAAGATCGCGCGCACCGTCAGCACCTCGCCGCTGTTCTGACTGTCGAACACGATCTGCTGCAATTCCTGCGTGAACTCGATCAAGTGGCGCGTCTTCAGTTCGCCCCAGCGCCGCGCCAGCGCGGGATCGGCGCGGATCTGCCCGACCTCGCGCGGCAGACCCCAGCGCACATAGGTATCGCCCGCGTGGCGGCCCGCATCCTCGGCGTCGCCGAGCATCGCGTCCTCGCCGAACAGCACGCCGGAAAACGCCGCATAGCGGCCGAGATCCTCGTACATCTCGCGCACGAACGCGCGCGCGGCCGGATCGAACGGGCTCAGGCGACGCACGCCCGACGCGCCAGGCGGCGGGCTGCCGCCGTCGGCCGCGCTCACGAACTCGACGCGCCCGGCCAGCCTGGCCGGCACCGCGAACGACAGCACCGGCAGCCACGCATACACCGACACCCGCGCCCGCGTGCTCAATTGCCAGGCCGCGCGGCTGAACAGATCCGCGCGCACCGGCAGGTGCCGGTTCGGGAAATACACCGCCTCGGCCAGCCCCGAGCGCGACGGGTCGGAAAACGCCTGCAGATACACCGAACTCGGGCGCAGCCGGAAGATCCGCTCGATCAGGTCGCCGAGCTTCTTCTCCTGCCGTTCGGGCGACGGGTCGTACACATCGTCGAGCGACACCACCACCGCCCGCTCCACCGGATTGACGCGGCCGCGGTTCTGCCACGGCTCGCGCATCGAGCGCTCCAGGCCGCCCACATCGATGTCGTAGGTGGCGAGAATCCGGCGCATGCGGTCGAGCGGCACGTCGCGCGTGTTCGGGCCGGATTCCAGCGTGAACTGGGTCTGCATGCCGAGCTCGGCCGACACCGTGCGCACCGTCAGGTTCTGCGCGCCGTACGGCCAGACCATCGAGCGGATCGTGAAGCCGGTATGCGCCTTGACCTGGCGAATGCAGCGGCCGAGATCGGTGCGCACGCGCGTTTCGAACTCCTGATCGGTTTCGTAGCGCTGTTGATCGCGCAGATACAGATGCGAGGTGGCCGCCGGCAGTTCGTTGCCCTGGGGATTGGCGATCGCGCCGTGATGCAGATCGTGCGTATGGCAGGCCAGTTCCACGAGGCCCGAAGCGGCCACGTCCTTGACCTCGTCCCACGACATGAACGTGTCGCGCGGCACCACCAGCGTGTCGGACAGGCGCACGCCGGTATCGGCCGGGGTATCCACCCACGACGTGACGATCGCCATCACCGCCGGGTAGTTGAACTGCTTGAGCAGCGGCAGCACCTTCTCGTGATGGCTGCGAAAGCCGTCGTCGAACGTCAGCAGCACGGCGCGCGCCGGCAGCGGCTTGCCGCCGCTGCGCGCGGCCAGCACCGCGCCGAGGCTGACCGGGTGATAGCCGTTCGCATCGATCCAGGAAAAGATCGAGGTCAGCGTGCCGGTATCCACCGCGTACGGGTCGGTCACGTTGTTGGTGGCGAACTCTTCCTGCAGGTTGTCGCGAATGTCGTGAAAGCACAGCGTGCGGAACGTCAGGCCGTCGGCCACATCCGCCGGCGGCAGCAGGTCGATCAGGCGCGCCGGGGCGAGCCTCGGAAACAGCGTGCAGCCGGCCAGCGCCCCGATGCAACTGCAAATGAACCGTCGTCTGGATTCCATCGTTATCGTTCTCCGTTCGAGACAGGCGCTCAGAAAGGCACCGTGAGCGAGCCGTAAGCCGTCGCCGACAATTCCCGCGAGCCGTCGTACGCATGACTGAGCAAGCCGAGGCCGTAGGTGAGCGCGACGTTGTGGCTGAAGCTCCAGACGTGCTCGATGCGCGCGCCCAGCTCGGGGCTGGTGCCGAAGCCGCGCTCGTTGTACGCGCCGGCGGTCAGGTAGATGCGCTGTTGCAGGCCCTTCTCGCCGCTGCGCCACAGCGACCACTGATGCATCGCCACCAGTTCGGCCGTGTAGTCGCGCCCCGGAGCGTAGTAGTTCGCGTTGGCGATGGTGTTGCTGCCGGTGCCGAGGTTCATCGTCAGGTTGACGAACTGGTTGGCCGCGGTGAACACGCGCTGCGTGCCGCTCAGGGTGATCTCCTGGTTGAAGTTCGAATCGCTGTAGCGCGCGGCGGAATACGTGAGCGAGGCGGAGCGGCGGTCGGTATCGGTGAAGTTGAAGCTGAACTGCGCGGTCTTGCCCCACAGGTGATCGAGATAGGCCTTCCACGGCAGCGCGTTCGAATCGGTGTCCACCGATGCGCTCGCCGACAGGTAATCGTTGAATGCGTAGTTGACCTCGCCGTTCGCGCCCATCCGGCCGTCCGCGCCGAGCGAGCGCGTGGCCTCGCCGGTAATCGACAGCCCGCCGTTGCGGTAATCGCCGCCGATGCCGGTGCGCGTGCGGCTGATATTGCCGATATCGGTGTTCGCGTGGCCGTAGTAGGTGTGGCCGAACACGCGCCAGTTGTCGAGGATCGGCGGCGAATACAGCATCGTGTCGATGCTGAACTCGTTGTCGGCCAGCTCCGAATTGCCGTGCTCGCCGTTCACTTCGATCGACAGCACCGGCGCGCGATACGCGGCGTAATCGCGCTTGAACGCGCGCACCGCCCCGCTCTCGGGAAAGGTCGTGCCGAACGTGTCGTCGATCTGGTGCGCGCGGCGGTAATCGCCGAGCGCCAGCGACGCGCGGCCCAGGCCGGCCATCGTCTCCACGTCGTCGGGGTGATCGGTCAGCGTGCCGGCGTAGGTGTCGCGCGCGCGTCGCGTCTGCGAATTGCCGAGCATCGCGTCGGCTTGCGCATCGCGCACCTCGGCGCTGAACGGCACCTGCTCCTCGAGGCGTTGCAGGCCGGCCATGCCGGTGCTCGTCTGGCCCATGTAGATGCGGCTTTGCGCGAGCAGCCGGTAATAGCGCAGGTAGTCGTCGTTGGCCGGGTCCCACTGGTTGATCTTCGCGGCGGACGGCAACGCGCGCCGCATGTCTTCCAGCACCTGTTGCGCCTGCACGTAATGGTTCTGATCGGTCAGCGCGTAGAACAGGTCCTCGCGCAAATCGATCAGGCGCGTGTGCGCGCCGTATTGATAGCCGAGCGTGGCCGCATCGGGCGCGGGCGCGGTGAACTGCGCGATGGCGCGGCGGTAGGCCCACTCGGCCTTGTCGGGCCGTTGCAGATAGGCATAGGCGTCGCCCACCGCCGCCAGCGCGTCGATCGACACGTCGCTGCCGGGCGGAATCGTCTCGAACACCGCCACCGTATCCTTCATGCGCCCGTGTGCGGCATAGGCCACGGCGCGGTCGCCGGCCAGCGACGCGCGAATCGGCGCGTAGTCGGGCGTGGCAGGCAGGCGCTGGTCGAACGCCTCGGCCTCGCGGATCGCGCGGTCGAGCGCATCGAAGCGGTCGGCGCTGGTCATCTCGCGCACCTTGGCGCGGCCGCCGCGTACTTCCTGGCGGATGCTCAGTTCCTCGATGCGCGCGAGATCGACCGGCGAGAACACGTCGGGCCGCGCCCGGGCCAGCACGAGCGCACGCACCGCGCCGCCACCCGTGGCCAGCGTCAGCACCTGCTTGCGCAGGTTCTCGTCGGGCGATGCCGAGGTTTCGGACGATTCGGACAATTTCGCCACGGCTTCCGGCACCGATTGCGAGGGCGGCGGAGGCGGTTCCGGCGTGGGGGCGGGGCTCGGTGCGAGCGTGCTGCCGGCCGCGAGCGTCGGGCCGGGCGCACCGTCTTCCGGCATCGGCACGGCGTGGACCACGGGCGGCATGCCGTTGCCGACGGTGCCGAGGTTGGCCCCGGCAGTCGGCGCTTGCGGCTCCGCCTTGCGATGCGGTGGTTCCTGCACCGGCGCGCTGCCCGGCATTGGCCGGCCGGCCGGCACGGGGCTGGCCGGATCGTCCGGCATCTCGACCATGAAAACCACCGGCCCGGAAGGCGGCGCTTCCTGCGCGCACGCTTCCCCACTATCCAACGTCGCATAGGCCGACAACAGCACCATCGGCACGACCGTCGCGGGCGCACAGGCACCCAGCGGCCACCGGCGAGGCGGCACGCGCAAACGCTTGAACTCGATCATCGATACGATTTCCCTTTAAAGCGTTCCGTCGGTAAAACAGGCACGCGATCGGTGAAAATGACCTATTGCCGCCAAACGGCGAATCAGGTCATTGCGTTGAAATTTGACAAAATCTCAACATCTTCACGAATCAAGGAAAATCACGGCAGGCAACAAGGGGCGACCGGCATCGACCATGCTTTTTTGCGGGATTTGATATATCGAGTTTGTCGTCATATAAAGTCAGCCTGGTTTTTATCAGTCCACACCCTTACGCTTTCATCGCGATTGGCGAATCATCCCCGCCGATTCGAACGAATCGCGATAGCCAGATAATGGCGAACGCCAAGGGAGCCGGCCGTCGCACAAGGAGCGCAAAGGCCGGACAGGAAGCGCCGACGCGGCGCGTCATCGACTTCTGGAACGTCGATGGTGAGACGGCTCCGCTTTGATGAAAGCGGCCGCCAATAGCGGCAAATCGTCAAACCAGCTTTAAAGATTCTGTTTTAAAGCATATTCAAGCGACCATGCCACTACCGATACGAGAAAGCATTCTAATCGGCGGGATTGAAACGATTCCCGAAACGTTTCATCTCGTTACTCCCGTTACAATCAGAATCGATTACTGATTGATGTCGGTTTTATCGGTCATTAATTCTTATTCGAGGTTCAAATTAGAAATATTTACTGAGTCGCCTATGATGTTTGCATTTCATTCTTCTCGTCCGTATCCTGATTGCTCTTTAACGACGGAGAAGCCAATGGCGGCATTCATCACGAGAATTAATTGGGTGCGTGCAAGCCAGTGGTGTCTTGCCACCACCTTGGCGGCATCCGTCCTGCCGGCCGGTGCGCAGATCGCCCATCCGGTAGGCGAAGGCGCGCAACCGGCCACGATCACGCCGCCCCCGGCCGTGGCGGCCGCAACGCCGCCGGCAGCCCCGTCGACGCCCGCCCCGACAAGCGCCAAGACACCCCGGCCGATGCTCTATTACGTCTGCGGCAACGCCGACATCGACAAGCAGGTGCATGCGCCCGATCCGCAGCATCCGTTCAATCTCGGCGTGAGCTTCGCCGCCTCCAACACGGCTTCGCCGCCGTCCGACGTGGCCGTCAAGGTGCGCCGCCATGGCCGCGTGCTGATGGATTTCGTCGCGGCCGGGCCGAATTGCCGCTTCTCGCTGCCCGATGCGGAATACCGCGTCGAGGCCACCTACCAGGGCGCGATGAAGTTCGACATCGTCAAGACCGGCGACCTCGACGCACGCATCACCTGGTAACGCACCGGCTTCGCGCCGTTCGACCCGAGCAGGGACACCCCACGAGGAGGCAAGACAACCATGAGCACATCCGATCAACCGAGCATCTCGCTTGTCAGCGCGCCGCGCATCGGCTGGACCGTCGCGTTGAGTCTGGTGTTCTATCTGATCGCCTTGAGCGCGGGGCTGCGCTACAACCCGACGCACGCCTTCTGGCATTCTTCGGAGACCGAAGCGCCGGCTACGTCGGATGGCGAGCCGATCATCGGCACGGTCAGCGCGACGCCGCCGATCCTGGTGGGCGATGCACCGGCGGGGCTGTTGCTGACGCAGGCGCTCGATTGCGCGCAGGCCCGGCAATGGGAATGCATGGGCCGGGCCAGCGAGGCCGCGCGAGCGCTGCAAGGCGATGCGGCGTTGGCGCAGGTTTCGGCCACGCCGCCGGTGATGAGCACCGCTGCGGCGGCCACGCTGGCCGCCGCGCCCGCCGTGGCGTTGGCAGCAGCACGCCCGCACGCGGCGGCGCGTGCGGCAGTGCGCGGCTGGAAGGTGTCGACGCGGCTTCACGCCGCGCCGCGCCGCCCGATCCAGCGCGTCGCCTATCGCGTGCCGGCGCGCCCGCCCGCTCCCGATCCGTTCTTCGCGAACCTGTATCGACACTGAGGCCGACGGGATCGGCGGCGTGCTGCACGCTCAGGCCGCGCCGGTCATGCCCGGTTCGTTCCAACCGCCTCAGGCCGCCTTCGCCGCCACCTTCGGCAACCACGCCTTCACCAGCGACACCCACCACGCCATCCCCGGCTTCAGCAGCGCATCGTTGAAATCGTAATTGGGGTTGTGCAGCGGAATCGCGCAACCGCACTGGCCGTGCTCCGAGCCGTCGCCGTTGCCGATGAACACGTAGCAGCCGGGCCGGTGCTGCATGTAGAACGCGAAATCCTCGGACGGCATCTGCGGCGCCACCTCGGCATCCACGCTCGCCGCGCCGAACACCGATTCGAGCACGCCGGCCGCGAAGGCCGTCTCGTCGCGATGATTGACGAGCGCCGGATACATGCGTTCGAACGTGAAATCGAGCCGCATCTCGTAGGCCGAGGCGATGCCCCGCGCCAGCTCGCGCATGCGCTGCTCGATACGGTCGAGCACCTCGGGCTTGAACGCGCGCACCGTGCCGCTCAAGGTCGCGTGCCCCGGGATCACGTTGATCGCGCTGCCGGCATGGATCTCCGTGACGGAGAGCACCGCCGCCTCGTTCGGATCGATGTTGCGCGCGACCACGCTCTGCCACGCCTGCACCAGCGCCGTGGCGGCCACCACCGGGTCTGCCGCGCGATGCGGCTGCGCGGCGTGCGCGCCGGCGCCGGTCAATTCGACGGCGAACGTGTTGCTCGACGCCATGATCGGGCCGGGCCGCAGCGCGAAGCTGCCGGCCGCGATGCCTGGCCAGTTGTGCGCGCCGAACACGGCATCCATCGGGCAGCGCTCGAACAGGCCGTCCTCGATCATCAGGCGCGCGCCGGCGCCGCCCTCCTCGGCCGGCTGGAAAATGAAATTGACGGTGCCGTCGAAATCGCGCTGCTCGGCCAGGTAGCGCGCCGCGCCGAGCAACATGGCGGTGTGGCCGTCGTGGCCGCACGCGTGCATCTTGCCGGGATGGCGCGAGGCATGGGCGAAGCGGTTCAGCTCGTGGATCGGCAGCGCGTCCATGTCGGCGCGCAGGCCGATCGAGCGGGCGCCACGCCCGCAGCGCAGCACGCCCACCAGGCCGTGGCCGCCGATGCCGCGCTCCACGTCGATGCCCCAGCTCGTCAGCAGCCGCGCGACGTAGTCGGCGGTGTGCTCCTCCTCGTGGCGCAGTTCGGGGTGGGCGTGCAGATGTCGTCGGATACGAATCAGGTCGGGTTCGATGGCGCCGAGGCGCGGGTCGTTCAGGAAGGTCATTCGGTCAGGGCGCCGTGCGCCGGTTGTTCGGAATTCGAGCCGGCGCGCGCGGACAGCGCAACCGGAATGCAACTGACGAGCGCGGCGGCGGCCAGGTAGTAGCCCACCACCAGCTTGTCGCCGGTTGCGTTGATCAGGGTGGTGACGATCAGCGGCGTCAGGCCGCCGAACAGCGTCACGCCGGTGGCGTACGACAGGCCCACGCCGGTGGCGCGGAACCGCACCGGAAACACGCCGGCCAGCACGTTCGAGGCGCACGCCGCGTAGCAGGCCAGCAGCAGCGCAATGACGGATTGCACGGCCATCAGCGAGAGGCGATCCGGGTGTCGGGACAGGAACAGGAACATCGGATACGCGCCCAGCGCCGTGAGCAGCGCGCCGAACAGCATCGGGCGGCGCACGCCGATCCGGTCCGACAGCAGGCCCACCAGCGGGCACGCGACGACCATCGTGACGCCGTACGCCAGTTGCCCGAGGTAGCTGTCGAACAGGCTCATGTGCAGCTCGCGCACCGAGTAGGTGGTGAAGTAGTTCGACACGTAGGTCGCGATGGTCCAGAACACCATGATCGCGACGCCGCCGATCAGCCGCCAGCGGTATTGCACGAGTTGCGGCACGAGCGGCTCGGCGCGCTGCCGGCTGGCGCGTTCGAACGCCGGCGTTTCCGGAATCGAGCGGCGCACGTACCAGCCCACCGGCCCGATCAGCACGCCGAACACGAACGCAAGACGCCACGCGCCCGCGTTGATCTGCGCATCGCTGAACAGGTGCGTGAGCGCCATGCCCACCAGCCCGGCGAGCATCACGCCGCCGCCCTGCGACATCTGCTGGAACGACGAGGCGAAGCCGCGCCGCTGCTGCGGCGCGTTCTCGATCAGCAACGCGACCGAGCCGCCGATCTCGCCGCCGGCCGAAAAGCCTTGCAGCAGGCGTCCGCACACCACGATCACCGGTGCGGCCACGCCGATCGACGCATACGACGGGCAGACCGCCAGCACCAGCGTGCTGGCCGCCATCAGCACCAGCGTCAGGCTCAACGCGCGGCGGCGGCCGGCGCGGTCCGCATAGCGGCCCAGCACCAGCGCGCCGAACGGGCGCGCGGCGAAACCCACCGCGAACGTCATGAACGTCAGCAGCAGCGAACTGAATTCGGACTGCGTAGCGAAGAAGGTGCGCGAGATCGGCACCGCGAAAATGCCGTAGGCAATGAAGTCGTAGATTTCGAGCAGATTGCCGACCGAGGCGGCCGCAAAGGTCCTGCGTTCGGAGGACGCGGCTGGGTCGTGGAGTGCACCGGAGCGGTTCATGGGAGCGGTTCTGTCGATGTTGGAATAGGCCTCAATCTACCGTCCGCCCCCCTCGCCGCCGCCATACTATTCAAAAATAGCGGGGATACCCGAAAGGCATACCCCAAGGGAAAACGCCGATCCGGCAAGGGTTTTCGACCCGCCGCGCGCGGCGTGTCGCGGGTCGCTCCCGGCTGGCCGGAATGCTTTTGGCATGCAAGACTCCAGGCACGTCTTCACGCACTTCGATTCCCGCATTTCACATGGATATCCGACACGTTCGTTACTTTCTCGCGGTGGCCGATTCGGGCAGCGTGGCGGCCGCCGCGCGGCAGTTGCACATCGTGCAGCCGGCCTTGAGCCGGCAGATCCGCGATCTGGAGGAGGAATTGGGCGCGCCGCTGTTTTCGCGCAGCGCGCGCGGCGTCGAGCTGACGGCGGCGGGCGAACAATTCGCGCTGGATGCGAGAAAGCTGCTGATCGATTTTCAGTCGGCGCGGCAACGCGCGCTGCGCGTCGCGCAAGGCAGCGCGGGCGCGCTGCGGCTCGGGCTGTCGCCCGCCTATAGCTGGCACCCGGCAATACTCTCGCAGTTCAACCGGTTTCGCGAGGCGCAACCGGCCATCTCGCTGCGGGTGGAACCGATGCTGTCGTCCCTGCAACTGACGGCGCTGGCCAATGGCGAACTCGACGGCGGCTTTCTCGGCTGGCGCGATGTGCGCGACACGCGCTTCGACGCGATCACCGTGTTCGATTGCGGGCTGCGCATCGCCGTGCCGAAGCGGGGCGGCATCACGATGGAGGTGCCCGAACGGCTGTCCGATCTCGCGCAACTGCCGTGCGTCTGGTTCGATCGCGACACCTCGCCCGCCTACTACGACTTCCTGATCCGTCAATGCCAGCTTGCCGGGTTCTCGCCGAACATCGTGCAGGTCGGCGGCGACACCACCATGATTCTCGGGCTGGTGGCCGCCGGGTTCGGCTATTCGATCGTGCCGGACAGCGCGCTGCATTGCTGCCCGTCGTCCACGGCGTTGATCGCGCACCCTGAGCTGACGCTGACCTACCCGGTCGAGTTCGTGTGGAAGCGCGATCAACTGAACGGGCCGCTCGCGCGCTTCATCCGCGACATGGAACCGCGCGTGCCGTTCGACCCGTATGCGACATGGGCCGGCGAAACGCCGCAGCAGGCAGACGTGCCGGCCTGAGAGGCGACGCCCGGCGGCCCGCGATCAGAACTTCTGGCGGATCGCGAGATGCACGGCGGCCTGATGGTCGGTGGATGAGGCGCTCAGGCTCGTGAGCGCCGCCACGGCGTCCTTGCCCGTCGAATCGTGGCCCGACGCCTTCTGGTACACGGCCGAGAAATACACGTCGGTCCGCTTCGACAGTGCGTAGTCCGCACCGATCTCGCCCTGGTAGTAACGCGCGCCGGCATTGCTCGCGCCGTTGGCCAGCGTCACCGCATTGCTGCGCGTGTAGTCGAAGCCGGAGGCCAGCAGCAGCGCCGGCGTCAGTTGATAGCGCAGGCTCAGTTCCGCGTTGTCGAAGGTGGCGCTGCCGCCCGCGCGGAAGCCGGTGGCGCCGTTGCCGCCGAGGTTAAGGAAGCGCACGTTCGAGTAGGTCGCGCCGAGCGTGGCCGCGCCGATCGCATAGGTGCCGCCGAGCGCGATCACCTGGTACGAATTGGCGGACGCGTAGCCGGAATAGATCGGATTGCTGACGACGGCCGGCGTCGCGGCCGATGTGCTGTTGCCGAACAGGCCGCCCAGGTTCGACGGCGTGCGCGCGTTGAGGTAGCCGATGCCCAACGTGACCGACCCGCCCGCGTAGCCCGCGCCGAGCGACCAGATCTGGTTCTGCGACACGCTGCCCGCCACGCCGCCGACGCTGTAGGTGCCGCCCCACGTGAAGCCGCCGTAGCGCGGGCCGACGTACTTGACCGTGTTGTTGGTGCGATACGAGTTGTTGAAGTTGTCGATGTCGCCCGCATGCGCCGCGATCGTGCCGCCCCATGCATCGGCCACGCTCAGGATGCCGACGTAATCGACCACCGAATCGTATTGCCGCCCCAGCGTGACGCGCCCGAAGCGCTCGCTGGCCAGCCCGACGAACGCCTGTCGGCCGAACATCAGGCCGCCCTGCCCGAGCTTGCCGCTGTTCACGTCGAAGCCGTTCTCCAGCGTGAATACCGCCTTCAACCCGCCGCCCAGGTTCTCCTCGCCGCGCAGGCCGAACCGGCTGCCCTGCAGCATCCCCGACGACAGGTTGTACAGCGAATGGCCGCCCGCGTTCGACGTGTAGTTGATGCCTTCGTCGATGATTCCGTACAAGGTCACGCTGCCCTGCGCATGCGCGGCTTCCGTCATCGCGCCCAGCACCGCGATGGTGATCAACAGCTTCTTCATGCTCCAATCCCCTTGATCGATTTCGCATAGAACTACTGATTAGTTTTTCCTGACGATTTCAGGCAAGGGGATGGTAGTGGCGATCAAAAATCGCGGGTATTACCTAAAAACTGGGTGCGCTATGCCTCGCGGGCATAGCACGGCATGACGGCTTCACGTCATCCGGAACACCTCCGGCGCGTGGTTCAACTCCGCTGTCTGATCGTCGAGCGCACTCGACGGCGAACAGCTTCGGCGTATGCGTGGAAACATGGGCGCGCCGAGCGCCCCGTTGACGGCATGCATCTGCCCGCCTGCCTCAGCCGGCCACTGCCGCGAGCCGCTGCGCCGCCTTCTCGACGGCGGCCACGCGAATCGCGCGACGCACCGCCGTGGCCTGCAACGCCCGCTCGACGATCGCGCGCGGCGCGACGAACGGCGTGCCGGCCTGGAATGGCGGCTCCGGGTCGTATTCGATCTGCAACTGGATCTGCTGGGCGACGTCCTCGCCGGCCACTTCGGCGGCCACGCGCAGGGCCATGTCGATGCCGGCCGTGACGCCGCCCGACGTGTAAATATTGCCGTCGATCGTCAGGCGTTCGTCGCTGGGGATCGCGCCGAACCGGTTCAACAGGTCGCGCGCCTGCCAGTGGCCGCCTGAACGGCGGCCGTTCAGCAGGCCGGCCGCGCCGAGCAGCAGCGAGCCGGTGCAGATGCCGAAGATGTATTTCGCGGCGAGCGCGCGTTCGCGCACGAAGCCGACGATCTGCGGGTCGAGCATCGCCTCGTCCGTGCCGGGGCCGCCCGGCACGACGAACAGGTCGTAGGCGGACGCGCCGGCGAAATCGGCGTCGGGCTGGATCACCAGGCCCTTGTCGGTGCGCACCGGCGCGCGACTCGGCGCGACGATTTCCACGCGCCAGCCGGGCAGCCGGCCGAGCACTTCGAGCGGGCCGGTCAGGTCCAGTTGCGTCATGTCCGAGAACAGCAGCAGGCCGGCGGTTTGGGTTTGGGGGGCAAGTTCGAGCGATGGGGTCATGGAATCCTCCGAGTGGTGACGCCATTGAATCAGCCCGCGTACTGGCAAAAAAGACAGAAAACGCGTATTTTTTGCCAATGCCTGCCCTTGCCTCCCCGCCCCCTCGCCGGATCGTGATCTTCGTGTTCGACGGCGCCCAGCCGATCGACGTGTCCGGCCCGCTCCAGACCTTCGACACCGCCAGCGAAGAGGCGATGGTCGAGCGTTACCGGTGCAGCGTGGTGTCCGAGAATGGCGGCCCGCGCCGGCTGCAAGGCGGCATGACGGTGCTGACCGAGCCGCCGCCCGACGGGCGCTTCGACACGCTCGTGATCCCGGGCGGCCCGGGCGTGCATGCGGCGCGCAAGTCGCCCGAGATCGTGCGGCAAGTCAGGGCGCTGGCCGAGCGCGCCGAGCGGGTGTGTTCGGTCTGCACCGGCGCGTTCCTGCTGGCCGAGGCCGGGCTGCTCGCGGGGCGCAAGGCGGCCACCCACTGGCGCTCGTGCGCGGCGCTGGCGCGGGAATTCCCGTCGGTGGAGGTGCAGCCCGATCCGATCTGGGTGCGCGACGGCCGGGTCTGGACCTCGGCCGGCGTGACCGCCGGCATCGATCTCGCGCTGGCGATGGTCGAGGCGGATTTCGGCAACGCGCTGGCGGCGCTCGCCGCGCGGCGGCTGGTGGTGTACATGCGGCGCTCGGGCGGGCAGGCGCAATTCAGCACGCCGCTGGCGCTGCAAACCGCCGACGGCTTCGGCACGCTGTTCGACTGGCTCGGCAAGAACCTGCACCGGCCGCTGAAGGTGACCGACCTGGCCGACGAGGCCGGCATGTCGCCGCGCACCTTCATCCGCCATTTCACCGAGAAGATCGGCATGCCGCCCGGCAAGGCGCTGCAAGGCCTGCGCCTCGAACGCGCGCAATCGCTGCTGACCTCCACCACGTATTCGCTGTCGGAAGTGGCGCGGCGCACCGGCTTCGGCCGCGAGGAGCGCCTGCGCAACGCGTTCGTCCGGCAGTTCGCGATCGGGCCGACGCAATGGCGGCAGCGCTTCAGCGAGAAGCATGAGGCGTCGTAGTCGTAAGCAGCGCGAAGCAAATGCATGGGCTTCGTGGCGGTGCGTCACACCCCCGGCGACAACCCGCCATCGATCCGCAGGTTCACCCCCGTGATGTAGCCCGCGAGCGGGCTGGCAAGAAACGCCACGGCGTCGGCGATCTCGTCGAGCCGCCCGACCCGCCCCATCGGCACCTGCGCGAAGCTCGGCAGCACGGCCCGCTCGACCGCCTCCCACGCGCCGTCGCGCTCGGCCAGCCCGCGCTCGGCGGCCACCTCGCGAAACCGCGCATCGAGCGCGGCGCTGTGGATCGTGCCCGGCGAGACGGCATTGACCGTCACGCCGTCGGCCGCCACGGCCTTCGCCATCGACGAGGTCAGTGCATTGATCGCGGCCTTGCTGGCCGAGTAGTCGGGCGCGCTGGGCGGCGGAATCGTCGCGGCCAGGCTCGAAATATTGATCACGCGCCCCCAGCAGGCCGCGCGCATGGCGGGCAGCAGCCGCGTGGCGACGCGCACCGCGGCCAGCACGTTGCGGTCGTAGGCCGACGCCCACGCGCCGGCCTGCGTCGTGTTCCAATCGTCGCGCGAGCCGCCCGAGCCGCCCGCGTTATTGATCAGGATATCGATGCGTCCGGCGCGGGCCTGCGCATCGTCGACCAGCCGCCGCACCGCGTGGTCGTCCGTCAGGTCGCCCGTCACGAACGCGGCCCGGCCGCCCTGCCCGGCGATCTCGCCGGCCACGCGCGCGGCCAGCCCGGCATCGCGGCCATGCACCACCACGAACGCGCCTTCCCGCGCGAGCGTCCTGGCCAGCGCCTCGCCGATGCCCTTGCTGCTTCCCGTCACCAGCGCCGTCTTGCCGTGCAATTGCAAATCCATCGCCTATCCCTCACGCTTCGTCTACGAAGACGCCACGATAGGGAGCACGAGTGAACGAAACAAGTACGCACTTTTCGGTGCCCATGGCCCCCATCTCGCCCGAAGCGCGCGAGGCCTGCCTCGGCCCGGACGGCTCGGTCGCGCATGTCGCGCGCGTGATCCGCATGATCCACGGGCGCTGGAAGCTGCCGATCCTGTTCCGGCTCTACGCCGATCCGGCGCTGCGCACCTTGCAGTTGAAACGCGACCTGCCCGGCATCTCGCAGAAGATGCTGACCCAGCACCTTCGCGAGTTGGCGGCCGACGGCCTGATCGAGCGCATCGATTTCGGCGAGAAGCCGTTGCGCGTCGAATATCAGTTGACGGAGCGGGGCCGGCAGTTGCTGCCGGTGCTCATTGCCGCGCGGCAGTTCTCGGCGCGCCATCCGGCGTGAGCACGGCATGGCGGATTCACCGCTCAAGCCTTCGCGAACTTGCGAATCGCATCCTCGGTCACGGGCGTGAACAGGTTGACGAGATTACCGTCCGGATCCCGAAACAATACCGAGCGGTTGCCCCACGGCTGCGTGACCGGCGCCTGCACGATGTCGGCGAGATGCGGTTCGAGCCGCGCGAACGCGGCGTCGACGTCGTCCACGCGAAACTCGACGATCATCGCGCGGTTGCTGCCGGGCGTGGCCGCGCCCGCGCCGAACAGGTCCATGGTGCGCTTGCTGCCGACCGCCAGCGTGCACGACGGCGACGCCAGTTCGGCGAAATCGTCGGTGTACCAGGTGGCCGTGAGGCCGAGCGTTTCGTAGAAGCCGACCAGCCGGCGAATGTCGTCGGTGATGATGCGGGTGGAGACGAAGTCCATGGGGTTTCCTCCTGAAGTCGATGTGTCGGCGCATGCTACGAGGAGGCTGCTGACACCGTGCTGTCAGCAGCACGGCAACCGGGCAACGCACGCTTCATTCGCGCCGGTTGAATTCAGAACTTCGCGCACGGCAATGACACGCGGCGCGGGCCGGCCCATCATGCGATGCGACTTCGCCACGCCACCGCCCGCCATGCCCAAGCTCATCGCCCTGCTTCTCCACCGACTTCGCCCCCTGCTCGCCCTGTGCCTTGCCTCCGCGCTGCTCGCCTCGACGGCGGGATGCCACGCGCAGGCCGAACCCGATGCGGCCGGCCAGATGTCGATGAAGCCGTCCGTCACGTACCTGTTCCTGCTGCGCCGCACGCCGTTCTTCACGGCGCTGTCGACCGAGCAGTTGCAATGGGTGATCGCGCATTCGAAGGAATGGCAGGTGCGGGAAGGGTCCGTCATCGATGCGTGCCGCGCCGGCGGCAGCGAAAACGCTTCGGACGACTGGATACTGCTCGACGGCGGCTGGGCAGTCGAGCACGACGGCCGGGCCGAACGCGCCGGGCGCGGCGAGGCGGGGCAATGGTTCAACCGGACGGTGGCGAACGGCGCACGCTGCCGGCTCGTGGCGACCGAATCCGGCTACGTCATGAAGATCGCGCATGCGGACCTGCAAAACATGCTGGCGCGCGGTTTCGACTTCGATGCGCCGTTGGCGGCCGGACGCGCCTATTACCGGACGATGTTCGGCAACGGGCGCGTGAACGAGGCGCAGTGAATCAGTGAATCCGCCGTGAATCGACCGGCCCCGCCCGCGTTCAGGCGAGGCTGTCGATCAGCGCCGCATTGAACGCCTTCAGGTCGTCCGGCTTGCGGCTCGAAATCAGCGAGCCGTCGCGTACCACCGGTTCATCCACCCAGGTGCCGCCCGCGTTGCGGATGTCGTCCTGCAGGCTCGGCCAACTCGTCATCCTGCGTCCGCCGACCACGCCGGCCGACACCAGCAGCCAGCCGCCGTGGCAGATCACGGCGATCGGCTTGTCGGCCCGGGTGGCCTCGGTCACGAAGCGGCGCGCGTCGTCCACCATGCGGATCGCGTCGCCGTTGACGACGCCGCCCGGCAACACCACCGCGTCGTAATCGGCCGCGCTCGCCTCGTCGAACGTGCGGTCCACCTTGACGCGCGCGCCCTTGTCGACGTGCCGGAAACCCTGGATCTCGCCGTGCTGCGTCGAAATCACGTGCACCTGCGCGCCTTCGGCCGCCAGCGCGCGCTGCGGCTCGGTCAGTTCGACTTCCTCGAATCCGTCCACCGCGAGGATCGCGATCTTGCGTTGGTCGAGTGCGTTTGCCATGACGTGCTCCTGTTCTCGTTTGCGGCTCCGTATCGGCCGTCACGACATATCGAGCAACGACGGTGCCCGGCAAACGCGACGCGGGCGCGAGGCGCGAGCGACGCGCCCCGGGTGATTGCTACACGGCTTGCAGAATTTACCCGGCGGCGTTCAGCGGACCCGACCCCAGCCGCCGAACGCCCAACAGCCCTCACGTGCCTCGAACGATCCGCTCCACCGCGTCGAACAACTGGTCCGCATCGAACGGCTTCTGCAACGCGGTCCAGGCGAAATCGAACGCCTGCATCCGCGACACGGCGTGGCCCGACGCGAAAATCACGCCGATGCCGGGATACCGCGCGAACGCCAGACGCGCCAGTTCCATGCCGTCGATGTCGGGCAAGGCCAGATCGGTCAGCAGCACGCCGCATGGCTCGGTTTCGAGCAGCTCGAGCGCCTTGCGCGGATGGTCGGCCTTGAGCACCGTCAGGCCATTCATCTCCAGCAGCATGGCGGTGGCCTCCAGCGAATCGATATCGTCGTCGACCACCAGCACGCGCTTCGCGGCGGCCGCGTCGAAGGCCGGCGCAGGCGATGCAGCCGCTGCAGCCGGTTCCACCGCAATCGGCTCGCTCGCCATCACCGGTGCCGCCGGCGCTGCCGCCTCGCCAGCCGCGCTCAACAGCCCGCGCAGCCGGGTCGCCAGTTGCTGGCGGCTATACGGCTTGCTCAACAGCTCGACGCCAGGGTCCAGCCGGCCGCCGTGCACGATCGCATTGCGCGTGTAGCCCGACGTGAACAGCACCTTGAGCGCGGGCAACTGCTGCTTGGCCAGACGCGCCATCTCCGGGCTGCTCAACGGCCCCGGCATCACCACGTCGGTAAACAGCACGTCGATGCGCGCGCCGCTGCCGATCACGGCCAGCGCCTGATGCGCGTCGCTGGCCTTCAGCACCTCGTAGCCGAGCCCCGTCAGCGTGTCGATCACGGTCGACTGCACCGACAGATCGTCCTCCACCACCAGCACCGTCTCGCTGCCCTGCTGCGGCGTCTCGGGCGCGGCGCACGGCGTGGCGGCGAGCGCCTCGTACGTCATCGGGAAATATGCCTTCACGGTGGTGCCGTAGCCGACCTCGCTGTAGATGCGGATATGCCCGCCGCTCTGCTTGACGAAGCCGTAGGCCATGCTGAGGCCCAGGCCCGTGCCGATGCCTTCCGGCTTGGTGCTGAAGAACGGGTCGAACGCGCGGGCCAGCACGTCGTGCGACATGCCCACGCCGTTGTCGGTCACGGCCAGCATCACGTACTGGCCCGGCAGCACGTCGGGCTCGGCCGCGACGTAGCCCTCGTCGAGCGTCTCGTTCGACAGTTCGAGCGTCAGCTTGCCGCCCTCGGGCATCGCCTCGCGCGCGTTGACGGCGAGATTGAGCACGGCGTTCTCGAACTGGTGCGGATCGAGCATCGCGAACCACAGCCCCGGCGCGACCACCGTATCGATCTCGATGGCGTCGCCGAGCGTGCGGCGCAGCAAGGCGTCCATCTCGCGCAGTTGGCGCTCGGGGCTCACCACCAGCGGTTGCAGCGCCTGCTGCCGGCCGAACGCCAGCAGATGCGCGGCAAGCCGCGAGCCGCGCTCGGTCGCGTCGATCGCCTTTTGCAGCCGTTCGAGCGTCCACGGGTCGTGCTCGTGGCGATGCGTGAGCAGATCGAGATTGCCGCGCAGCACCTGCAGCACGTTGTTGAAATCGTGGGCGACGCCGCCCGTCAACTGGCCGAGCGCCTCCATCTTCTGCGACTGGAACAGCGCGGCGCGCGCCTGGTCGAGCTGCTCGGCGGCCTTGCGGCGCTCCGTGATGTCGCGCGTCACCTTGGCGAAGCCCACGATCACGCCGTCGTGCCGAATCACGTCGATCACGACATGGGCGAGGAAACGGCTGCCGTCGCGCCGCACCCGCCAGCCTTCCGCCTCGAAGCGCCCTTCGTCGCGCGCCGTGGCGAGCGCACGCTCCGGCACGCCATCCGCCACATCTTCGGGCGTGTAGAAGCGCGAGAAATGCGAGCCGACGATCTGCTCGGCCGTATAGCCCTTGATGCGCTCGGCGCCCGGGTTCCAGCTCACCACGCGGCCGTCGGGCGACAGCATGAAGATCGCGTAATCCACCACGCCCTGCACCAGCAGCCGGAACTGGCGCTCGTTCTCGAGCGCCGCGTCGTAGGCCGCCTTCTCGTCGCTGAGGTCGCGCACGACCTCGACGAAGCCCAGCAGCGTGCCGTCGTCGCCGCGCAGCGCGGTCATCACGACGCTGGCCCAGAACGGCGCACCGCCGCTGCGCAGGCGCCAGCCAAGGCCGGCATGGTGGCCGTGCTCGGCGGCGCCGGCCAGGGCGTGGCCGGGCACGCCGGCCGCGCGGTCGTGCTCCGGATAGAACCCGGAAAAATGCCGGCCGACGATATCGGCGCTCCGGCAGTCGTGAATGCGTTCCCCGCCGCGATTCCAGCTCAGGATGCGGCCGTCCGGCGCCAGCGTGCAGATCGAGTAATCCCCGGTCGTCTGCACCCATGCGCGCTCCCAGTCTCCCGACGGGCCGGCTTGATAAGTCGTTGTACTTGTCATGATTGGTGACTGTTGTGGTGTCGATCGCGTTGGGTCTAGACGAGCGGCCGAAGCTCGCCGGCTTCGTCCGAGCGCGGCAGATCGAGACGGAACGTCGTGTGATCGGCTTCGTGCGTCTCCACGCGCGCCGTGCCCTTGTGCATCTGGATCACCTTCTGGACGATGTTCAGGCCGAGGCCCAGGCCCGCGCGCTTGGGCGAGCCGGCCGCGCCCGGCCCGAACGCCTCGAACAGGTGCGGCACCACGTTCGCCGCGATCACGCCGCGATTGCGCACCTTCACCACCACCCGGCCCGCGGCCTCGCCATCCACATCGACCGTCACCGGGCTGTCCGCCGCGCCGTATTGCAGCGCGTTGCTGACCAGGTTGGACACGGCCTGCCACAGCAGGTCGCCATCCCACACGCCGGCGCAATCGCCGCGCTCGGTCACGACGATCCGGTCGCCGCCCTCGCTGGTGCGGAATTCGTCCGCCACCGCGCGGCACAGCGCGCCCAACTGCGCGGGCTGCCGCTGCATCTGCAGCCGGCCGCCTTGCAGGCGCGCCAGGTTCAGCAACTGATGCACCATGCGCGCCATGCGCAGCGAGCTGGTCTTGATGCGGTTCGCCACGGTGGCCGTCTGCGTGCCGGCCGGATCGCGCAGCAGGTATTCGGCCGAGGCCAGCACCGCGCCGAGCGGCGTGCGCAGATCGTGGCCGAGCACCGCCATCAGCATCTCGTTCGCTTCGAGCAGGTCGCGGGTGGTCTGCAACTCCTCGGCCAGCAGCCGCTTGTGCCGCTCCAGTTGCACGAACACCTCGACCTTCGCCTTCAGGATCGCCGCATTGATCGGCTTGTAGAGGAAATCGACCGCGCCGGCCTCGTAGCCGCGAAACGTGCGCGACGCCTCTTCCGAGGTGGCGGTCAGGAAGATGATCGGCACGTGGGCGGTGCGCGAGCTGCCGCGCATCAGCGTGGCCAGCTCGAAGCCGTTCATGTCGGGCATGTTGACGTCGAGCAGCGCCAGCGCGACGTCATGCACCAGCAGCAATTCCAGCGCCGCGGTTCCCGATTGCGCCACCAGCAGGTTGACGCCATCCCGGGCAAGCAGGGCCTGCAACGCCGTGATGTTGTGGGCGATGTCGTCCACAATGAGAATGTTGACAGAAGCCATGGTGTGCATCAGGAGTAAACAGGCAAACTCGCCAGCCGGTTGGCCATCGCGAGCGGTGAAAGGATGGCGTCGGCGGCCCCGCGCGCGATCGCCGCGCGCGGCATGGTGGGCGCCTCCGCCGTCTCCGGTTGCTGCACCCAGGCCGTTCCGCCCGCGGCGCGAATGCAGGCCAGGCCGGCCGCGCCGTCGTCGTTGGCACCCGACAGCAGCAAGCCCAGCAGGCGGCTGCGAAATTGATACGCGGCCGATTCGAACAGCACGTCGATCGACGGCCGCGAGAACCCCACCCGGGCATCCACCGACAGCGCCACCGTGCGGTCGTCGGCGGCGAGCATATGGTAATCGGGCGGCGCCAGATAAACGTGCCCGCCCCGCAGCGGCTCGCCGGCATCGGGCTCGATCGTCGGCAGCCGGCAATGGCGCGCCAGCGCCTGCGCCAGATGGCTCTGCGCATTGGCCGGCAAGTGCACCACCACCATCACGATCGCCGAAAAATCCGCCGGCAGCGCGCCGAGCAGCACGCCCAGCACCTCGACGCCGCCGGCCGACGCGCCGATCACCACGGCCTCGTAGGCGCGCGGTGCGGGCTCGGAGGGAAAGGAAGCTGCGCACGAAGTCATCAACGTTTCCGGTAAATGCGCTCGCGCTCGCGGAAATCCTCGAACGCCGGGTGCTGCCCCGAGAAGCGCAGGCTTTCCTTGATGCCGAGGCCCAGAAAGCCGCGCCGCACCAGCGTGCGCTCGAACAGCGCCAGCGCGCGATCCTGCAACGCGCGATCGAAATAGATCAGCACGTTGCGGCACGACACCAGATGCGCCTCGAGAAACACCTCGTCGGTCGACAGGCTGTGATCGGCGAACACCACCCGGTCGCGCAGTTGGGTCGAAAAACGCGCGCCGCCATAGGCCGCGTGATAGTAGTCCGACAGCGAACGCTTGCCGCCGGCTTCCAGGTAATTGCGCGAGAAGCCCGCGATGCGGTCGAGCGTGTAGATGCCGGCTTCGGCGCGCGCCAGCGCATCGGGGTTGATGTCGGTCGCATAGAACATCGTGCGCTCGGTGAGCCCCTCCTCCTCGAACAGGATCTTCATCGACCACAGCTCCTCGCCGTTGCTGCATCCGGCCACCCACACCTTGATCGACGGATAGGTCCGCAGGATCGGCAGCACCTGCTCGCGCAGCGCGCGGAAATAGGCCGGATCACGAAACATCTCGCTGACCTGGATCGTCAGGAACTGGAACAGCCGCGTGAAATCCTCCTCGCGGCGCAGGATGCGATCCTGCAACTGCGACAGGCTCGGCAGGCCGAATTCCGTCAGCGCCTGCGTGAGACGGCGGCGCAGCGACGGCATCGAGTAATGCCGGAAATCGTGCTGGTATTTCAGGTAGATCGCGTCGAGCAGCAGCTTCAGTTCGAGATCGAAATCCGACAGGCGCGGCTCGGCGTCCGGCGCGGCCGGGCCGGCCGGATCGTTCGGGTCGGTGGGATCGACGGGGTTCATGCGGTCGATGTCCATCTCAGCGCTGCCGCAGCCAGACCCGGCAGAGCGACACGAGCTTGTCGATGTCGATCGGCTTCGAGATGTAATCGTCGGCGCCCGCCTCGATGCAGCGGATGCGGTCGTGCTCCATCGCCTTGGCGGTCAGCGCGATGATCGGCAACTGCAGGAAGCGCACGTCCTGGCGGATCGCGGCCGTGGCGGCCAGGCCGTCCATCTCCGGCATCATCACGTCCATCAGCACCAGGTCGATCTTGTGCCCTTGTTCGAGCACCTCCAGCACTTCGCGGCCGTTGCGCGCGATGAACAATTTCGCGCCGAGCGGCTCGATCACGTGCGACAGCGCGAAGATGTTGCGCGCGTCGTCCTCGGCCAGCAGGATCGCGCTGCCCTCGAACACGTCGTCGCGCTGGCGCACCGTGCGCAGCATGCGCTGCTGCTCGGGCGCGAGCGTCGATTCCACGCTGTGCAGGAACAGCGTCACCTCGTCGAGCAGGCGCTCGGGCGAGCGCGCGCCCTTGATGATGATCGACTTCGAATAGCGGCGCAGGCGGTGTTCCTCGTCGACGGACAGCGTGCGGCCGGTGTAGACGATCACCGGCAGCAGCGCGCGCGCCGGGTCGGTCGCGAGCCGTTCGAGCAGGTCGTAGCCGGTGCCGTCGGGCAGCGCGAGGTCGGTCACCACGCAATCGAACTCGTTGCCGTCGAGCTGCTCGATGGCGCGCGCCAGCGTATCGACCGCCACGATGTCGGTGGTCTCGTTGCCGAGCAGCACGCGAATGCTCTCGCGCATCGCCAGGTCGTCCTCGATCACCAGCACGCGCTTCAGGCGATGTTGCAGGCGGCCTTCGAGGCGGCGGATCGCCGATTCGAGCGTGGCGCGCGCCGCCGGCTTCATCGTGTAGCCCACCGCGCCGAGGTGCAGCGCCTTCGCGGTGTGATCGGTGGCGGCCACGATATGGATCGGGATGTGGCGCGTCAGCGAATCGTTCTTCAGCCATTCGAGCACGGTCAGCCCCGAATGATCGGGCAGGCCCACGTCGAGCAGCACGGCGGTCGGCTGCATGTCGCGCACCAGCGCGATGCCAGAGCCGCCGTCGGCCGCGTGCACGAAATCGAAATCGAGTTCGTGCACGAGATCGCGCAGGATGCCGGCGAACACGAGGTCGTCCTCGATCGCGAGGATCAGGCGGCCGGGCCGCTGGCGGTAATGCCGGTCGTCGGCGATCGATTGCGCCGCCGTGGCCGAGCTGGCGGCCGTCACGGCCCGCTCGTGCGGATCACGCGACGGCGTGCTCGATGCGCCCGATGCGCCGGTCGTGAAACCGGCCGCGCCGAACGTGGCGGCCAGGCCCGGTGCGTCGGCCAGCATCGGCACCGCATCGCGCAGCGCACGTGCCGAATGCAGCGCGCCGGCGTCCGGCGTGCCTTCGGCATCTGCCGTCCACGCCGCCTCGGCCGGCAGCCACAGCGTGAAGACGCTGCCCGCGCCGAGTTCGCTCGCCACGCCGATCCGTCCGCCCAGCAATTCCGCGAAGCGGCGCGAGATCGACAGGCCCAGGCCGCTGCCGCCGTAGTGGCGGCTGGTCGAACCGTCGGCCTGCTGGAACGCCTCGAAGATCATTTCGAGCTTGTCGGCGGCGATGCCGATGCCGGAATCGCGCACGTCGAAACGGATCTGGCCCGACGCGTCCGCGGAGATGCTCAGCGCCACCTCGCCGCGCTCGGTGAACTTCAGCGCGTTGGACAGCAGGTTGCGCAGGATCTGCACGAGCCGCTGGCTGTCGGTCACGATCGTCGCCGGCGCGCCGGGCGCACGCGAAATCGTCAGCGCGAGCGGCTTGGCGGCCGCGATCGGCTCGAACATCTCGCGCAGCGACTGCATGACCGGTTCGAGCGCCACCCACTCGGGCTCCATCGTGACCTGCCCGGCCTCGACCTTCGACAGATCGAGAATGTCGTTGATCAGGTTCAGCAGGTCGCTGTTCGAGCTGTGGATGGTTTCGGCGTAATGGACCTGTTCCTTGGTCAGATTGCCGCCGCGGTTTTCCTGCAGCAGCCGCGCGAGAATCAGCGAGCTGTTCAGCGGCGTGCGCAACTCGTGCGACATGTTGGCCAGGAACTCGGACTTGTAGCGGCTGGTCTGTTCGAGTCGCGCCGCGTTGGCCGAGATCGACTCCTGCGCCGTCACGAGTTCTTCCTTCTGCCGCTCCAGGCGCTGCGCGTATTCCTCGAGTTGCGTGTTGGTCTGCTCAAGCTCGGCCTGATGCGACTGGAGCCGCGCCTGCGAATCGGTCAGCGCCCGCCCGCGCTCCTCCAGCCCTTCGTTGGCCACCCGCAGTTCTTCCTGCTGGACCTGCATTTCCTCGTTCAGCAGTTGCGCTTCCGCGAGCGTGTCCTGCAGGCGCTCGCGATATTGCGCGGCGGCGAGGAAGTCGCCCGTGCTGTTGGCGATCAGTTCCAGGAATTCGAGGTCGCGCGCCTCGATATCGCGCATGAAGGCCATTTCGACCACGCCGTTTACCGCATCGTCGCTCGTGACCGGCAGCACCACCAGGCCGCGCGGCGCGCTGCCGCCGAGGCCCGACGTCACCATCAGGTAGTTGTCGGGAATGTCCTTGAGCACCACCGTGCGGCGCGACGTGGCGGCCTGGCCGATCAGGCTTTCGGCGTCGCGGAAGCTGCGGGCGCCGCCGGCGGCGGCATCCGCGCTGAAGCCGTGCGTGGCGACCCGGCGCAGCTCGCCGCTGGTCGCGTCGCGCACGTAGAGCGCCGAGACGAACGCGTCGAGGTAGTGCGCGAGGAAATCGAGCGTGGCCTGCCCCACCGAGGCGGCGCTGCTCTGCCCGACCATCTTTTCCGCGAGCAGGCGCTGGCCCGAGCGCACCCACACCTGCCGTTTCAGCACGTCGGTGTGTTCGACCTGCTGGCGCAGCGCGTCGTCATAGGTGCGCGACAGTTCGAGCAACTCGCGCCGGCCGCGCCACGCCAGGAACGCGCTGACCAGCACGCTGAACAGCACGAACACGCTGACGAGCACCGCCGTCAGGCTCCGGGCGGCGTCGCCGCGTTGCTGGCGCAGCGCCAGTTCGACGTCGAGGAAACCCGCGAACTCGCGGCGGATTTCGTCGAATTCCTGCTGGCCGCGGCTCGAACGCACCGCGCCGCTGTAATCGAGGTTCTTGCGGCGCAGCTCGATGATGTCGTCCGCGTTGCGGTTCCAGCGCGTCTGGATCGCCTGGATGCGCTTGAGCGTCTCGACCTGGGGCGGGTTGTCGGACACCAGCTTCACCAAACCGTCGATCTCGGCCTGGAAGCGGCTTTCGTCGAGTTCGTAAGGTGATAGAAAGCGTTCGTCGCCGGTGATCAGGTAGCCGCGCATCGACGCCTGGCGTTCGACCGCCAGCCGCATCATTTCGTTGGCATTGCCGATCACCCGCTCCGAGTGCTCGACCCAGCTCATGGTGGAGGTCAGATACAGCACCAGCCCGATGAACACCGCGACGCTCACCAGGCCCATGCCGAGCGGTAACGCGATATTGCGCTGGATGATCTTGCGGAAAGTGAGCGGGTCGAGAGCTTCGGTCATTGGGTCCTTTGTGCTTTTTAATCCGCGCATCGGCCGGCAAATGCCTCGACTTCGTCCGGATGAGCGGACGCGGGAATCGGGCGTTCGGGAGCGGGTCGGCGGGTAGCGCACCCGCACTTTACAGGGCATGGATCGCTCGCGAAACTGCGATCTCGCTGTGGGGGGCGGTGGTGGGGGTGGCGGCGCTTCGACTTGCCGGGTTTGGGTCGATTTTGGGGC
>NZ_BAAILN010000107.1:132890-136429 GCF_054589155.1 Burkholderia sp. 3C
TCGGGGCGGCTTCGGGGCGGCTTCGGGGCGGCTTCGGGGCGGCTTCGGGGCGGCTTCGGGGCGGCTTTGGATCGGTTTTGGATCGGTTTTCTGCCCGGCCGCTGCGCGTCGGTTGCCCGGCCGCCCCGGTGCCGCCGGCCCGGCTGCGTCGCGCCGGCAGGCGACATCGGCCGCCACCACGGCTCGCTTTTTTACAAACCGGCAGCAGGATTTGCGCGACGCCGGCCGGCTGGCCCCCGCGAATCGCCTGGCCGACCGGATGCTCCGACGCACGGGTGCGCTGCCGCCGCAGCCGGACCGACGCGAATCGGCCTGCCGATCGGCCCTCCCCGCCGCGCGGCACGCCTCTTGCGAACATCTCGATCCATCCTGCGAAAACCCGAACTCGGGCCGCCCCGCGCGCGGCAAGCGGGAATGCGGCACGGCGGAAAGCCCTTCGCCATCCGAATCACTCACGGAGCACGCGATGCCTGCCATGATCTGGAAAGGAGCGATCAGCTTCGGGCTGGTCCATGTGCCGGTGCAACTGGTGCCGGCCACGCGCACCGTCAAGCCGTCGTTTCACCTGCTCGACCAGCGCTCGATGGACCCGGTCGGCTACCGGCGCGTGAACAAGCGCACCGGCCGCGAGGTGCCGCGCGAGGACATCGTGCGCGGCTACGAATACGAAAAGGAACGCTACGTCGTGCTGAGCGACGACGAGATCCGCGCCGCGAACCCCGAATCGACGCGCTCGATCGACATCGTGACGTTCGTCGAGGCCGCCGCCGTGTCGTTCCTGTATCTCGATACGCCGTATTACCTGCTGCCCGACCGCAACGGCGAGAAGGTCTATGCGCTGCTGCGCGAGGCGCTCGTCGATACCGGCAAGATCGGCATCGCGCACGTGGTCATCCACGAGCGGCAGCATCTGGCGGCGCTGATTCCGGTGGGCGCGGTGCTCGCGCTCGACCTGCTGCGCTGGGATAACGAACTGCGCCCGCTCGACGAATTCGCGGCCGGCCGGACCAGCGCCCGGAAGGCCGGCGTCAGCGCCCGCGAGCGGCAGATGGCCGGCAAGCTGATCGACGACATGTCGGGCAACTGGTCGCCGGACGCCTATCGCGACACGTTTCGCGACGACATCCTGGCGCTCGTCGAACGCAAGATCAAGGCCGGCAAATCGAAGAAGGTCGAAACCCCCGCCGCCGGCAAGCCGCGCGCGCCGTCGAACGTTCTCGACCTGACCGAGCTGCTGCGCCGCAGCCTGAGCGGCAAGCGCGGGCGGCAGGCAAACGACGGGGTGCAGCCCGAGGCGGCCGCGAGCGACGGCGGCGGTCGCGACAATCGCGACAATCACGACAAGCCGGTTCGCAAGAAGGCGGCGGCGAAGGCCGCCAAGGCCGCCAACGCCGCCGGGAAAGCCGCCCCGACCGGCAAGCGCGCGCCGAAGGAATCGACATCGGCATCGGCATCGACGAAAAAGAAGCCCCCCGGCAAGACGGCGACGAAACAGGCTGCCGCCAAGCGCCCCGTCGCGAAGAAAACGGCCGCCGCCAAACCGAAGGCCGCCGCGGCCGCTCGCGGCCACGCGCCCAAGCGCCGGGCCGCCTGAGCCCGAACCGATACCGGAGCGCCGATGCCGACCCGCAAGCTCGCCGACTACCGCCGCAAGCGCCGTTTCGACGCGACGCCCGAACCGAGCGGCGCGCCCGCCCGCGCCGTCCGTTCGGCCCCGGCCGCCCGCGCCGCCCCGGCTGCGCTGCGGTTCGTCGTGCAGGAGCATCACGCGCGGCATCTGCATTACGACTTCCGGCTCGAACTCGACGGCGTGCTCAAATCCTGGGCCGTTCCGAAGGGGCCGAGCCTGGACCCTTCGGTCAAGCGGCTCGCCGTGCAGGCCGAGGATCATCCGCTCGATTACGGCGCGTTCGAGGGCGACATTCCCGTCGGCCATTACGGCGCCGGCAGCGTGCGGATCGACGACGCCGGCCACTGGATTCCGGACGGCGGGCAGGCCGGCGCGCGGCGCGGCTACCGCGACGGCAAGCTCACGTTCGCGCTCGAAGGCGGCAAGCTGCACGGGCGCTGGTCGCTGGTGCGCACGCGCTCGATCGGGCACGGCAAGCAGACATCGTGGCTGCTGATCAAGGCCCGCGACGAGGCGGCGAGCGAGGCGCCGGGCAGCGCCGCGAAGGCGAAGCGTCGCGCCAAGGTCTCGTCGAACGAGACCGCCCACGCCGTGCCGGGCACCGCCGCCAAGGCAAACCTCCGCGCGAAGGCCTCGTCGAGCGCTGCAAAGAGCGAGGCGGCTCACGTCACACCGGGCACCACCGCGAAGACGAATCGCCGCGCCAAGTCCTCGCCGAGCGCTGCAACAAGCGAGGCCGTCCGCGCCGCACCGGGCACCACCGCCAAGGTAAACCGCCGCGCCAAGGTCTCGTCGAACGCCACGCCGAGCGAAGCCGCCCGCGCCACACCGGGCACCACCGCAAAGACGAAGCGCCACGCCAAGCCCTCGTCGAACGCCGCCCCCTCCCACCCCGCCCCCGCAGGCCGCCGCGCCGCCCTGCCCGAGCGCCTCAGTCCCCAGCTCGCGACGCTCGTCGATGCGCCCCCTCCCGGCGACGATTGGCGCTACGAAATGAAATTCGACGGCTACCGCGTGCTGATCCGCATCGCCGGCAGCGGCCGGCGGCGCTCGGCGCAAATCTACACGCGCGAGGGCAACGACTGGAGCGCGAAATTTCATGTGCAGTGCGAAGCCCTCGCCGCGTTGCCGGTGCGCAACGCCTGGTTCGACGGCGAGGCGGTGGTGGCCGACCCGAACGGCGCACCGAGCTTCGCGGCGCTGCAACAGGCGCTGTCGTCCGGCGACGACGGCGCGATCACCTTGTTCCTGTTCGACGTGCCGCATCTGGACGGCCGCGCGTTGCAGGATCTGCCGCTCGATGCGCGTCGCGCGCTGCTCGCGCAGCGGCTCGGCGAAGCGGCGTCGCCCCATCTGCGGCTCTCGCCGACGCTCGACGGCGAGCCGGCCGAACTGCTCGCGGCGGCGGCCGAGGCCGGGCTCGAAGGCCTGATCGGCAAGCGCGGCGGCAGCCGCTACCGCGCCGGGCGCGGCGACGCGTGGATCAAGCTGAAATGCCGACAGCGGCAGGAGTTCGTGATCGGCGGCTACACCGATCCGCAAGGCAGCCGCGAAGGCCTCGGCGCGCTGCTGCTCGGCGTGTTCGACGCACCGGGCGACCGCAACGGCGGACGCCACAGCACGGCGACACTGCGCTACGCGGGCCGCGTCGGCACCGGCTTCGACCGGCGCCAGCTCGCGTCGCTGCTGCGCCAACTGCAGGCCGTCGAGCGGGCGCGCACGCCGTTCGCGACACCGCCGAAACCGCGCGGCGGCGGCGCCGTGCACTGGGTGGCGCCCACGCTCGTGGCCGAATGCGAGTTCGCGAACTGGACGGCGGACGGCCTCGTGCGTCAGGCGGCGTTCGTCGCGCTGCGCGACGACAAGCCCGCATCGCGGATCGTCCGCGAAACGCCCGCACCCGCACCGA
>NZ_BAAILN010000107.1:136527-137635 GCF_054589155.1 Burkholderia sp. 3C
GCCGCCCTCCGCCACGCCCCCGGACCGACGAACCATGACGAAACAGCGCAGCGACGCCGACCTTCACGGCGTGCGCATCACCCACCCCGAGCGCGTGATCGACGCCGACAGCGGCGCGACCAAGCTCGACCTGGTGCACTACTACGCGGCGCTCGCGCCGTGGCTGCTGCCGCAACTGCACGGCCGGCCGGTGTCGCTGGTGCGGTACATGAAGGGCGTCGGCGGCCCGTCGTTCTTTCAGAAGCACGCAGGCAGGCAAGGCATGACGTTCGTCACGCGGCATCCCGGGCTCGACCCCGGCCACGACGCGCTGATCACACTCGACGACGCAACCGCGCTGATCCACGCCGCGCAATTCGACACCATCGAATTCCATACCTGGAACGCCTCGATCGACCGGATCGAGCGCCCCGACCGGCTCGTGTTCGATCTCGACCCGGACCCGTCGCTGCCGTGGCGCGCGATGACCGACGCGGCGGGGCTGGTGCGTGCGCTGCTCGACGAACTCGGGCTCGAATCGTTCTGCAAGACGAGCGGCGGCAAGGGCCTGCACGTGGTCGCGCCGATCAGCCGCCACACGTCGTGGGACGACGCGCGCGATTTTTCGCAGGACGTCGCCCGGCACCTGGCCGCGACGCTGCCCGAACGCTTCACCGCGACGATGGGGCCGAAGCACCGGAAGGGGCTGATCTTCGTGGACTATCTGCGCAACGGGCGCGGCGCGAGCACCGTGGCCGCCTACTCGGCGCGCGCGCGGCCCGGGCTCGGCGTATCGGTGCCGCTTGCCTGGGACGAGGTGCCGGCGACGCGCGGCGGCGCGCAATGGACCATCGCGAACGTCGCCGCGCGGCTCGCGGCGCTTGAACGCGACCCGTGGGAGGGCTACGGCGACGTGCGGCAACGGCTCACCGCCGCGATGCGCAAGCGGCTCGCGCCCGGTTCGGGTTGAGGCCCGGCGGCACGACCGCATCGATGCGGGCGCGGGCATGAATGCTGCGGCACGTTCCGCATCCCCCCACCGCCCCATTTCCAGCCCTGGACCCCTGCCATGCAAACCGATCGACTCGATGCCCGAGAACTCGACTACTGGACCTTGCGCGCCCTGGCG